>JAJPHH010000029.1 GCA_021325385.1 Alphaproteobacteria bacterium
ACCCGCGCCCGCCTCGATGGCCTTTTTGCAACCAAGACGTTTTGCTGACCGAAACGGCCGAACGGCCGGTTTCGGCAGCAAAACGTCTTGGTCGCCAATAGCCACGCGGAGCGGTCGCCGTCACCCGGAGGGGCGGAGCGCAAGCGGAGCACCCGCCATGGCGCCGCGCGGGCGGACATCGTGTTGCGCGTACCTTCGAGGCGCCATGGCGGGTTGACGGCGACCGGGCGGCCTGGCGCCGCGCTGTTGAAAGCAAGCCAAACCGCCGGACGGAGGCGCGGTCCTTTCCCCGGACAGCCCTGCGCGAAAGCGGGAAGGACATCGAGGTTTTCGTCAGGGCCGCCTGCGGCGCAACGAGGGTTCAGCTCGTCACCCGCTCGCCCCGCCCATAGACCAGCAGCATCAGGATGATCACGCCGCCATAGATCACCTGCCGGCCCGCTTCCGGCATCTCCATGATCGACAGCACGCTATTGAGCAGCACGATCAACACGACGCCGATCAGCGTGCCGAGATAGCGGCCGCGGCCGCCGAGGATGTTGGTGCCGCCGATGACCACGGCGGCGATCGACGGCAGCAGGTAGGCATCGCCCATGCCTTGGTAGGCCTTGTTCGAATAGCCGGCGAGGAGGACGCCGGAAAGGCCGGCGGTGAGGCCGCACAGCGCGAAGCAGATCACTGTCACGCCGCGCGTGTTGACGCCGGCGAGGTACGCGGCGGCCTCTTTGTTGCCGATGGCGTAAATATAGCGCCCGAGCGCCATGCGTTGGAGGATAACGACGATGATCGCCGAGACGGCGAGCCAGACGAAGAGCGCGTTGGGAATGCCGAATGTATGCTCGGCGGAAAGCAGGCGCATGAGATCGGTCGCGGCGGTCTGCGGCGCGAAGCCGCCGGTATGAGCGACCATCAAGCCGCGCATCACCGCATTGACGCCAAGGGTGAAGATCATCGACGGCACGCGCAGATAGGCGATGCCGAGGCCGTTGACGATTCCGACGATGAGGCCGACGCCCAGACCGACCGGGATCGCCCAAGGCCCGCCGATCGCGGTCGCCATCATCGCCGCGGCGGTAAGCGTCCAGGGCACGGAAAGGTCGATCTGCGAAATCAAGATGACGATCATCATCCCGGCTGCGACGATGCCGAGAAAGGCGCCGATCTGCAATTGCTGAAGGAGATAGTTCGGCGAAAGGAGCGGCGCGCTGCCGAAGCGGGTCCAGGTATAGGCCGTGCCGCCGATCAGGATGGCGATGATGAACAGAGCCGCGATGACGATCGGCTTGTCGTCGCGCGATAGGGACAGGGTTGAGCGACCCGCTTGAATCGCCGTCACCGGAAGAGCTCCAACGTGTTCTTGACGCGCAACATGCGCAGAGCGCCGACGCTCACCGCCGCCAGGAGGATGATCCCCTCGAACAGAGGCTGCAACAGCGGCGCAATATCGAAGACTCTGAAGAAGAAGGAGATCACTCTCAGGATCAGCGCGCCGAAGATCGAGCCGATCGCGCCGCCGGTTCCGCCGAGCAACGACGTGCCGCCGATGACGACCGCGGCGATCGAGTTGAGCGTGTAGGTGCCGGCCTGGGGAAGATCGGCGTTGCCGGACGAAGTCTGAATCGCCAGGAACAGGCCGCCGCAAGCCGCGAAGAAGCCGGCCAATGTGAAGGCTACGATCTTGGCGCGATTGATGTCGAGGCCGGACATGTAGGCCGCGCCCTCAGCCGAGCCGATCGCGTAAACCGTGCGGCCGACGACCGAGCGACGGAACGGGATCCAGACGACGATCGCGATCAGCGCGAGCAGCACGAACGGCGTCGGAATCCAGGCGAAAGGCGCGAACCAGGGCGCGGCGCCGTCGTCGAAGATGTGAACGGTGGAGGCGAAATCGCCGAGCGAATTGGTCATCGCCCAGTTGAGATCGTCGTCGATCTTGCCGCCAGGCTGCGGCCGAAGGAACAGCGCCACGCCGATATAGATCGCGCCAGTGGCGAGCGTGGCGATGATCGGCTGGATGCGGCCATAGACGACGATCAAGCCGTTGAGCAAGCCGGCAAGCGTTCCGATGGCAATGCAGATCAGGGCGCCGAGGCCGATCCCCAAAGCGCCGCCGGGGAGCGTCCCCAGGGGGATCTGGGTTCCGGCCAGATCGATCGACAGCGGCGTTCCGTCGGCGGCGCCGCTCAGCAGATAGCTCGCGAAACAGCCCACCATGGTCATCAACGCGCCGACGGAAAGATCGAGCCCGGCGGCGAGAACCGGCACGGTCTGGGCCATAGCGACCATGGCGAGCGTGAACACTTCATCGCCGTTCTGCACCAGGACCGCCGAGGAGAAACCCTTGGGGTGAGAGAGGTGATAAAGAAGATAGACGATGCAGAACAAAACAATGGCGGTCGCCAGACCCACATTCTGGCGGAGGCGGATGGCGAGGTTGCTAGGCATGCGCCGCCTCCGACCCGCGGGTCTGCTCGCCGGCCGCTTCGATATTCAGAGCGCTGGCGACGATATTGGTCTCGGTCAGGTCGGCGCCTGAAAGCTCGCGCACGATCCGTCCATCGTACATGATGGCGACGCGGTCGCAGCAGCCGATGAGTTCGTCGTAATCGGTCGAATAGAACAAGATCGCCGCGCCCTGGTCGGCGAGTTCGCGCATGAGGCGATAGAGTTCCTGCTTGGTGCCGACGTCGATGCCGCGGGTCGGATCGTTGAGGAGGATGATCTTCGGTTCGGTCATCAGCCATTTGGCGATGACGACTTTCTGCTGATTACCGCCCGAAAGAGTGGAGACCGCGTCGCTCTCGGAGCCGACCTTGATTTGCAGACGCGCAATGGCGCGCTCGACCGCGCGCCGCTCCTTTGCGACGTCGACAAACGGACCGTTGGAAAGGGCGTTCAGCGAGGCGATGGCGAGATTGTCGGCGATCGACATCGGCAGCATCAGCCCCTCGGTCTTGCGGTCTTCAGGCACGAGGGCGATGCCGATATCGGGCGCTTTGGCCGCCGCGGGCGAACTTGGCCGGACCTGGCGGCCGTTAACCGTGATCGTACCGGCGACGCCGCGCAGCACGCCGAATAACGCGAGCAGCAGCGTCTTTTGTCCCTGGCCATCGAGACCGCCAAGCCCGACGATCTCGCCTGCGCCGACTTCGAGAGAAATGCCTTCCAGGCGCTTCTCCCAGCCGAGATTCTCGATCTTGAGCGCCGGCTTCGGGCGCGGCCGCTTCGGCTTGGGAGGGTATTGGGTCGCGATGTCGCGGCCGATCATCAACTGGACGATTTCGGCGGTCGACCGGGCGCCTTTATCGAACGTTTCGATGTGCCGGCCGTTGCGGAACACCGACGCGCGATCGGCGAGCGCCTCGACCTCGTGCATGCGGTGCGAGATGTAGAGGATGGCGAGGTTCTGAGCTTTCAACCGCGCGAGAAGGGCGTAGACTTTCTCGACATCGGCGCTGGTCAGGGCCGATGTCGCCTCGTCGAGAATGAGCAGTTTGGGCTTCTGGCCGATCGCCTTGGCGATTTCGACCATCTGGCGACGCGACAGCGGCAGGTCGCGCACCCGGACCAACGGATTGACGTCTTCGCATCCGACCTCGGCGAGAAGGGCCTCGGCGCGGCGGCGCTGCGCGCGCGAATCGATCAGCCCGAAGCGCCTCGGCGGCGACGAAATCGAGATATTGTCGGCGACGGAAAGGTCCGGCATCAGCGACAATTCCTGAAAGATGCAAACGATTCCAGCAGCCGTGGCCGCCGCCGGCCTATTGAAGTGACGCGGAGCGCCGTCAAGCGTGATCGAGCCCGCATCCGGCTGGACGACGCCGGCGACGATCTTGATTAAGGTCGATTTGCCGGCGCCGTTCTCGCCGAGCACCGCGTGTATCTTGCCGCGCGCGCAGCCGAAATCGACATTCTCGAGCGCCCGCACGCCGCCATAGCGCTTGGACACGCCGGCGAGCACGAGAAAGTTCTCATCCACTTGGGACATGGCGGCCTTTCGTCAGGTCCTCGCGGCTCGCTCCAGCCGCCCAGCAAAATGGCCCGGCTTTGCGCCGGGCCATCGACGATTCGTCGCCTCACGCGGTCATTGCGTGTTCTTTTCGCTCTGCGCCATGATTTCCGGCGCCGTGAAGGTGACGCCGCAGGGCAGGAACTGGTTCGGCGCGAAGAAATTGGCCTTCAGATCGGGCCAATAATTCTCGCCGGGCTTCAGGTTCGTGTAGTCGGCGACCGGAATCGGGATCGAGATCATCTGCGGCATGACATTGCCTTGCAGCGCCGAAATCGCCGCCTTCATCGAGATCGCGACCAGAGCCGGGGACTGGCCGTAGGACATGCCCTTCAGCCCCTCTTTCCAGTGCTCGGCGATCTGCTTGCGGAACTCGTTCTCGCCCTCGCCGGCGAACGGGACGAAGGGATGGTGGGCGTCGATCAGAGCCTGCACCGTGCCGTCGTCGCCGCCCTGGCTGAAAATGCCGTCGAAATGGCCATGGACGGCAAGCGCGTCGGCGGTGACTTTCTGCGACGTGCCGGTGTCCCAATTGCCGACCACTTCCGTGATGTTGAACTTGTTCGGCGGCGCCTCCATGACTTCGCGGAAGCCGAGATGGCGATCGCGATCGACCGAGTTGCCGGGCAGTCCGCGCACTTCCAGAATGTCGCCTGACGTCTTGCCCATTTCCTTGAGCAGGAACTTGGCCGACATGCGGCCCATTTCCTTCTGATCCTCGTTGACCATCATCACCTTGTCGGTGTCGAGGATATTGTCGAACGGCACCACGACGACGTTGTTCTTGTCGGCGAGGCGGATGATGCGGTCGAAGCCGTCCGGCGCGACGGCGATGGTGACGATCGCGTCGTAGCCCTGATTGATGAAATCCTCCATCGCGCCGAGCTGGGCGGCGACGTCGGTGCCGGTCGAGACGACCTTGAACTCCTTGATGTTCTCCTTGATGCCCGGCTGCTCGGCGAAAGCCTTCGCGGTCTTGACCATCTGAATGCGCCAAGTGTTGCCGACGAAGCCGTTGACCAATGCGATCTTGTACGGACCGGCCTTTTTCGGCCATTGGAAATACTTGGTTTGGTCCGACCAGGGCTTGAAACACTCGGGATTGGCTCCGGGACCGGAGACGACTTTCGGTCCGGCGAAAACCGCGGCCGACGACATGAGCAGCCCAGCGATCGCCAGGCCTGATACAAGACCAAGCTTTTTCATTTGGAATCCTCCCTTTCGCTCGCGTCCGCGTGGCGTTCGGATGCGTGACTGTCTGGATCTTATAGCCCAGCGCAATCATGGCTAGCATGCCACAATGGCGGCCAAAGGCAAGTTCGCCTGAGTTTTCAGCGCCGGGATATGAGCGCTCCGAGGCTCTCCGCGGTCGTCACCGGCAAGCTGCAGGTCGAGCCGCGGCAGAGATAGCCGGCGGGCGCGCCGTCGATCGGAACGCGGCCATGGGCCGGCGAGGTTTCGGGCCAGTCCGCGCCGTCGACGGTACGGAGCAGGCAAATCGCAGGATCGGGCGAAGCCAGCGCGACTTCGGCCAGCGCCGTGGCGCGCGCATCGCCTGGATCGCCGGCGACCACCACAATTGCCGCTCGCTCGAGAAAATCCGCCGCCGCGAGCAGCAGCGGCGATTGCGCCAGCGTCTCCCGTCCGCCGGCGAAGGCGGCGATCAGCCGCTCGCAATCGCGCCGCCAGCGCGGCTCCCCGGTCAAATGATGCAGCCGAGCGAAGACCTCGGCGATCAGCCCGACTCCGGACGGCGTCGCCCCGTCATGGGCGTGGCGCGGCCGCGCCGCGGGCAGATCGGCGGCGTCGCGGGCGGTGATGAAGAAACTGCCGTCCGCGTCGCCGAAACGATCCTGCGCCTCCTCGACCAGCACTACGGCGCGGCCGAAATAGGCGCGCTCGCCCGTCGCCTCGAACAGCGCCAGGGCGGCTCGCGCCATGCTGGCGTAGTCGTCGAGCATCCCCGCCGCGCCGACGCGGCCGGCGCGCCACGCGTGGACCAGGCGACCCTGATCGTCGCGGAGGGTCTCGTCGATAAAGGCGAAGGCGCGGCGGGCCGCGTCGAGGCAGGCCGGCGCGAAGGCGAAGCTCGCTGCACGCGCGAGCGCCGCGATCATCAGCCCGTTCCAATCGGCGAGGATTTTATCGTCCAAAGCCGGTTTTGGCCGCTTCTCGCGCAACGCGAACAGTTTCTCGCGCGACTCGGCGAGGCGGGCCTCCGCGGCGCCGTCGCCACTCCGGGCGAGGGTGCGGCGCAGGACATTGCGATCCTCCCAATTGCCCTCCGGCCTCACGTCATAGGCCGCCTTGAACGCGGCGCTGTCCGCGCCGAGCGCGGCGTCGATCTCCTCGGCGGTCCATGTGTAGTACGAGCCTTCGCCGCCCGCCTGATCGGCGTCTTGCGAGGCGGCGAAGGCGAAGCGCCGCTTATCGCCGACCCGCATTTCGCGCATCAGCCAGCCGAACGTCTCCTCGGCGCGTTCGGCGAAGAGCAGGTCTGGCGCGTCTGCATGGGCCAAGGCGAGCAATTCGAAAATCTGCGCATTGTCGTAGAGCATCTTTTCGAAATGCGGCACATGCCATTCGGCGTCGACCGAATAGCGGGCGAAGCCGCCGCCGAGATGATCGTAGATACCGCCTTGGCAGAGCGACACGAGCAGCTTGCGCGTCGCCGCCTTCGCAGCCTGATCGCTGGCGCGGAACGCTTCGTTCCAGAGAAAGCGGAAGATCGGCGCATTGGGGAATTTCGGCGCGGCGCCGAGGCCGCCATGAACCGGATCGACCTGGCGCAGATAGGCCGCGGCGATCGCCGAAAGGTCGTCAGGCCCAACCGCGCCGCCGCCCTTCGGCGCCGACATCTCGGCAAGAAACGCTTTGAGATTGTCGCCTTGCGAAAGCAGCGCCTGCCGCTTCTCGGCCCAGGCTTTGTCGACGGCGTGCAGAATTTGACGAAACGACGGTCGGCCCCAGCGCGGCTCCGGCGGCCAATAGGTGCCGCCGAACATCGGCGAGCCGTCGGGCGCAAGAAACATGGTCAGCGGCCAGCCGCCTTGCTCGCCGAGCGCGTGGAGCGCCGTCATGTAGATGTGATCGATATCCGGCCGCTCCTCGCGATCGACTTTGATATTGACGAAGAGCTTGTTCATCAACGCCGCTGTCTCTTCGTTCTCGAAGGATTCGTGCGCCATGACATGGCACCAATGGCAGGCGGCGTAGCCGATCGAGATCAGGATCGGCCGGTCGCGCTCGCGCGCCTCCGCAAGCGCCGCCGGCCCCCATTGGCGCCAATGCACGGGGTTATGGGCGTGCTGGAGCAGATAGGGGGAGGTCGCGTCGGCGAGGAGGTTGGCGGCGGGGAGCATGGCGGTTATTCTACAAGTCCTAACAAGGTTACAATGTTTTTGCGCCTGGCCGGTTCCGCGTTTAATCCGGCGATCCAAGTTGACGAAATTTACTCTTTGTCTCGCCAGAGGATAGAATGCAAAGAATGGAATTATCCACGCTCAGGGACAGAGTCGCGGAGATCGCCGAGAACGCAGCCATCGGCGACGGCGTGGCGGATATCGTTCTGGAAGCCGATAAAGACGCTGACGGCGACGATTTCCTGCGGGTGATTTTAAAAATCAGAGGTCTGGACCGCGCGAGCTATGAGGATCTGGCAAGCTTGGTGACCTCTATTGAAACCGTCGTTGGCGATCTTGACGAGCGCTTTCCGAGCGTCCGTTTCGCCGAAGCCGCTTGAATGGCGAATTATGACGAGGAATTGCTCGAGACAGCTCGACGTCTCATCACGCGCGAGGCTGGTCAGCGCGGAAGGTTGCCGAGAGCGCGTATTCGTCGCAGCGTTTCGACCTCATATTATGCGATATTCCACTTTCTCGTTGACGAAGCCGGACGGCTCCTCATCGGCGCGCAAAATGAGTTAGTGCGCCGGAGGCGAATATTTTCGCGACAGTTTACTCATACGGGGATCAGGCTTGCCCTTGATCGGGTCAGAGGGACAAGCGTCCATGGTTCGGTCGAAGATTTTCTGCGCCATCCCGCGGCGGCAGAAGGGCGCGCGTTCGCCACACTGGATTTTGTCAGGCAGATCGCGACAGCCTTTCTCGACGCGCACTCAAAGAGAAACGACGCTGATTACGATTTGAACGAGGAGCTAAGTGAAGCGGATGCTTGGTTCCTCGCTGAACGCATAGAGCAGGCAATTGCAAGTTGGCGTCGCGCTCGAACCGAGGGGGATCGTGACTTGAAGCAAGCGCTGTGCATATTGATGCTGTTGGGCGGCAAGCTTCGCAGCGAACAGTAGAGGTTCGACGGTCGGCATCCCTTTGTCCAACCGCGCCGTTGAGGAGAGGATAGTATGCCCAGGTCCTTCCCTGTCTTCGATCTCGGCGCCTTCGAAAAAGCTGGCGTTGAGCGGCGCCGCGCGCTTGGCCGCGAGGTCGATGAGATTTGCCGCACGACCGGCTTCCTCGCGATCGCCAATCACGGCGTTCCACAGGACGTGATCGACAGCGTCTGGGGCAAGGCGAAGGCCTTTTTCGATCTGCCCTTCGCAGAAAAGGAAAAGGCCAAGGCGCCTTACAAAGGCTACCCTTACGGCTATCTCGGGCCGGAATTGGAGGCGCTGGCGAAGTCGCGCAATGTCGACACGCCGCCCGATCTCAAAGAGAGCTTCAATGGCGGGCCGGCCGCCGCGCCGGCGGGGATGACCGATGAGGACGCGCTCGCCTTCTGCTATGCGCCGACGATCTGGCCGCAACAACCGGCCGGCTTCGTCGAAGCGTGGCGCGCTTATTACGCGGCGATGGAGGACCTTGCGGCGCGGATCATGACAGTCTTCGCGGTCGCGCTGAACTTGCCGGAAGACTATTTCGCCCGCTTCATCGACGCGCCGGTGAGCGCGCTGCGGGCGCTCAACTATCCCGAGCAGCATGTCCCGCCCAAGCCGGGCCAGTTGCGCGCCGGCGCGCATACGGATTATGGCAGCTTGACCATTCTCTTGCCGCAGGAAGACTCGAAGGGGCTGGAGATTTATTCCAATGGCGCTTGGCTTCCCGTGCCGCCGGTCCCCGGCGCGTTCGTCATCAATCTCGGCGATTTGATGCAACGCTGGACGAACGATCGCTGGGTGTCGACATTGCACCGCGTGGTCAATCCGCCGCCGGAGGAGGGCGGCATGGCGCGCCGCCAGTCGCTGGCTTTCTTTCACCAGCCGAATTGGTTCGCCGAGATCGTCTGTCTCGAAGCCTGCCTTGCGCCGGGCGAGACGCCGAAATACGGGCCTGTCCTGTCGGGTCCGTACCTGATGAGCAAGTTTCGCGCGACCGTGGCGCCGAACGCGGCGGCGTGATCGTACCCTTCTTCTCCCCGCAAAGCGGGGAGAAGGTGGCCCGAAGGGCCGGATGAGGGGCTGCGCAGGTCTCTGAGGTACGCGCTCTGTGAAGGGCTAATCGGCAGGGCCGGCGCCGCCCCTCACCCGGCCGCTTCGAGACCCCCCTCTCCCCGCTGCGCGGGGCGAGGGGTACGGGAGCGCGGGATCATTTCAGCGCTTCGATCATCTGCGCCTTGAAACGCGCGGCGTCGATCGTCCAGCAAATGTCGGCCTTGACGTTCGCGTCGAGCGCGCGCTTCCAGACGGCGGCGTTGTTCGCGTCATGCGCTACATTGAGCCGATCGACGATGGTCATGCCGCGCGTCAATTCGCTGGCGCATTCGACCTCGACGAAATGCCGGCTCCATTCGGTGCCGATCGTCCGGTCGAGCGCCACCGCCATGGCGGTCGGATCGGCGAGCGACAGGCCGGTCTCGCCGGTCTGAGTAAAATAGGCCTCCTTGGCGCGGCCGTTGCACTCGATGGCGAAACGCGCCTTCTCCGTGCCGAGCGCGAGCACGCCGGCGATTTCCTCCTCGCTCAGCACGCTCGGTCCGCGCGAGACCTGCCAGCCGACCATTTCGATGGGCAGGCCGGAGCGGAAGACCATCCGCGCCGCCTCGGGATCGACCCAGATATTATATTCCGCGGCCGGCGTGACGTTGCCCTCGCAGCACGGCGCGCCGCCCATCACGACGCAGCGTCCGATAGAGCCGATCAGCCCCGGATCGCGCGCCAGCGCTAGGGCAATGTTGGTCAAAGGGCCGAGCGTGACCAGCGTCAGGCCGGGCTCGGCGCGGCAGAGGCGCGAGATGGCCTCGACCGCATGCTCGCTTTCCGGCTTGTGCTTCGCCTCGGGATAATTGCGATCGCTGAGCCCGTCGCGGCCGTGAAACCAATGCGCGTGCTCATGCGCACGCGTCAGCGGCGCAGCGGCGCCTTTGAACACGGGGACCTCGACGCCGCACACTTCGGCTGTCAGAAGCGCGTTGCGCGTCGCCTGGTCGAGCCCGACATTGCCGGCGACAATGGTCAGGCCGCAGACTTTTACGTCCGGCGCGGAGAGGGCCATGATGATCGCCACGGCGTCATCGGAGGCTGTGTCGGTGTCGATGAGGAAGGTGCGCATGGCGGCTCCGGATGATCCTGGCCGATCTTTTGGCCGAGAGTCGGCGCCGCGAAAAGGGTGAAATATAAGAAAGGCGAACCGTCGCTCAGCTTTGCCGCGCGCTCTGGCCGGCTCTATGAGCGGCGCGTGTCCCAGCCTTGAGCAATTGTCCGGCTGACAGACGCTCTTCCGGCCGCTATAAGCCCGGCGCGCGCGGTTTGGGGCTTCAAGTCCGCCGCCGACCTTAGAGGAACCCATGACCGGCTCGGCCGTTTCGAGCGCCGGGCTCGACGCCCGCCGCCGCCGCATTCTGTTTCGCGCCTGGCGTCGGGGCATGCGCGAGATGGACCTGGTCATGGGCCATTTCGCCGACCAGGAAATCGCGGCGATGAGCGAGGCCGAGCTCGACGAATTCGAAAATCTGCTCGAAGCGCCCGATCCGGACGTTTACGCCTGGATTGTCGGCGAGGCGCCGGCTCCGCCCGAGCGCGACACGCCGCTCTTCGCGCGCCTGCGCGCTGCGCCGAGCGCCGCTCTCTTGAAACAGACAAGACCGTGAACGAAGCTCTTCTCGCCGCCAAAAATCCCGCCCAGACCGCCGCCCGCCGCCTCGTCCGCGGCGGCGCGATCACGCTCGCCGCCGCGCCGGAAGGCTACGACGCCTTCCTTGTCGCCGACCTCGCCCGCGCCTTCGCCGAGCCGGGCGAGAAAAGGGCCGCGGCCCTCGTTTTCGTCGCGCGCGACGGCCAGCGCGCCCAAAGCTTCATTGACGCGCTCGCCTTCGCCGCGCCCGAGATCGAGGCGCTCTATCTGCCGGCCTGGGATTGCCAGCCCTATGACCGCGTCTCGCCCAACGCCGCGGTCAGCGCCCAGCGCATGACCGCTTTCGCGCGCCTGGCGCGGACGCGCGGCGCGCTCGAGCGACCGCGGGTCCTGGTGACGACGATCAATGCGATCACGCAACGCACGCCGCCGCTCGCCTTCATCGCCGCCGCTTCATTCTCCGCCGCGCCGGGCAACAGCGTCGACATGAGCGAACTCGCGCTGTGGCTGGAGACGAACGGCTTCAGCCGCGCCAGCAGCGTGCGCGACGTCGGCGACTACGCCATGCGCGGCGGCATTCTCGACCTCTATGCGCCAGGCGCGCCGGCGCCGGTGCGGCTCGACTTCTTCGGCGATACTTTGGAATCGATCCGCGCCTTCGATCCGGAGACACAGCGCTCGACCGGTCAATTGCGCGCGCTCGACCTCGTCGCGATGAGCGAAGCGCAACTGACGACCGAGACGATCCGCCGCTTCCGCCACGGCTATGTCGCGGCCTTCGGCGCCCAGACGCATGGCGATCAGCTCTACGAGGCGGTGAGCGAAGGGCGCCGGCCGGCCGGATTCGAACATTGGCTGCCGCTTTTCTACGACAAGATGGACAGCGTCTTCGCCTATTGCGCCGGCGCGCCTTTCGTGCTCGACGCCCATGCCGAAGACGCGGCCGAAGCGCGCTTCAAGCAGATTGCGGATTATTACGAGGCGCGCCGCGCTGCGTACGAAGACGATCCGATCAAGGCCAATTACCGGCCGTTAAAGCCCGACCGCTTGTACCTGACGCCGGACGAATGGCGCGCGGCGCTCGACAAGGCGCCGCTGGCGCGGTTGACGCCGTTCGCCATGCCGCCGGCCGAAGCCATCGTCGATTGCGGCGCGAAGACCGGGCGCAATTTCGCGCCAGAGCGGGCGCAGGAGGGCGTCAACGTCTTCGACGCCGCGATCAGCCATATCCAGGCGCTGCGCGAACAGGGCAAGCGCGTCGTCGTCGCCGGCTGGACCGACGGCTCGCGCGAGCGCCTGTCGCATGTCCTCGCCGAGCACGGGTTGAAATCGATCGAACTCGTCTCGTCGCTCGATCAGGCCAAGGCCGCGCGGCCGGGCGCGCTGCCGCTGGCCGTGCTCGCGCTCGAGCAGGGCTTCGAGACGAACGATCTCGCCGTGATCGGCGAGCAGGACATTCTCGGCGATCGGCTGGTCAGGCCGCGCAAGGCCAAGCGCCGCGCACAGGACATGCTGGCGGAAGTCTCTTCGCTCGCCGCCGGCGATCTCGTCGTCCATATCGATCATGGCATCGGCCGCTTCGTGGGATTGCAGACGATCGAGGCCGCCGGCGCGCCGCATGATTGCCTCGAACTGCACTATGCCGGCGGCGACCGGCTCTACCTGCCGGTCGAGAACCTGGAGCTTCTGTCACGCTACGGCTCGGAAGACGCCAATGTCCCGCTCGACAAGCTCGGCGCGTCAGGCTGGCAGACCCGCAAGGCCAAGCTGAAAAAGCGCGTCCGCGAAATGGCCGCCGAGCTCATCCGCATCGCCGCCGCGCGCCAGACGCGCGAAGCGCCGCGCCTGGTTCCGGCCGACGGCCTCTACGACGAGTTCAGCGCGCGCTTTCCTTACGACGAGACCCAGGATCAGGAAAACGCGATCGAAGCGACGCTCGACGATCTCGCCGCCGGCCGGCCGATGGATCGCCTGATCTGCGGCGATGTCGGCTTCGGCAAGACCGAGGTCGCGCTGCGCGCCGCCTTCGTCGCCGCCATGGGCGGCAAGCAGACGGCGATCGTCGTGCCGACCACGTTGCTGGCGCGCCAGCATACGAAGAACTTTCAGACGCGCTTCGCCGGCCTGCCGGTCAGGATCGGCCAGCTTTCGCGCATGGTCGGCGCCGCCGAGCAGCGCGAGGTGAAGAAAGGTCTCGCCGAGGGGACGGTCGATATCGTCATCGGCACTCATGCGGTGCTCGGCAAGACCGTCAAGTTCAAGGACCTTGGCCTCGTCATCATCGACGAGGAGCAGCATTTCGGCGTCGGCCACAAAGAGCGGCTCAAGGAGCTGCGCGCCGAGGTCCATGTGCTGACCCTGTCGGCGACGCCCATTCCACGCACTTTGCAGCTCGCCATGACCGGCGTGCGCGAACTCTCGATCATCGCGACGCCGCCCGTCGACCGCCTCGCCGTGCGCACGTTCGTCACGCCGTTCGACGCGCTGATCGTGCGCGAGGCGCTGCTTCGCGAGCGCTATCGCGGCGGCCAGAGCTTCTATGTCTGCCCGCGCATCGACGATCTCGAAGAGGCGGCGAGCTTCTTGCGTCAGAACGTGCCGGAGGCGAAATTCGTCGTCGCTCACGGCCAGATGGCGTCGAGCGAGCTGGAGGACAAGATCGGCGCCTTCTACGACGGCAAATACGACATTCTGCTGTCGACCTCGATCGTCGAATCCGGCCTCGATATTCCGACCGCCAACACGCTGATCGTCCATCGCGCCGACATGTTCGGCCTCGCTCAGCTCTATCAATTGCGCGGTCGCGTCGGGCGCTCGAAGACGCGCGCCTACGCCCTCTTCACCGTGCCGGCCAACAAGCCGGTGACGCCGCAGGCCGAGAAGCGGCTGCAAGTGCTGCAATCGCTCGATACGCTCGGCGCCGGCTTCCAATTGGCGAGCCACGATCTCGACATACGCGGGGCGGGCAATCTGCTCGGCGAGGAGCAGTCCGGCCACATCAAGGAGGTCGGCTACGAACTTTACCAGCAGATGGTGCAGGAGGCGGTCGAGCGCCTCAAAGCCGGCGTCGAAGAGCCGGCGCAGGATCTCTGGTCGCCGAGCATCTCGCTCGGCGCGCCGGTGACGATCCCGGAAGAGTACATCCCCGATCTCGCGACCCGGCTCAATCTCTACCGCCGCCTTTCGGCGCTGGAGAGCGACGAGGAGATCGACGCGATGGGCGCCGAGATCGTCGATCGCTTCGGACCGACACCGCCGGAAGTCGGCCTGCTGTTGAAACTGGTGACGATCAAGGCTCTGTGCCGGCGCGCCAATGTCGAAAAGATCGAGGCCGGCCCGAAAGGCGCGACGCTCGCTTTCCGCGACAATTCCTTCGCCAATCCGGCGGCTTTGGTCCGCTATGTCGCGGAGCAGGGCTCGCTGGCCAAGGTGCGCCCCGACATGCGCGTCGTCTTTATCCGCGATTTCGAAACGCTCGAGGCGCGGCTCGCCGGCGTGCTGGAGATCATGCGGGACTTGGCGAAGATCGCCGAAGGGAAGGACAAGGCGGGTCGCGCTGCGTCGACTCGCGACGCGGAACGAGAGGCCGCCCGGAGGTGAGGCCGCATTGCGGCTGGACCCGGCGCAACATCTACCCTGCCGTCGAGCGCAATAATGTCTCCTTCGCGGAGGTCAAATGCGCTCGACAGGCGGTTTCGACGATCGACACGTCCCGGCTGAGCAACGCCTCGATATAGGCGAGGTGCTCCCCGATCGCGGCTTCGTTGCGCTGCCGCTCGTCGTGCTTGTTCCATTGGTAATGGTAATGGAAGATCAGCGTGATGATGTCGTAGAAGCCGTCGATGAACCGGTTCGGCGCCGCTGAATTGATCAGGCGGTGAAAGCGGCTGTCGAGATCGGAAAAGTCGTGGTACCGCCGATCGATGTCCCGCAGCAGGACGATGTGCTCGTCGCGAAGCGCTTCGATCTGCCGCCAAAGCTTGGAGCTGTCCGGCAATCGCGCGAAGGCCTCGGCGGAGCGCAGTTCGAACATCTCCCGGATTTCGAACAGTTCGAGGGCGAACCTCGCCGTAAATCCCTTGAACACCCAACCGGCGTTCGGGCGCTTCTCGATCAAGCCGAAGCTTTGAAAGCGATTGAGAAACTCGCGAATTCCGGTCGTCGCGACACCGAATTGGCGCGCCAGTTCAAGCTCGTTGATCGTGGTGCCGGGGCGGGCGTTGTCGCGCAGCATCCATTCCATGAAACGGTTTTCGACCTGTGCGGAAGTCGAGACCGTCTCCGCCGCCGGAAATGGCCGCAATTTGGTTCGCGCCGCGGCCACCGCCCGGCGGCGCCCCGCGCCGGTGATCGCCCCTTGCGCGGCGAGCGCGGCAATGATTTTGCGCACGGTCGTGCGACTGACGCCAAGACCGGCGCTCAGCGTGTTTTCCGAAGGAAGCGGCTCGCCGTCCTCGAGCTTGGCGACCAGGCTGAGCGCGTCGTTGAAAGCGCGCTTAAAAACCGTGTCGGTCTTCATTTCCGCCTGCTCATCCCATTTGTCTGATTGATAATCCCTAAAAAACAATTTGACTACGCAAGTTGGACAGATTTTTCTGTATAAGAAACATCGGGAGGGGACTAATGCCTGGCGCGAAGTTAGGGGCGACGCCGCAAGCGAGGGCGACGCTTTGAACCCCATCCTCGAAGTCGTCGGCCTCTATAAAAGCTTTGGCCCTGTCGAGGCGCTGCGGGGGGCCGATTTGCAGCTTCGCGCCGGCGAGGTTCTGGCGGTGGTCGGCGACAATGGCGCCGGCAAGTCGACCCTGATCAAGCATATTTCCGGGGTGTATCGGCCGGACGCCGGCCAAATCTTGCTAGCCGGCGTCCCGTTGGATCTCGCCTCGCCGCGCGAGGCGCGCGAACGCGGCATCGAGACGGTCTACCAAGACCTCGCGCTCGCCGACGATCTCTCCATCGGCGCAAACATCTTTCTTGGTCGCGAGCCGATGCGGCGCCTGTTCGGAATTCTGCCCTATATCGACGAGCGCGCCATTCGCCGCGAGACCGCCGATCTCTTGAAGAAGATCCGCAGCGAGATCCCGCCCGAAGCGCCGACCGTCGCCCGCCTGTCTGGCGGGCAACGCCAAGCCGTGGCGATCGCTCGCGCCATCTACTGGCAGGCGAAAGTCGTGCTCATGGACGAGCCGACTGCGGCGCTCGCGGTCATGGAGCGCGAGCGCGTCATCGCGCATGCGCGCGACCTCGCCGCGCACGGCGTCGGCGTCATCTATATCGGTCACAACCTCACCGAGATTTTGAAGGTCGCGGACCGGATCGCAGTGATGTTTCGCGGGCGTACCGTTCACGTAACCACAACAGGAGCAACCGACCAGGAGACATTGATCAAATACATGACCGGGTACAGCGAAACGAACAAGGCGGCGTGATCGCCGCGGCACGGGAGGGAAAGAGATGAACTGGAAATCGATGATCGCCGCCTCGGTGGCGACGGCGGCAATCGGCGCGAGCGCGGCTCAGGCGGACGATCGGGTCGCCGTGATCGTCAAGGCGACCACGTCGGAATACTGGCAATGGGTGTTCAAAGGCGCCGAGGACGCAGGCAAGCAGCTCGGCCTGAAAATCGAGAAGCTCGGCACGCCGAAGGACGACGCCGCCGGGCAAATTTCGGTGCTCGAAAGCGCCGCCGGGTCGAAACCCGCCGCAATCGTCATATCGCCGACGATTTTCGAAGCGCTCGGCGATCCGATCGCCAAAGTGACGGACGCCGGCATTCCCGTGATCGTCATCGATTCGGGCGCAAAAACCGATAAATATGCGTCCTTCCTGACGACCAATAACGAAGCGGGCGGGCGCGCCGCGGCGAATGCAATGGCGGCCTGCATCAAAGAGAGGACCGGCAAAGCCGCCGGGAAGGTCGGGTATCTGACCGCGATGGCGGGTCATGAATCGCTCGATTCCCGCGACAAGGGTTTTGTCGAGGGCATGAAGGCCTATCCCGACGTGAAAGTGGTCGGCAATCGCGTCGCCAACAATGAAGAGGCGGAGGGCATGAACCTCACCGCCGATATGCTGACAAAGGATCCCGATCTGGTCGGCCTGTTCGCGGACAATGCGCAAATGGGCACCGGCTCAGGCGCGTCGATCAACGAGCAGAAACTCGGCTCAAAATTCTGCCTGGTCGCCTTCGACTCGGACGCCGGCGAGCTCGAGCATCTGAAGGACGGCTCGATCTATGCGCTGGTGATCCAGGACCCGTATATGATGGGCTTTGGCGGCGTCTGGTACGGCTTTGCCGCGGCGCATGGCGTGCGTCTGCCGAAGAACGTCGACACGGGGGTGGGGACCGTGACGAAAGCCAATATGAACGATCCCAAGCTCGCCGGCCTTCTCGACGTCTCGAAGCGGAAGCTCGGCCCCTATCTCGGCGACTGAGCCGATAGTCGATCGGGCCGCCGCGGCGGCCCGATCGACATTTCCTTGCATGGACTTGCGATGACGGAACAGATTTTTCTTCGGCCTCGCTCGGGGTCGCGGCTCCTCGCTCGGCCAAAGGGCGGCGCAATGCAAGCTCTGCTGAGGCGCCTGCCGATCGAGAGCTACGTCATCGCCTTCACCATCGCGCTGTGGGTCGCGCTGGCCTGGGCGACACCGAATTTCCTGACCGAAAGCAACGTCAGCAATTTGATGCGGCAGACGCCGATCGCGGCGATCGTCGCGATTGGCGTCATGTGCACGATCGTGATCGCCGGCATCGACCTTTCGGTCGGCTCGGTCGCGGCGTTTTGCGGGGTCGCCTTCGCTCAGATGTGCCGACACGATTTCGGCCTCGCGCCGTCCGCCGCCCTCACGCTGCTCGCCGGCGTCAGCGTCGGCCTGACCAACGCCGCCGCGATCGGCCGCCTCGGCATACCGCCCTTCATCGTCACCCTGGCCGGGCTCCAGGTCTATCGCGGTCTTGCTCTGCTTTTGGCCGGCGGCATGACGGTCGGCGGCTTGCCTGCGGAGGTCAAAGACTTCGCCCGCGGCACGACCGGACTCCCCAATCTTTTCTGGACGATGCTCGCGGTGGCGATCGCGGTCCACTATCTCCTTCGCTATACGCGTACCGGGCGCTACCTCTATGCGATGGGCTCGAACGCCGAGGCGGCGCGGCGCCAGGGCATCAACACGTTTCGCATCACGGTCGTCGCTTACGTGCTGAGTTCGGGTCTCGCCGCTCTTGCGGGCGTCCTCCTCGTCTCTCGTCTGAGCATCGCCTCTCCCTCCATGGCCAACGCCTACGAGTTGCAAGCCATCGCCGCGGCGGTGGTCGGCGGCGCCAGTTTGTTCGGCGGTAGGGGCACCGTGCTCGGCGCGGTGGTCGGCGCGATCTTGTTCACGACGATGAGCAACGCAGCCGTGCTGCTCGGCGTCGATCCGTTCTGGGAAATGGTGCTTGAAGGGCTGCTCATCGCGCTTGTAGTTTATCTCGACAATTTGCAGAAGAGGCGCCAGTCCGGCGCGTGATCCCCGATGGGGCGCGCCGAATGCGTTTCACGAACTGGCGGATAGAATCATGCAAGCCTTGGTGTGTCGTAAGCCCGGAGAGCTTACGCTCGAAGAGCGCCCAGAGCCGCGCCGCGGCGAGGACGAGGTCTTGGTCCGGGTGCGCCGGATCGGCATCTGCGGCACGGATTACCACATCTACGAGGGGAGCCATCCTTATCTGCGCTATCCGCGGGTGATCGGCCACGAATTATCCGGCGAAGTGCTCGCGGCGCCGAGAGGCAGCTCGCTCGCCCCGGGCCAGATCGTCGTCGTCAATCCGTACCTTTCCTGCGGCGTCTGCATCGCGTGCCGCAAGGGCAAGCCGAATTGTTGCGTCAACATTTCCGTCCTCGGCGTGCATTGCGACGGCGGCATGTGCGAGCGGATCAGCGCGCCGGAGCGCAACCTCTACAGCGCCCGCGGCTTGACTCTCGACCAAGCGGCCAGCGTTGAATTCCTGGCGATCGGCGCGCATGCCGTCGCTCGCGCCAAAGTCGCTCCGGGCGGCCGCGTCCTTGTCATCGGCGCAGGCCCGATCGGGCTCGGCGCCGCCATTTTCGCGCGGCTGGCCGGAGGCGACGTCACCGTGATGGACCGCGACGCCGAGAGGCTCGCCTTCGCTTTGAGCGCCGGCGCCGCCGCTCGATCGGTCGAAGCGGACGATCGCGCGCCCGAATCGGTACGCGAGGCGACCGGCGGCGAGGGTTTTGATTTCGTGTTCGACGCCACCGGCAATCGCGCCTCGATGGAGGCGGCTTTCGGCCATGTCGCTCACGGCGGGACGCTCGCTCTGGTCGGCGTTCTCGCCACGGACCTTACGTTCTCCGACCCGGAGTTCCACAAGCGCGAGATGACCGTGCTCGCAAGCCGAAACGCCCTGCGGGCGGATTTCGAGGCGGTCATGGCCGCGATCGAAGGCGGTCGGGTTCCGCTCGAGCGCTTGCTCACCCACCGCGCCAGCTTGAACAGCGTCGTCTATGATCTGCCGCGCTGGGCGACGGAAAAGAGGGGTCTGGTCAAGGCGCTGGTCGAAATCGCCTGACGCGGCGGATGCGCCGTGAGCTCGACGACGCTGGGCTTTGGTCGTCGGAGCGCTCGGGTCCTCGAAGCGGCCTCGTCCATTTGGTCAAGTCTCGAGTTTTGCTATACGTCTCACATGGTCCTCTGTCGCGTCGAAGCGGGCTTCGAGGAACGCGTCGAGAAGATCGCGGGCGAGCCATGGCCCGACGATTTTGGCGCCGAGGCACATGACGTTCACGTTATCGTGCTCGACCGCCTGATGCGAAGAATGAACATCGTGACATACCGCGGCGCGGACGCCTCGCATCTTGTTGCAAGCGATCGCCGCGCCGACGCCCGTGCCGCAAACCATGATGCCGCGCTCGGCGTCGCCCGAGCAAACAGCGGCGCAAACTGATTTCGCGATGTCGGGGAAATCAACGGGCACCGCAGAATGACAGCCGGCGTCGACGACCTCGTGTCCGACCTTCCTGAGATGATCGATCAGTTCCGCCTTAAGCTGGAAACCGGCGTGATCTCCTCCTATCGCCAATTTCATCTCAGTCTCACGTGACGGTTACAACGCGCCAAGCCTATTCGCGCGCTGCGTCGCCTGGCGATGTCCCATCGCCTCCGCGCCGCGCCGCTTCGATCGCGGCGATGTCTATCTTTTTCATCGTCATCATCGCGTCGAACGCGCGCTTTGCGGCCGCACGGTCGGCATCGGCGATCGATTCCAGCAGTACGCGCGGAGTGATTTGCCAGGACAGGCCCCATTTGTCCTTGCACCACCCGCAGGCGCTCTCGGCGCCGCCATTGCGGACGATCGCGTTCCAGTAGCGATCGGTCTCGGCCTGGTCGTCGGTGACGATCTGAAACGAAAAGGCCTCGCTATGCTTGAAAGCCGGCCCGCCATTCAGGCCGAGACAGGGCACGCCCACCACCGTAAATTCGACCGTGAGCGCCTGCCCCTGCTTGCCCGCCGGATAATCGCCCGGAGCATAATGAACCGCCGTCACCGCGCTGTTCGGAAATGTCTGAGCGTAAAACCTGGCGGCTTCTTCCGCCGCGCCGTCATACCACAAGCAAATCACGTTCTTGACCAATTCCGCTCTCCATTATTCACGAACTGCGCGAGCCTAACATTCCGTCGAGCGATCACAATCGGCCATGAGGCGGCCATAGCGGTCGGATCGCCTGGGTCATGGCGGGCGTCACCGATCGCTTAGCGCGTCAGTAACGGGTATTCCATGGCGCGCGCGGGCCCGTCCGCAATGCCGCTTTCCCTCGGAAAGCAGGCCGCGAGCAAGCGGAAACGTCCCGATTTCGGGCCTGTCGGCTCCGTTGAATTTTTGCAGGTTTCGAGTGCTTGGTGGAGCCAGACGGAATCGAACCGACGACCTCTTCAATGCCATTGAAGCGCTCTCCCAACTGAGCTATGGCCCCGAACCTTTCCACTACGAATGGAAGCCGTTTGGGACCGGCTTCCGGGCGAGGGCGGCTGTATAGACTCAAAAGCCGCTCGCTCACAAGGGCTTAAGTAGCGCGCTCCGCGCCAAATTCCAGCCGGCCGCCTATGGCTCCTCGTCACTGGCGATGTCGCCGTCGATGAGGCCGGAGACGTCGTCGTCCTCTTCCTCCTCTTCTTCGAGGAACGTGTCCTCGGCGGCGTCGTCGTCCTCGACTTCGACGTCTTCGTCAATTGACGCTGCGACCTTTTCCTCCGGCGCCTCGGCGTCCTCGAGCGAGATTAAGTCGGCGTCGGCGGTCGCCGGGGCCTCGTCGACCTCCTCCTCCTTCGCCTCGGCCGCTTGCGCGCGCGCCGGCGCGCCCTGGAAGACCGTGCCGCATTTCGGGCAGACGATCGGATCTCGATTGAGATCGAAGAATTTCGCGCCGCAATGCTGACACTGGCGCTTGCTGCCGAGCTCGGGTTTCGCCACTTGCGTAAAGTCCCTGTTTCTCTCAGGCGGCGGCCCGGGCCGTCCGCATTTGGGGGCCCCGGTTAGTCGCCCGCCCTTCTCCTGTCAATGCGCATTTGCTGGAGCTTTCGCCGGTCCGGTCGACAGGCGCGGCGGCCAATGATAGGAGCCGAAAATCGCTCTCCCCGTCGATCGAAAGTCGCAAATTTGTCCCGCTCTTCGCATGACGCCCCGAGCCCGTTGAAAGCTTTTCGCTCGGGTCCGCTGAAAGGCCGCGCGCGTCCCCCGGGCGACAAGTCGATCTCGCATCGCGCCTTTATTTTCGGCCTGTTGACGGTCGGGGCGACCGAGATCAGCGGTCTCCTCGAAGGCGACGACGTGCTGCGCACCGGCGCGGCCTGCCAGGCGCTGGGCGGCAGGCTCGAGCGGCTCGGCGAGGGCCGCTGGCGGGTCAACGGACTCGGCGTCGGCGCGATCCTTTCGCCTGAAGAAACGCTCGATTTCGGCAATGCCGGGACCGGCGCGCGTCTGATGATGGGCGTGATCGGCGGCCATGGAATCGAAGCGCGCTTCGACGGCGACGCTTCGTTGCGCAAGCGGCCGATGCGCCGCATCCTCGACCCGCTGACGCTGATGGGCGCCGAAATTCTGTCCGAGGCGGATGGCGGGCGTTGCCCGATCGTCATCCGCGGGACGAGCGAGCCTGCGCCGATCGTCTATCGAACGCCTGTCGCCTCGGCTCAGATCAAATCCGCCGTGCTGCTCGCCGGCCTCAACGCGCCCGGCGAGACGACGGTGATCGAGAGCGAAGCCTCGCGCGATCATACCGAAAAGATGCTCGCTCATTTCGGCGCCGAGGTTCAGGTCGCGGCCGAAGGCGAGAACGGCCGCAAAATCACGCTGAAGGGCCGGCCGGAACTGCGGCCGGCGCCGGTCATCGTGCCGGCGGACCCGTCTTCCGCCGCCTTTCCGATCGTCGGGGCGCTGATCTCGCCGGATTCCGACATTGTCGTCGAGGGCGTGATGATGAACCCGTTGCGCACCGGCCTGATTACAACGCTGCTCGAGATGGGCGGCCGCATCGACGCGCTCGATCGCCGGATCGAGGGCGGCGAGGAGGTTGCGGATCTGCGCGTGCGCGCCAGCTCTTTGCGGGGCGTCGACGTGCCAGCCGGCCGCGCGCCGTCGATGATCGACGAATATCCGATCCTCGCCGTCGCCGCCGCTTTCGCCGAGGGCGAGACGCGGATGCGAGGCTTGCATGAACTAAGGGTAAAGGAATCCGACCGGCTCGCCGCCGTCGCCGCTGGCCTCGCCGCGGCGGGCGTTTCCCACGCGATCGAAGGCGACGACCTCATCGTTCAAGGCAGAGGCGAGGCGCCAGGCGGCGGCCTCGTCGAAACTCATCTCGATCATCGCATCGCGATGAGTTTCCTCATTATGGGCCTGGCCTCGCGTCAGCCGATGGCGATCGACGATTCGCGCATGATCGCGACCAGCTTTCCCAGTTTCCGGCCGATCATGGAGAGCCTCGGCGCGCAATTTGGCTAAGCGCGGCAGATCGGGCTCCGAGCGGGGATAAACCGGTCCGAGATGACAGACCAGCCGCCAAGCTTTAAGAGCGCTCCCGGCTCCGCTGGGACCAGAAAATGATCATCGCCATCGACGGCCCGGCGGCCTCGGGCAAAGGCACGCTGGCGCGCCGTCTCGCCGCCGGTTACGGCCTGCCGCATTTGGACACCGGTCTGCTCTACCGGGCGACCGCGGCCGCCTTGCTGGATCAGGATCGCGACCTCCGCGACGTCGACGCCGCAGTCGCCGCGGCGCGCGGTTTGGCGTTAACCGATTTCGACGAGGAGCGCCTGCGCCGCCGCGAGATGGGCGAAGCCGCCTCGATCGTCGCCGCGATGGGGCCGGTCCGCGAGGCCTTGATCGCCGCCCAGCGCAACTTCGCCGCCCGGCCGGGCGGCGCGGTTCTGGACGGCCGCGATATCGGCACTGTCATTTGCCCGGCGGCCGACGTAAAAATCTTCGTCGTCGCCAGCCCCGAGGCGCGCGCGCAGCGCCGCGCCCTGGAGCTCGCCGCACGCGGCGAGAAATTCGATTACGCGACGATTTTGAACGAGATTTTGCGGCGCGACGCCCGCGATTCGGAGCGCAGCGCGGCGCCGCTGCGGCCTGCGCCCGACGCGGTTTTGCTCGACACGACGCGCCTCAATATCGAAGCCGCGTTCGAGGCGGCGCGGCGCATCGTCGAGGAGAAAATCCGTCGATAAGGCCGATCGAAACAGCGTAAAAGCCCACAAAATCGTCGTGTTAGCGCCCGAGCAGCGCCCGAGGCGCCCGCATTGACAAGGGCGTCGGCGCCTCCTATCTCAGGACGGCGCGAGGCCGCGTGCGCTTGCTCGGTTTCGAGCGCGCCTCCCTTGAGGTCGTCTGCCCGTTGGAGCGGGCGCCAGGTTCAGGACAGCGGCAGGATGCTTCAGGTGCGCCGGCCGGGCCGCGCGCGTCGCGGGATCAGCGTCGGCGGGAGCGATTTAACGCTTGAAATGACATCGCCCGTTCATGTCCGCAACATTAACGTTGAACAGCTGTTTTAAAACGAACGTCCCAGGGGCTCGCCTCCCGGACGGAAAGGCCCATAAATGATCGGCTCGGTGCTGAAGAAGGTGTTTGGCTCCGCCAATGACAGGCGGCTGAAGAGCTACCGGCCGAACGTCTCAGCGATCAATGCCTTGGAGCCGGAATTCGCCGCCTTGAGCGACGCCGAGCTTGCTGCGAAAACCATTGAATTCCGCGCTCAGCTCAAAGCCGGCAAGACGCTCGACGATTTGCTGCCGCACGCTTTCGCCGCGGTGCGCGAAGCGGCCAAGCGCACGCTCAAGCAGCGCCATTTCGACGTGCAATTGGTCGGCGGCATGGTGCTGCACGAGGGCGGCATCGCCGAAATGCGGACCGGCGAAGGCAAGACGCTGGTCGCGACCTTGCCGGTCTATCTCAACGCGCTCGCCGGCAATGGCGTCCATGTCGTCACCGTCAACGATTACCTCGCCCGCCGCGACGCCGATTGGATGGGGCAGATCTATCGTTTCCTCGGCATGAGCGTCGGCGTCATCGTGCATGGGCTCGACGACAACGAGCGCCGCGAGGCCTACGCCGCCGACATCACCTATGGCACCAACAACGAGTTCGGCTTCGACTATCTCCGCGACAATATGAAATACGACATGGCCGACATGGTGCAGCGCGGCCATCATTTCGCGATCGTTGACGAAGTCGACTCGATCTTGATCGATGAAGCCCGCACGCCGTTGATCATTTCCGGCCCGTCGGACGACAAGTCGGACCTCTACAACTTGGTCAACGCGATTATTCCGCGGCTGGTCAAGGGCGATTACGAAATCGACGAGAAGCAACGCACCGTGAATCTGACCGAGACGGGCAACGAGCATGTCGAGAGCCTGCTGCGCGAGGCCGGCCTCTTGAAAGAAGAGGGCGCGCTCTACGAGGCCTCCAGCGTTACGCTCGTCCATCATGTCAATCAGGCGTTGCGCGCCCACAAGCTGTTCCAGCGCGACAAGGATTACATCGTCCGCAACGGCGAAGTCGTCATCATCGACGAATTCACCGGCCGCATGATGCCCGGCCGGCGCTATTCGGAAGGCCTGCATCAGGCGCTTGAGGCGAAGGAGCATGTCCAGGTTCAGCCGGAAAACGTGACCCTGGCCTCGATCACGTTCCAGAACTATTTCCGGCTTTACAAAAAGCTCGCCGGCATGACCGGCACTGCGGCGACGGAAGCGGACGAATTCGCCGAAATCTATAAGCTCGAAGTGGTCGAGATCCCGACCAACAAGCCGGTCTGCCGAAAAGACGAGGACGACGAGGTCTATCGCACGGCGAACGAAAAATTGCGTGCGATTCTGCGCGAGATCGAAGCGGCCAACATCGCCATGCAGCCGATGCTGGTCGGGACGACCTCGATCGAGAAATCGGAGCAACTCGCCGAGTATCTCGAACAGCACGGCTATCGGAAGATCGATTTCGATAAGCCGGAAGCGTTGCAGGAGCTTTATGCGGCGGCGAGAGTCGGCAAGCCGTCGAAGCGCTTCGCGGTGTTGAACGCCCGTTTCCACGAGCAAGAGGCCTATATCGTCGCCGAAGCCGGCGTTCCCGGCGCAATCACGATCGCGACGAATATGGCCGGCCGCGGCACCGACATTCAGCTCGGCGGCAATGTCGAGATGCGCGTCGCGCAAGAATGTTCTGGCATGGCGCCGGGGCCGGAGCGCGACGCCAAGGAGGCCGCAATTCGCGAAGAGGTCGCCGCCTTCAAGCAGAAGGCGATCGACGCCGGCGGCCTTTACATCATCGGCACCGAGCGCCACGAGAGCCGGCGCATCGACAACCAGCTCCGCGGCCGCTCCGGCCGGCAGGGCGATCCCGGCCGGTCGAAATTCTTCCTGTCGCTCCAAGACGATTTGATGCGCATCTTCGGCTCGGAGCGAATGGACGCGATGCTCAAGGGCCTCGGCATCAAAGAGGACGAGGCGATCGTCCATCGTTGGATCAACAAGGCGTTGGAGAAGGCGCAGCAGAAGGTCGAGGCGCGCAACTTCGATATTCGCAAGAACATTCTGAAGTTCGACAATGTGATGAACGATCAGCGCAAGGTCATTTTTGAGGACCGGCGCAAGATGATGGCGCAGGATTCGCTCGAATCGACGATCGCCGAAATGCGCGGCAATGTCGTCGACGATCTCGTCGCCAAGCATATTCCGCCCGACGCTTATGCCGAAGCGTGGGACATCGAGGGCTTGAAGAACCAGACGCAAGCGCTCCTCAATCTCGACCTTCCGATCGCCGACTGGGCGAAAGAGGAGGGCATCGCCGACGAGGAAATCGCGGAACGGATTCAGAAAGCCGCGGACGAAGCCTATGCCGAGCGGGTCAGCCGCAACACGCCCGAGGCGATGCGCTATGTCGAGAAGCAGGTGACGCTGCAAACGCTCGACCATCTATGGCGCGAGCATCTCGTCACGCTTGACCATTTGCGGCAGGTGATCGGCTGGCGGGGCATGGCGCAGCGCGACCCGCTCAACGAGTACAAGTCCGAGGCGTTCGAACTGTTCAAAGGCTTGATCGAACGGTGGCACGAGGCGGTGACCGCGCAGATGATGCGCGTCGAAGTCCGCTTCCAAGCGCCGGAGCCGCCGCCGATGCAGTTCCAGCACCCGGATCCGAATGGCGGCGACGACGCCTTTGCGGCGGTCAACGAGCGCATCGCCGCCGGCGAATTCTCGGCGACGGCGCTCGCAGCGGCCTCGGCCGCGCCGGTTCTCACGGCGACACCAGAGCGCGATCCCGCCGACCGATCGACTTGGGGCAAAGTCGGTCGGAACGAGCCCTGCCCGTGCGGTTCGGGCAAGAAGTACAAGCATTGTCACGGCGCGTTGCAGTGACCCTATTTGGCGTATCGGGGGGAATGACGCGCGCCGGAGCGCTGCAAGCGCTCCGCGCCGCATTCGCCGATGCGGGAATCGACAATCCGGCGCTAGATGCGCGGCTGCTTCTTGCCGCGGCCGCCAATTTGCGCCGCGAAGATTTGATCTGCGAGCCGGAGCGCGAACTCGGGCGTGACGAGCTCGGACGCCTGCAAGCCCTGGCGCGGCGGCGCATAGCTCGAGAGCCCGTGTCGCGAATCCTCGGCAGGCGCGAATTCTGGGGTCTCGCGCTGTCGCTGTCGCCGGACGTACTTGATCCGCGGCCGGAGACGGAGATTTTAGTCGAGACGGTCCTGGCGACGTTTGACCGGCGGCGGCAGGAGCCGTTGCGGGTTCTCGATCTCGGCGCCGGGTCGGGCGCTATTCTGTGCGCGTTGCTCAGCGAATTGCCGAGCGCGTTCGGGGTCGCGGTGGAGGTTTCGCCAGCGGCGGCGGCGCTCGCCCGGGACAATTTGGCGGCTCTGGGCTTCGCCCGGCGGTCAAGCGTGGTGGTCGGTCGTTGGGACGATGCGCTCGTGGGAGATTTCGATATCGTCGTCTCCAATCCGCCCTATATTGCGAGCGGCGAGATCGAAAATCTCGAGCCGGAAGTCCGGCGCCACGATCCGCGCGTCGCGCTCGACGGCGGCAAGGATGGGCTCGACGCCTACCGCGCCATCGCTCGCTCGCTCGGCGGGATCATTAAGCCGCGGGGCGCGTTCTTCTTCGAGATTGGCGCGGCGCAGGGCGAGGCCGTGCTGAAGATTTTGGCGGCGGCGGGCATGGCCGATCTGGCGTTGACCCGCGATCTTGCCGGCCATGACCGTGTGGCGCAAGGCCGGCTCGGGGCCGCCGACGAAGCGTTGCGCAAACAAGCCCCTTGGCGAAAGACGAAAAAAGGACTAGTTCTTTCGTCAGAATCGTCTTCGGCTCGAAGTCCGAGCGAAAGTCGCGCAGCCGCTGGCTCAAGCCGGCGCCTGCGGAGCGCCAGCGCCAAACGCTCGAGATTGACGACAAGCAGAGAGACATCATCCGTCGGCAATACGCTCGATCAATTGGCGGCGAATTGACGCATCGATTGCCTGCGACTGACGCGGGCGTCTCCCGGCGGCGGACGCCGGTGGGGCTGGGCGTACCTCTCGGTTCGGCTTGACGCGACGGCGAGCGGCTGTCGCGAAATGCTGGCGCACAGGAAAGCGTTGAGAAACTAAGGAACTTCGATGAGACCAGGTCAAAATAAGCGCATGCGCGGCCGCAATGGCGGTCGTCGCGGCCCCAATCCGCTGACGCGGTCCTATGAATCGAACGGGCCGGACGTCAAGATTAGAGGCAATGCGCAGCATATTGCGGAAAAGTACCTCCAGCTCGCCCGCGACGCTCATACGAGCGGCGATCCGGTCGGCGCAGAGAACTATCTCCAACACGCCGAACATTATTTCCGGATCATCGCCGCGGCTCAGGCGGCGCAGCAGCAGATGCAGCAGGGCTTCGGACGTCCCGCGGCGGAGAACGAAGCGGAAGAGGCCGACGACGACGAGGACATTGGCGGCCTGTCGGATCGGTTCGCCTCGCCGGCCGAGCGCTCGTCTTTTCAAGGTCAGCCGAATTTCGGCAATGGACCGCAACCGCAGGGTCAACCGTACCCGGACCGCGCGCCGTACGAAAACGATCGGCAGCAACAGGGCGATCGGCCCTATCAGGGCGGACGGCAGAACAATCGTCCGGATAATCGAGGCGAGCAGCGCGACAATCGCGGGCCGCGTCCCGACCGCCCGTATCAGGAGCGCGACCGCAATCGCAACCCGTTCAGTCGCCCGTTCCGGGAGCAGCAGCCGGTCCGCGGCGATGGGCCGCAGCCGAATGGTCCGTCGGGCTTGCCGTCGTTCATCAGCGCGCCGGCGCGGGTGACGCCGGCGTCTGAAGGCGAAGAGGCGCCGCAGGAAAACGCAGCGGCGGCGGAACGCCACGACGCGCATCCGATCGAGGCGAACGAATCGTCCGAGCCGCGCTTTCCCCGCCGGCGGCGCCGGCGGCCCAATTTCGGCTTCGACAATTCCGGCGAGGGCCAACGCGAAGAACAGGGCCAGCCCGACCCGAGCGAGGCGCCCGCCGGCGAGTGATCCGCTCGCGCTCCAAAGAGATTTTTGATAGCGCGGCTAGGCGACGCTGATATCTTCGAACTTGGCTTTGACGAGGCTCTGATCGAAAGGTTTCATCAGAACGTCGTCGGCGCCGGCATGCATGGCGCGGGCGATCTGGGCGACATCGTATTCGCTCGTGCAAAACAGGATTTTCGGCTTGTCGCCGCCCGGCATGCGGCGCAATTGCTTCATGAATTCGAAGCCGTCCAGGACGGGCATGCTCCAATCGACGATGATCGCGTCGGGCATGAGGAAGGCGCAGGCGTTCAGGGCCTGCTTGCCGTCGACCGCTTCCGAAGTCTGGAAATTCATGCCTTCGAGAATGCGACGCGCGATTTTGCGGATGACGGGCGAATCGTCGACGACCAGAACTTGCTTCATCTGAAACCTCCAAAGCCCGTCCGAAGCGCAGACGTCGCCGGCAGATTCATTCCTAGGCTCAAAGGCGGCCGTCGCGCCGCGACGGCATACTGGCGCCAGGAAGGTTAAGGAGCGTTGAAGCCGGCGTTCGATTCCGGCGAGCTCGCGCCGAGCAGCGCGGCGGCCCCTATGCTTCGACAGCCGGCCGGGCGCGCAGCCTGACCGTTTCCGCCTCCGTTTCGACGGCGATCGACATGCCGCAGGCGCGGGCGACGACGCCGGCGAAGAAAGGCTGGATCGTGTGGGCGTCGATCGCGCCATTTTCGGGCTCGCCGGCGATCAGCGCCGCCGCGCCTTTGGCGAGCCGCGCGTTCGGGCCTTTGGCTTCGACCTCGACCTCCATCGCGCCGCCTTCGCCCTTCGCCTCGACAGTCACCACGCCGCCGCGCGGGATCGCGGCAAAAGCGAGCAGGCAAAGATTGAGCAGAAGCTTGACCTTGTTTTTCGGCGCCAACTGGCGCGGCACATTCCAGACGAGCTTGGTGCGATCGTCGCTGATCAGCCCGCGGGTGACGCTCTCGGCGTCGCTGGTGTCGATCGATGCGCCCGCGGAGCCGGCCGCGCCGAAGGCGAGCCGGCAGAATTGCAAGCGGGCCGAGGCGGTGGCGGCGCTCTTCTTGATCAGGTCAAGCGCGACCTGACGCATTTCGGCGTCGTTTTCTTCGTCGAGCACTTCCAGGCCGTTGATGATTGCGCCGACCGGGCTGATCACGTCGTGACAGACGCGCGAACACGCCAGAGACGCGAGATCCAGTCCATCGATGGCGAAAGTCATAGGCGATTCCTGATCAAATTGCGGACGAGAATGACGAGACGCGAGCGCGCCGGCGGGCCCTCGAAGCCGCCGTTTCGATGCCGGCGAGCCGGCGCGAATCAGCTCCCGAGGCCCCTTTGGCCGAGGCCATTGCATGAGCGTCGCCGAACAAGATAGCAAGGCCTATGAACGCCGTTTTGGAACCTGGCCCCGACATCTCCAAGTCGATCGATCTGAGCGTCGCCTCGGCGGATGCGATCGCCGAATTCTTCGCGGAAATCGTCCTCGCCGCCGGGCCGGCCGTGATGGCCGAATATCACGAAGGCTGTGAGGCGCGCGCCAAAGGCGATCTGAGCCCGGTCACAGCCGCCGACGAGCGGGCCGAGGCGCTTATTCTCGACTGGCTGCGCGCCGGCGCGGCGCCGATCGCCGTCGTCGCTGAAGAATCGGCGGCGCGCGGCGAGCGGCCCAATGTCGGCGCCGCTTTCGTCCTGGTCGACCCGCTGGACGGCACGCGCGAATTCCTCTCCCGCAACGGCGAATTCACCATCAACATCGCGCTGATCCGCGGCCGCTCCGTCGTCGCCGGCGCGGTCTACGCGCCGGCTCTCGGCCGCCTTTGGCTGGGCGGCGAGCGCGCCTTTTCCTGCGTCGCGCCGGTCGGCGCGGCTCTGCCGCCGCTCTCGGCTCGGCGCCGCCTGAAGACCCGCGCCGCGCCGCCAGCCGGGCTCGTCGCCTTGGCCAGCCGTTCGCATGGCGATCCGACGACAGAGGCTTTTCTCGACAAGTTGCCCATCGCCGAGCGCCGCTCCGCCGGATCTTCGCTGAAATTCTGCGTCCTGGCCGAAGGCGAAGCCGACCTCTATCCACGCTTCGGGCCGACCATGGAATGGGACACCGCGGCGGGCGAGGCTGTGCTTCGCGCCGCCGGCGGGACGGTTCTTTCCCCGGACGGCGGAGCATTCCTCTACGGAAAAATCGAATCGGGCTTTCGCAATGGCGGATTCATCGCCTGGGGCGACCTGTCCCTGCCCAAGCGGTTCGCCATGCTTAACGAACCTTAAAGAAGATCGGCCGAAACTGGCGCGTGACGCGGCTGTGGGGCGCCAAAGCTTCGCCACACAGGCGTCATTTTTTGGTCCGACGGCTTCCCTCGTCTTTGCGCGAAGCCCTTTGGGCCTGGAGGGCGTAAATCATGCCGCTTCTTTCTCGGCGAGAAATTCTGGCCGGCGCCGCCGGCGTGAGCTTCTTTTTTGTCGCAGACCGGGCGCGCGCCGACGCGCCTGCGCCGTTTTCGACGGAGGAGCTGGTCGACAGCGGCCACCGCTTCTTTGGCGCGATCTCGCGCGGCCTCGCACAAGTGGTCGAGGAGGCGACGCGGCGCTGGGGCCAGCCGAACGGCTATATCCTCGGCCAGGAAGCCTCAGCCGCCTTTGTCGGCGGCCTGCGCTACGGCGAGGGGAAGATGTATACCCGCAACGCTGGCGACCAGCGCGTCTTCTGGCAGGGACCCTCGCTCGGCTTTGACGCCGGCGCGGACGGCGACCGGACCATGATGCTGGTCTATAATTTGCCCGCGGTCGACGCGATTTTCCGCCGCTATGGCGGCCTGGACGGCTCCGCTTATTTTGTCGGCGGTTTCGGCTTCACCGCTCTGGGCGCGGACGGGGTGATCGTCGTGCCGATACGCTCTGGCGTCGGCGCGCGGCTCGGCGTCAATTTGAGTTATTTGAAATTCACCCCGCGCGCCACTTGGAACCCCTTCTAGCGCGTAAAATTACGGCGCGATCGAGACCCAACGGGGCGCGCAAAACGTTTTGAAGCGGGCGCAAAAGCCTTTGCGCGCCGCCGCGCGCATGCGATGGTGAAAGGGTGCTTTCAGCCCAGGTGAGCCGCATTGGTCGAGCAGGCAATGTATTTTGTGGCCGGGCTCCTGGTCGCCGGGCTTGTCCTGATGTTGATCTTGCCCGCCTTTTGGCGGCGGGCGCTGCGGCTTTCGGCGCGGCGCGCGCGATTGTTGACGCCGCTTTCTGTCAACGAGGCGATCGCCGAGCGTGACGCCTTGCGCGCCGAGCATGCCGTGGCGCGCCGGTTGTTGGAGCGGCGCATCGAGGCCTTGGAAACCGAATTGGGGCAAAAACGCGCCGCGCTTGGCCGCGAAATGAAGCGGGTCGCGCTGGACGAGGAAAGGCTCGGGCTGAGGCAAGAAGCCGCGGCGCTGCGCGAGGAGCTCGCGGCGAAAACGCGCGACAACCTCGCGCTCGAAGCCGAGCTTGGCGGCAGCCGCGTCGCGCTGCACGACTTGAGCGCGCAACTCGATCGCGCCTTGGCGCAGGTCGCGGCGCTGCGCGAAGCGGCGATCAGGGCCGAAACCAGGGCCGACGAACAACGGGCCGCCATCGCCGGCTTGGAGACGCGCGCCGCCGGACTCCAGGCGCGGCTCGAGGACGAGGCGCGCGCCTTCAAAGTCAAGATCGAGGCGCTCGAAGCGGGAAGGGCGCGCGAAGCGCGGGAGGGCGGGGACAAACGGATCGAAGCGGCCGGGTCGGCGGCTGGCGAAAAGCCGCGCGCCGACGGCGATCGCGCTTTGCGCGAGGCGATCGCCAAGCTCGGCGACGACGTTCTGCGCTTGATGGAGCGGCAAGGCGAGGAGACGGAGCAGCTGATGACAAAACTGGGCTCTCCGAGGCGCGAGCACGTCGCGGCGCTGCCGCCGCCGGAAAAAAGTAAGGACAAAGCGCCGCCGCTGCGACGGGCGCGCTCGACATCGCCGGCGCCGTAGCGCAGAGAACTGGCGCGCCTTCGCGGGGCAAGGCGGATTTGAGACAGGGGGCTTGCCATGTCCGAACATGTCGGCGTTCACGTTCATCCGGCGCATGAGGAAATGGTCCATGAAATGGCCGAGCATGGCGGCGAAGGCCTCGCCCAGCGCGTCGCCATCGTCACCGCTCTGCTCGCCACGATCGGCGCGCTATTCGGCTATCAGGCCGGCCGCGTCTCGACCGAGGCGGTGCTGTTGAAGAACGATTCGATCACCGCCCAGACCAAGGCCTCCGACATGTGGGCGGAATATCAGGCCAAGAGCACGCGCGAATTCTTGTCGAAGAACCTTTCTCTGATCGCCGCGGACGACGCCCAGAAGGGCAAGCTCGCCTCAGAGGGCGAGCGCTACAGCAAGGAGAAGCAGGACATCGCCGAAAAGGCGAAGAAGTTCGAAGAGGAGGCCAAGAACGCCAATGAGCGCGCCGAGGCCAATGTCGTCCCGCACGAGCGGATGGGGCTCGGCGTCGCGCTGATGCAAGTCGCGGTCGCGCTCGCTTCGATCACCGTGTTGACCCGCAAGACCTGGCTCTTCTACGGCGCGCTCGCCTTCGCCGCGATCGGCGTCGGGGTGTCGACCTGGGGGTATTTTTCCTAAGCGCCGCTCGTTAGGCGCATGCCGGCTATTGGGGGCCGGTCCGGTATCTCGCGCAAGACCGATACTGCTGAGCTTTTTGCCGCAAACGCCGCGCAAGGCCTTAAGGCTAATCCGCCGCGAACCGGCTGATCTCCAAGCCCGATCCGACTGGCACGCAGATGCTGGTCATCTTCGGCTTGGCGCGCACGGCTCTCGCGTAGCGCTCGACATCCTCCCCGCCGGGAAAGATCATGTTATCGGCGACGACGATCGCGCCCGGATTGAGTTTCGGGTAGAACGCGTCAAGGCAGGGCGTGTAGAGGTCCTTCCATAAATCGACCAGGACGAAGTCGAGCTTGAACGCGAGTTGCGCAATGATCTCCAACGCGTCGCCGACCTTGAAGTCCACGTACTCGGCAAGACCGGCCTTCGCAGACATATCGTGCGCATAGGCTGACTTATGATCGGCGATTTCGATCGTCGTCAGACGGCCGCCGGCGGCGCGCGCGGCCTCCGCCAGCCAGATCCCCGAATAGCCGTACGACGTGCCGAGCTCGAGAATGTTCGGCGCCTTGAGACTTCTCGCAAGAATATTGATCAATTGGCCGCTATCGGGGCCGACGGCGAGAAGAGCGCCATCGGACCAATCGCGCCCGCCGCGGCCTCGGCTGTCATTTTCATGGCGCATGCGCTCGTGATAGGCCTCGAGCACGGCGGCGATTTTCTCATCCATTCGAAATTTCCGCGATCGTCATCGAGAGGCCACACTGTATCGAGCCTCCATCGTTGCGCCAACCTTAGGGAGATCCGGCTCACCGCTCATTCGGATGTGACCCCGACTACCGCCCGCAAATGATTGCGGCTCTCGATCTCGTCGAGCAGATAGGCGGCGAGATCTGCGCGTTGCATAGACCAAGCGCCTTTCGGCTGCGCGCCGACTTCGATCCGATAGCCCTGCCGCGCGCCGCCGTCGAGCAATCGCGGCGGACGAGCGATCGTCCATTCGACGTCGCTGGCGCGTACGAGGCGCTCCATGGCCGCAGAGTCCGCGACATGTCTCGCCAACATGAGCTTGAGGATCTGGATGATCGGATTCCGGCCGGGAAAGAGGAGGCCCTGCGAGACGACGAGGCAACGGCGAACGCCAGCGCGGTCCATCGCATCCAGCATGGCGCCCGCCGCGTCGCGCAGCAGGCTCGCATCGCCGCGCGATCTTTGCCCGAGACATGATATGACGGCGTCGTGACCGGCAAGACCAGCGGCAAGGTCGTCGGCGCGTCGCGGATCGCCGACCTTCGCCTGTAAGTTCTCGCGCCCTTGGACCTTCTCGGGACGACGAACAAGCGCCGTCACCGCATGGCCGCGCGAAAGCGCCTGGTCGACGACATGCCGTCCGGTGCGGCCGGTCGCTCCCAGAATGAAGAGCTTCGTCGCCATTCTGCGGAACGAGCCGCGCTACTTCAATGCCCGCCGCCCGGCCCGCCGGCCATTTGCGGCCGCCGCATGATCGGGGCGAGGACGACGAGAGCGACAAAGATGACCGTCAGCGCGAGGAAGACATCGCCGAGCGCCATCACTTCGGCCTGCCTGCGAGCCATCAGCGTCATCTCTTTGGTCGCGGCGAGCGCCGCGTCGGAGCCGCGCGAAGCGAAAGCGGCGGTCATCTTGGCGAGCGTCTCGTCGGCGGCCTTGTGGCCCCACGACACGGCCTCGTGCAGGCGCTCGATATGCAGGTCCATGCGCTTGTCGAGGAGCGTGTTGATTCCGGCCAATCCGAAAGCGCCGCCGAGATTGCGGGTCAAGTTGAAGAGGCCTGAAGCGTTCTTCATCTTCTGCGGCGGCATCGTGCCAAGCGCGAGATTGTTGATCGGCACCATGCACAGCATCAGCGAGAAGCCGCGGAAAATCTGCGGCACGAGCAGCTCCCAGAAATCCCAATCCACGGTGATGTAAGAGGCCTGCCAGGTGCCGATGGCGAAGCCGACGAAGCCGATCGCGATCATCAGGCGCGGATCGACCTTGGTCATCAGCCGGCCGGATATCGGCGCGCAGATGAACATGCAGGCGCCGGTGACGAACATCGTCTGGCCGATCATCAGAGGCGTATAGCCGCGCACCGACGCAAGGTACACCGGATAGATATAGGTCAACCCGTAGAGGCCGATTCCCAGCACGAAGGACAGCATCGAGCCGGTCCAGAAATTGCGATCGCGGAAGGCGGAAAGATCGACGATCGGCTGGCGAGCGGTGAACGCTCGCCAGAAAAAGACGATGCCGCCGATTGCAGAGATGACGATCGCGTTGGCGACCGGTTGATATTCGAGCCAATCCTTCGATGGTCCTTCTTCGAGCGCATATTCGAGCGCGCCGAGAAAGGCGGCCATTGAAATCAGGCCGGTCCAATCGAAATTCTCCAGCAACGAATAGTCGGGTTCGTCGAAATCGATCAGGAACCAGGCGGCGATCGAGACGATGATTCCAGGCGGGATGTTCACCAGGAACAGCCAGTGCCAGGAGTACCAATCGGTCAACAGGCCGCCGACCGTCGGCCCGATCGTCGGCGCGAGCGTCGCGACCAGGCCGATGATCGGCGCAACCAGAGGCATCTTGCTGCGTGGGAAGATCGTATAGGCGGAAGCGAAAACCGTCGGGATCATGCCGCCGCCGATGAAGCCCTGCAGCGCGCGCCAGACGATCATCTCGTCGATCGAGCTCGCCCGCGAGCAGAAGAAGCTCATCAAGGTGAAACCGGCCGAGGAGATGAAGAAAATCACCCGCGTCGACAGCACCCGCGACAGGAAGCCCGACAGCGGGATCATGATGACTTCTGCGATGAGATAGCTCGTCTGAACCCAGGTGATTTCGTCTTGCGACGCCGATAGGCCCGCCTGGATCTCCGATAGCGAGGCTGAGACGATCTGGATGTCCAGGATCGCCATGAACATCCCGAAGACCATGAAGATGAAGGCCGCCAGCTTTCGGCGATCGAGGCGTTCGGCGGCGGCTTGGGCTCGCGGCGGCGCGGCGGCGCGCGGCGCGGATGCGGTGACGGACGTGCTGCTCATGGCCGACCCTCCTACGCCTTGGCCGGGCTCGTCAGTCGTGGTTGACTTTGGGTTGCGAGGCCTGCGCGCCGAAGCCGAGCAGGGTCAGCAAGGTCGGCCGCGGCTCGCTTTCGTCTCGCGTATGAACCGAGGCGACGACGGACAGGCCCGGCCGCAACTGGCCGCTCTTGAGCGCCTCGGGGTCGAGCGCGATGCGAACCGGCACGCGCTGCACGATCTTGGTGAAATTGCCGGTGGCGTTGTCGGGCGGCAACAGCGAGAATTGCGAGCCGGACGCGGGCGCGAGCGAGACGACCGAGCCTTGGACGATGCGGCCGTCCAAGGAATCGACGGCGACGTCAACCTTCTGGCCGGGCTTGATCGAGCCGAGTTGCGTCTCCTTGAAGTTGGCGTCGACATAGGCGCTGGCGAGCGGAACCAGCGCGAGCAGGCGCGTCCCTGGCTGAACATATTCGCCGAGTTCGGCGGCGCGGTTGCCGACGACGCCGTCGAACGGCGCCGTGATCGTGGTGAAGCTCAAATCGCGCTCGGCCTTGGCCAACGCCGTCTCCAACTCGCCGCGCGCGCGCTCGGCCTCGACCTTCTGAGCCGACAGCACGTCCAGATTGGCCTTGGCGCCGGCGACCGCAGCCTCCGCGCTGGCGACGGCGGCCACAGCCGCGGCCTTTGTCGCGACCGTGCGGTCGCGGTCGGCGCGCGCCTGCTCGAGGCGCTGCTGCGAGCCGAAATTCTCCTGAGCGAGCTTCTGCGACCGCTCATATTCCAGCGCGGCGCGCTGGACGTCCGCCTCGGCCGCCTCGACCTGCGCCCGCGCGGTCGCAGCCTGGCTTTCGGCCTGGGCGACGACCGCGCGCTGGGCGTCGATCTGCCGGCCGATCCGGGCGATCGTCGCGTCCTGCGTATCGATCTTGTCCTTCGCCGATTGAACCGCCAGCCGATAATCGCCGTCGTCGATCTTCACCAGCAGGTCGCCGGCATGGACCACGGCGTTGTCCGCCACCGCGACTGTCGCGATATGGCCGGCGACCTTCGCGGCGATGATCGCCGTATCGGCGCCGATATAGGCGTCGTCCGTCGAAACGATGAACCGGCCCTCGACGAACCAATTATAAGCGGCCTCGCCGCCATAGCCGAGACCGGCGAGCAGAACGATTGGCAGAATAAAGCGCCTGATCGACCGGCGCGGCTGAGCGGCCGGAGCTGGGGCAGGCGCGCCGGCGCCCCGCGCCGGGGCGCCGTGTTGGCCTGTGGGCGCCAAAGATCCGCCGGAGACGACCATTGGCGCATTGGGTCGAGCCTCAGCCGCGGCGGCTGGAGCGGAAGACGGGGCGTCCTGGGTCTCAGACATAAAATTCCCCACGCAATGAAACCAGAAGCACGGTCGAACCGAACCGTTCGGTCAATTGGCGCTTGACTTAGACCGCTTCGGCGATTAATTCAAGACCGAACTGAACGGTTCGGTCAGAATCTCGTTCCATCGAAGTGAATTTCACGCCAATGGCCATCGGCGGTTTCAGTAAACTGTGGGGCCCGACGCGAGAAGTGAAAAACGCCACAATGCACGCGCAGGCATTGGCGGAGGCCGCGCCTTCGCCGGATCAGGAAACGACGGAAGGCGGCGCCAAGCGGCGCCAGATCATGGAGGGCGCCTGGGCCGTCTTTTTGGCGGCCGGTTTCGACGGCGCCAGCATGAACGACGTCGCCCGCGTCGCCGGCGTCTCTAAGGGCACGCTCTATGTCTATTTCGACTCCAAGGAAAAGCTGTTCGAGGCGCTGATCCGCGAGGAACGCAGCCGACAGGCCGAACGCCTCGCCGTGCCGTTTGCGCCGGAGGAAGGCGAGCCGCGCGTTGTCCTGCGCGAGTTCGGCCGCCGACTCATCGAGATGATGGCGAGGCCCGAGCATCTTGCCCATGTCCGCACCGTGATCGCGGCCGCCGCCAAGTTTCCGGAGCTCGGCCGGGCCTTTTTCGAAGCCGGACCGGCTTATGGCGCCCGTCGCCTGGCCGGCTATTTCCAACGCAAGACCGAACAGGGCGCGCTCGCAATCGAGAATCCGGAGCGCGCCGCCTGGCAGTTCCTTGAACTGATCCAGGGCGGAAAGTTCAAGGCGCTCATGTTCCGGATCATGGACGAGATTACGCGGGAAGAGATCGCCGAGACGGTGGAGGCCGGCGTCGACGTTTTCTTGAAGGCTTATGGCGCGAAAGACGCAGGCGACCGAAGGATAGCCGACCAGGGCGCGACGCCGGCGTCGCCATCGCTCTGATTGTCGCGGCGGCGGACCAGCGGCGGTTGTCCCGCAAGCTTTGCCCTATGATAGCGCCGCCTGAACCCCGAGTGGCTGCGAGGCCTGAATGCCCCTTTTCGAAATCTGCGTCGACAGCGTCGCCGGCATGCGCGCGGCGATCGAGGCCGGCGCGGCGCGGGTCGAGCTTTGCGCGGCCTTGCTGGAAGGCGGCATCACGCCGTCGATCGGCATGGTCGGGCAGGCGGTCGCCGCCGCAAGCGGGCGGATCAAGGTTCATGTCATCATCCGCCCTCGGGGCGGCGATTTTCTCTACGACCGCGACGAATTCGCCACGATGCGCCGCGACCTCGCCGCGGCGAAAGAGGCCGGCGCGGACGGCGTCGTTATCGGCCTGCTCGACGCCGACGGCAGGGTGGATGAAGAGCGCAGCGGCGAATTGATTGCCGCGGCGCGGCCGCTCTCGGTGACCTTTCATCGCGCTTTCGACGTCGCTCGCGACCCCGATCTCAGCCTCGACGCCGTGATCCGCCTCGGCGTCGATCGCCTGCTGACTTCGGGCCAAGCGCCGAGCGTGCTCGAAGGGGCGCCCGTCATCCGCCGCCTGATCGACCGCGCCGCCGGCCGGCTCATGGTCATGCCTGGCGGCGACATCACCGCGCGCAACGCAGCTCGCATCGCGGCTGAGACCGGGGCGAGCGAGTTTCATTTCGCCGCCTTCGCGCCGGCGGCGAGCGCGATGCGCTGGCGCAATGAGACGATTTTCATGGGCGGCGCTCTGCGCCCGCCCGAATATGATCGCGCCGCCACGACCGCCAGCGCGGTTCGAGCCGTGATGACGGCGTTCGCCGCGTCGTAACGCCCGATCCTTTACCGCGCCATCTCGACGCTTGGCGACAATCGCGCGCCGTTTGCGACGTCTCTTGCCGGGCGGCGCACGAAGTCCCATATAGGCTGCGTGCGGTCGCGGCGCCGTCGCTCTGACCGTGGCTTCCATTTTAAGCTCCCCATCTCTGATGAGCCTTTCCATCAAATCAGCGGGCGCGCGCCGCGCCGATATTGTCGCCGCGCGAAAAGCCGAAACGGGAATCGACGAGGCGATGATCGATCGACTCGTGCGCGCTTTCTACGCCCGTGTCCGCGAGGACGGCCTGCTCGGCCCAGTCTTCGCCGCGCGGATCAGGGATTGGGAGCCGCATCTTCGGCAGATGGGCGCGTTCTGGTCGTCGGTGGCGTTGATGAGCGGCGCCTATCACGGCCAGCCGATGCAGAAGCATTTGCCTTTGCCGATTGACGCCGCGCATTTCGATCGCTGGCTCGAACTCTTCGCCCAAACAGCCCGTGAGCTTTGCCCCCCGAAAGCGGCCGAATGCTTCATCGAGCGCGCCCAGAAGATCGCCGAGAGCTTGGAGCTCGGTCTCGCCGGCGCGCATGGCGTCCTGCTCGCCAAGGGCGAGAGGTTCCGGCGCGACAGGCGGGATCGCTAACGCTCCGCGGCTCACCCCATGAGTTGGTTCGTCCGGTTGTTCCCGTAAGGCTGGCGCTGGCCTGCGAGGAAACATTCGCGCATGCGGCGCGTTCGGTCGCCTTGGGGGGCGTTCAGAGGAGCGACCCATGGCCCAGACTTCGAGATCTGCGTCGAAGGACGTGCGCAGCGCCATGCGCCGGCGCAAGAAAGGAACGCTCAAGAGCGGCCGCAGCGGCAAGACGGTGAAGAGCCGCAAGCAGGCGATCGCCATCGGATTGTCGGAGGCGCGTAGGAAGGGAAAGAAGGTCGCGCCGAAGAAGAAGGCGTCGTGAGAAGAAGCTCGCCGGCGCGTGCGGCTATCTGAGATCGTTCGCAGAGACGGCCAGCAGCGGGTACTTATCCGCCTCGGCGATCAGATCGGTCGAGGCGACCTTGTCCCAGGCCAAGCCCACGATCGCGCCGCGTCGCGCCCCGACGATACGGTTGTCCCTGATCGTCGCGCCGCCGGCGCCCGGCGCGACCGAGACCGCGATTCCGAAGCCGCAATCGTTGATCATGTTGCCGGTCGCGATCACGTCCCTCAGGCCGACGCCATAGCCGAGCGTCAGGCCGGCGAAGCGGGCGTTGTCGACGGCGTTGCCGCTGACCACTGTGTCCGCTTCGGCATGGACGCCGACGCCGTAATTCTCGCCGCCCTGCGGCGGCGGTTTGATCAGATTGCGCAGCACGTTGCCGGACACGGTCGCCAGCCTTCCGCCGTGATCGAAATTGGTGACAGAGATTCCGGCCGAGGCGCCGTCGACGAGATTGGCCGAGACGACGGCGCCCTGATAGGCGAATTCGACATAGAGCGCCGTCTCGCCGATATCGTAGCAATTGTTGTCCGCGATGATCGCGTCAGCCGAGGAATTGAAGCGGATCGCCGAGAAGGCGGCTTGCCGAATGACGTTGCCCGTGCACGCGACGCCGCCGGCGTGGAACACGCTGATCGCGTTGCCATAGGGCCCGTCCCCGCCAGGATCGGCGCGGATGCGCTCCAGCCTGTTTGCTCTGATGATCGCGCCGTCGTACCCCTGCTCGGAGCGCCAGATTTGCAGGCCATTGGCGCCGCAATCCGCCACGCTGTTGTCGACGATCGTCAAGCCCGTCGCGTCGAGGCTATGCAGCGCGGATTGCGCGAGACTGCGAAAGGACGAGCGCTCGATCCGGCCGCCGCAGCGCTCGAGCTTGAGACCATAGCCCGCGCCATGCTCGATCGCGCAATCGGCCAAGCTGAGATCGGCGACGTCGCGCGCTTCGATCAGGCCGGCGTCGCCGCCGCCGGTCTCGGCGCCGCTGAACGAGACGTTTTCGACCGCGACGCGCTGAGCCCGCCCGATCGACAGGATGGGCCCGGGCGCCAAGCCGATGAGCCGGCTGCCGCGCCCTGCGCCGACGAGACGGACATCGCCGGATATTTTGAGGCGCGAGACGTAGTTTGAGCGAGCCGGGATCTCGACAACCCCGCCGCTACGCTGCGCCTGATCGATGGCCCGCTGAAGGAACGGCGCGGCGTCGCCCGTTTCGGCCAAGGCGTGAGGGCCGCGGGCGATGGCAGGCGCCGCCAATATGGCGGCAAGGAGGCGTCGTCGATGGATCATGCGCCTTGCGTCAGATCGTCAAGATGCGTTTGAGCTTAGTCGCAGCGCCTGGTTTAGGAAATTGCAATCAAGACCCGTCGTGGCGGCGTTTGCTCCGCAAGCGGCTGGCGCCGCCTCGGCCGGAGCGGTCCGCCGACGCCATGCGAAACCCGCGATTTCCGGCGTCAGCGTCGCGCGACGTTTCGGTCTTCCTCGAAACCGCTTCCGGCTCACTTGGCCGGGGCCGGTCCGGAAGCGATCTCGCCGGTCTGCGATTCGATGCAGGTCTGCAATTCTGCGTAAGACGATTCAGGCGCGATCCTCACCACCTGCGCGCATTCGTTTCGCACCTTGGCGGGATACCGCGTCCATTTCTGCTGCAGCGTGGCCAGGGCCGTATGCTCGGAACTGACGCAGGACTTGTATTCGTCCGCGCCGGCGCCGAGCGCCGCCGGGCCGAGACGTCCGCCGCGGCAAACCCGCTCGATATCGAGATGAGGGAGGGCGCTTCCGGCCGCCGCGATCAACAGCACAATTTGCAGCATAACCTCCTCCGTGAGCCGCCGACTCTATCCTGCCGAGGCGGCGCAGTTCCGCCGAATTTCGACACGTTCCTGTGAGCGGCGGCAAGGCCCGGGGAGGGCGGGCCGGCCGCCAAGGCGGAACAGGCGACAAGCTTGCAAAACAGGCGCGCGCCCAGTTCAATCCCGCCTGTCGAACCGCGTCGCGGGAGGCGGGTGGTGCAGAGCCCAGACGCAATCGTCATCGGCGCCGGCCCTGCGGGCCTCGCCTCGGCGCAGCAACTCAATGCTTTAGGATTGAGCGCGCTGATCCTCGACAAGGCCGACGCGGTCGGAGCGGCCTGGCGGCGCCATTACGATCGGCTGCATCTGCACACGCCGCGCGCGCTCTCCGGCCTGCCCGGCCTGCCGATACCCGCAGCTTGCGGCCGTTATCCGTCGGCCGCGCAATTCGTCAATTATCTCGAGGGCTACGCGCGGAGGTTCGAGCTCAAGCCGACATTTAACGCGAAGGTCGAAGCCGTCCGCCGCGACGCAGACGCGTGGCGCGTCGAGGCGGACGAACATTCAACGCGCGCGCCGATCGTGATCGTCGCGACCGGTTGGGCCGATTTTCCGCACTTGCCGCGCTGGCCTGGCATGGCGGGCTTTCAGGGCCTGGTCCTCCATTCAAGCGAGTACCGCAACGCGGCGCCGTTCAGAGGCCAGCGCGTCCTGGTTGTCGGCTTCGGCAATTCCGGCGCCGAGATCGCGCTCGACCTCTGCGAGGCCGGGGTCGACGTCGCTTTGAGCGTACGCTCGCCGGTCTGCGTGCTGCCGCGTGAGCTTTTCGGCGTGCCGATCACCGTTTTCGCGATCGCGCAAGGCCTCTTGCCTGTTCGCCTCACCGATACGCTCAATGCGCCGATCCTGCGCCTCGCCGTCGGGTCGCTGGAACAGTACGGCCTCAAACGCTCGCTCAAAGGGCCGCGCGAACTCATCGTCCGGGAAGGCCGCGTGCCGGTAATCGACATCGGCGCCGTCGCCAAGATCCGCCGCGGCGAGATCAAGGTCCGCGGCGCGATCGCGCAGTTTGCGTCGCGGGGCGTCGTCTTCGCGACGGGCGCCAGCGAGGCGTTCGACGCCGTCATCCTCGCCACCGGCTTCAAACCGGATCTGCGCGCGCTGTTGCCCGACGCGCGCGGGGCGCTCGACGGCGAAGGTCGCCCTCTCGTCAGCGACCGCGCGAGCGCCGAGCCCGGCCTCTATTTCGTCGGCGCCAAGGCCTCGCCGGCCGGTCAATTGCGCGAAATCCGGCTCGGCGCCGCGCGGGTGGCGCAGGCGGCGCGACGGTATTTGCAGGAGACGCGATGACCGTGTCGCCAGCGCGAGACCAGATCCAACCTACGGATACGACCGGCCCGGACGTTGCTAGAGCGTGACGAATCTAGCTTCGATAGTCTAAATGAGCGAAATTATTGGCGCATTCTTCTCGGGTGAAGGCTCCGAGAGCCTCGCCGATCGCGGCGCCGGCGATCGATGTCTTAGCGTTTGCTTCGGCTCCGAACCTGAGCGAAGGGAAAGACATCTTTGATGCGCTCGTTGAAGAATTGTCCTTTCGATTCTGCCTCGAGCAGCTTCGCGTAGAGTTTGGCGGGAACGGCGAAATAGCGGTATGTCTTGCCGCTGGAGAAGGTGATGTCCAATGACATCGAATCGTCGTTGTAATCGACGAAAGTCATCATCGAGGACTCAACGCGCTGCATAGGGCTGCGCTCCATCAAAACGATATCTCCTCCCTCGGGCCAATCGATCCGGCTTTGGATCGACGGACTGATTGGAAACTCTTCTGGATCGTCGTTCCAAGGATCGAACACGGCAGCGCCGCTTCTGCGTAGGTCTTTTACATTCCGAGAGACCAGGTAGAGGTCCGCCTCTATGGCGGTCGCCGCAAGCAATGTATCTATCACAGACGGCGGGCGACCTGTATCGCGCTTGATTTGTCCCGAGATAGCTCCCCACCGGCGCACGACGCCGTTGGCGAGCGGCAGGATCCGCCCTCGAAATCTCGCCTCCAGCGCATCGCGAGTCGCGACATATCGCGAACGATTGCGGTCGTCGTCAGCGAGATTGGCGATGCCTTTGTCGTACTCGGCCAACGTCAGGATGCTCAAATACAGCTTGTTTTCATCAACGCCTCCGCCCCAAGACTTGACGCTCGGCGCTCCGTTCGGAGCGATCAGCGAAGCGACGACATTCGTGTCGATCAGCCAACCGATCACAGTTCGACATCTCGCCCGGCGTCGGCGTCGCGAGAAAGGTCGAGCCCTTCCACAAAGAGACTCTCCATGAAAGGCACGAAGGGAAGGCGCGGCTCTTTCGCGGGAAGTAGTTTTTCTAATTCCGCAACGTCAATCACTGCGACGGAAGGTTCGCCGCGCACCGTGACATATTGAGGCCCTTCGGCCCGAGCGCGCCTCACGACCTCGCTGAACTTGGCCTTGGCCTCTTCGAGCTTCCAGGTTGGCGCGCCGGGACTGGGCAAGGCTGGCTTGGCCCGGCTGGTCTTCTTTGCAGGCGCTCGGTGCGATGGGCGGTCGAAGCGAGCCTTCGCTTTCTCGCTCTGGCTTTTGGATTGACTCTTGCCGGTCATCGGATCTCCTGACTATCTGACCAGATTAGATCGTTCGGCATCGATTTTCCACTACGGTCCTCGTTCAGTCCGGCGAATTCAGCCGGGTAGGTGCGGCTGCGCCCTGTCCTGCGCTAAGAGTTCGTCCCGCTTGCCTTCCTCCGCCCCCTCCCTTATATCCGCGCGCATCCCACAGGCGGATTTTCGCGCCGGCTGCCCGAAGCCGTCGCTCCGGTGGGAGGCTCGCCCTCCTTCTCAAATCCGCCGAGGCATAACCGGAAAGGACCTCAAAGGCATGTCTCTGCCTGATTTCTCCATGCGCCAATTGCTCGAAGCGGGCGCGCATTTCGGCCATCAGTCGCATCGCTGGAATCCGAAAATGGCGCCTTATATTTTCGGCACGCGCAACAACATCCACATTATCGACCTCGCCCAGACCGTGCCGCTGCTGCACCAGGCTTTGAAGGCGGTGTCGGACACGGTCGCCAAAGGCGGGCGCGTGCTGTTCGTCGGCACCAAGCGCCAGGCCGCCGACGCGATCGCTGAAGCCGCCAAGCGCTCGGCCCAATATTACATCAACGCCCGCTGGCTCGGCGGCATGCTGACCAATTGGAAGACGATTTCCGGTTCGATCTCGCGGCTGCGCAAGCTTGACGAGATGCTCGCCGCGGGCGCAGTCGGCCTGACCAAGAAGGAGCGTCTGATGCTGTCGCGCGAGCGCGACAAGCTCGAAAAGGCGCTGGGCGGCATCAAGGACATGGGCGGCACGCCGGACCTTGTCTTCGTCATCGACACGAACAAGGAGCAATTGGCGATCAAGGAGGCCAACCGGCTCAAAATCCCGGTCGCCGCCATTGTCGACACGAATTGCGATCCGGACGGCATCGCCTATCCCGTGCCCGGCAATGACGACGCCGGCCGGGCGATCCAGCTCTATTGCGACCTCGTCGCGCGGGCGGCGATCGACGGCATTTCGCGCAGTCAGGGCGCGCTCGGCGTCGATCTTGGCGCCGCCGAGACGCCGATCGCCGAGGCTTTGCCGCAGCCAGGCGCGGCCGCCGAGGCCGAGGAGCAGACCGAGCATTTCGAATTGCTCGCCGCGCCGCGCGGCGCGCCCGACGATCTCGCCAAGCTGACCGGCGTCGGTCCGCAAATCGTCAAGAAGCTCAACGACGCCGGCGTCTTCCATTATTGGCAGATCGCCGCGCTGACTCAGGCCGAGGCGGAAAAGCTCGATGCGGATTTGAAGCTCAACGGGCGCATCCTGCGCGATCACTGGATCGACCAGGCCCGCACTCTAGCGGCCGCGCCTCTGGAAGAGGCCGAAGTCTGATCTTCCGCCCGCCCGGCGCCGATCCGGGCGTCATATGAACGTCGTCTCAAAGGCGCGATGAAACGCGCCCTCTTTCTCGAAACCGATAGGAACGGCCATGGCCAATATCACGGCGGCGCTGGTGAAGGAGCTTCGCGAGCGCACCGGCGCCGGAATGATGGATTGCAAGAACGCATTGACCGAGACGGACGGCGACATCGAAGCCGCGGTCGATTGGCTGCGCAAGAAGGGCCTCGCCAAGGCGGCCAAGAAGAGCGGCCGCATCGCCGCGGACGGGCTGGTCGGCGTCGTCGTCGAGGCCAATATCGGGGTTGTGGTCGAAGTCAATTCCGAGACCGATTTCGTCGCGCGCAACGACGACTTCCAGGCTCTTGTGCGCGGCGTTCTCGCCGCGGCGCTCGACCACGGCCCGAATGTCGACGCCGAGACGCTCAAGCGCGCCCATTTCCCGGGCGGCGGCACGATCGAAGAGGCGATCGCCAACGCGATCGCCACGATCGGCGAGAACATCACGCTGCGCCGCGCCGCCGGCCTGCACGTGCCGCATGGCGCGATCGGCCATTACGTGCATGGCGCGGTGGTCGACGGGCTCGGCCGGATCGGCGTGCTCGTCGCCCTGGAGTCGAAAGGCGCCGCCGACGCGCTCGCGACGCTCGGCCGACAGGTCGCGATGCATGTCGCGGCGGCCAATCCGCTGGCGCTCGATCCGTCCGGCCTCGATCCGGCGACGCTCGAGCGCGAGAAATCCGTGCTCCGCGAGAAGAACGCCGGCAAGCCGGCCCATGTGCTGGAAAAGATCGTCGAATCGGGCCTGAAGACCTATTACAAGGAAGTCTGCCTGCTCGACCAGCCTTACGTCCACGACCAGGCCAAGACCGTGGCTCAGGCGGTGAAGGAAGCTGAAAGAAATGTCGGCGCGCCGATCGCGATCAAGGGCTTCGTTCGCTACGCGCTCGGCGAAGGCGTTGAAAAACCAGCCGAAGAGGGCTGAGAGCTTATGATTTCGAGGGCGGCTTTCGAGCCGCCCTTTTCGTCTGCGCGGACGGTGCGAAAGCGGCGGCAAGCGACTAAGGTTGCGCCGCGGCTGGTTGCGTTGCGCCGAAAACAAATCCTTCAGCGAGGCCTCCATGTCCCTTCAGGACCCCGCCCAACCCGAGCCGCTCTTCAAGCGCGTGGTGATCAAGCTCTCGGGCGAAGCCTTGATGGGCCGCCAGGCGCATGGGCTCGACATGCCGACCTTGAAGCGCATCGCCGGCGATTTGAAAATCACCCGCGACATGGGCGTTCAAGTCGCGGTCGTGATCGGCGGCGGCAATTTCTTCCGCGGCCTCGCCGGAGCCGACAAGGGCATCGAGCGGGCGCGGGCGGATTCGATCGGCATGCTCGCCACCGTGATGAATGCGCTCGCCATGGAGGGCGCTCTGGAGGAGATCGGGCAGCCGGCGCGGGTGCTCTCGGCCGTGGCTATGCCGTCGGTCTGCCAGCCCTATTCGCGCCAGGCCGCGCTCGCGCACCTCGTCAAGCGAAGGGTCATCCTGCTCGCCGGCGGAACCGGCAATCCGTTCTTCACCACCGACACCGGCGCGGCTCTGCGGGCCGCCGAGCTTTCCGCCAACGCCGTGATGAAGGCGACGCAAGTCGACGGGATCTATACCGAGGACCCGAAGAAGAACGCCAATGCGCGGCGCTACGAGCGCCTGACCCACGACCAGGCGATCGAGCAAAATCTCGCCGTGATGGACACCGCCGCGTTCGCTTTGGCGCGCGAGAACCGCATCCCGATTATCGTCTTTTCGGTCAACGAGCCCGGCGCGATACCGGCGGCTTTGCTCGGGCAGGGCAGGGCGACGTACGTCATGCCGGCGGCGTGAAGCAAGGCTTGATCTTGAAGCCTCGCCGATCCGCGTTCGGCGGCCCTAAAACGCCGCGCTGATTATCTTATCCGTCAGACTCATTGAATAATCCGCATCCTTCCAAACGGATATGACCAAAGACTGGACGTCCGCCGGCGTCACGAATTTCAGCAGGCGAAGGACGGAGGAGCGCGGCACGGGCGCGAGCCAGGACCCGATGTGGATGTAAGCAGGATGGGTATGGAGCCAGTTTTCTATTTTTCGAGCGGTTGTCTCATCCGCGCCGGCGAGCAGCCCGTCGATCACCATTGTCGAGCACTGGCTGTTGAGCAGATGATATTGCGTGTGTTCGGCGTTTTGATAGGCCTCCGCTTTGTCGCGGGTTAATTGAAAGGGCTTCTTGCGGCTGTGGTCTATGAGTGGACCATGCTGGATGTTGCTCCACCATCGAATGATGGCGGCCTCGTTCAGCCCTTCGAGAGGCTTTGACGTCCAATGCGGCGGTCCGTCCCAGAGGCGATCGCCGTTGACGAAGTGGATTTTGCCTGGCGAGGAGAGAGCCGCCCAGGGATTATGGGCCGCGGGCCAAAAACTAACGTAAACGCTTCCGGATTTGCCTTGCACATACATGGCGGCGTGGCCCACGCCGGGCGATCCGTCCGGCCCCTTGGCCCACATCCTCCAGACGAAAACCGTTACGGCCATGCGCAACTCGTTTGGAGTCGTTCTGCGGCGATCAAAGCAGGTTTGATCCTCGCCGACAATGCAAGCAGACCGTCGTGACCAGACGGGCGGAGCGTCAGGACCTGTTCGCGGCGTTCTGTCCGCCCACGAAATGGCGCGCCCGCCGCGCGATCTCGAGCCAATTGTCCTTCTCTTCAACCCCTATCGTCGCCCATTCCTTCATGATCCGGCCGCCGCCCGTCGTGAACGGCGCGCCGCGCTTTTCGGCGATCAGCGCCGCGACTTCCGCTTTCGGCAATTTGACCAGCAGTCGGCCCTTCGAGATCGCCGCGAAGAGCTTGCCTTTAACCAATAGTCCATTGCTCGACAGCACACGGCCGACGCTGACCTCGGCGTCCTTGGCGAAGGCTTGCCGGATCGGGACAAGCAGCGGGTCGAGAGCGCCCTCGGCGTCCGCATTCTGAGCTGATTTTCGCCCCATATGCGTGTTTTCCCGGATTCCAGCGGCCCAAAGCTTTGCTGCGAGCCTCAAAAGCTTATGCTATCAGTCGCGCTTCAGGCGCGACAGGCGCCCACGAATCGGCCGCAACGTCGCGCGGCCTTGAACGAACAGGTTGATCATGGCTCAGCAGCCGTCCTTGGATATCGCCGAACTCAAACGCCGAATGCAGACGGCCATCCAATCGCTGAAGCACGAGCTCGGCGGCCTGCGCACCGGCCGCGCTTCGGCGAGCCTGCTCGAGCCGGTTCACGTCGAGGCCTATGGCCAGAGAATGCCGCTCAATCAGGTCGCGACGATCAGCGTGCCGGAGCCGCGCGCCCTCTCGGTTCAGGTCTGGGACAAGAGCATGGTGGCGGCGGTCGACAAGGCGATCCGCGACGCCAATCTCGGCCTGAGCCCGACCGTCGAGGGGCAAGTTCTGCGCATTCGTATCCCGGAGCTCAACGAGCAACGCCGCAAGGAGATGGTCAAGGTCGCGCATAAATACGCCGAAGAGGCGCGCGTTGCGGTTCGTCATGTGCGGCGCGACGGCATCGACATCCTCAAACGGCAATTGAAGGACCACGCGATCAGCGAGGACGACGAGAAGCGCCACGAAGCCGAGGTGCAGAAGGCGACCGACCAAGCGATACACGAAATCGATCAGGCCCTCGCCGGTAAGGAAAAGGAGATCATGCAAGTCTAGACTCCGACCGTCCCGCCCGAGCCAACATGATGAAGCCGCCGATCGATCATGACCTTGATCCGCCGGGGACCTCGGCGCCGGTCCATGTCGGCATCATCATGGACGGCAACGGACGCTGGGCCAAGGCGCGTGGGCTGCCGCGCTACGAGGGCCAACGCCGCGGCGTCGAAGCGGTCCGCCGCGCGGTGCGCTCGGCGGGCGAACTGGGCCTGCGCTATCTGACGATCTACAGCTTCTCCTCCGAGAATTGGAGCCGGCCCGCCGAGGAAATCTCCGATCTCATGGGGCTCCTCAAGCGGTTCATCCGCAACGATCTCGCCGAACTGCACCAGAGCAACGTGCGCGTCAAAGTGATCGGCGCGCGCGCCAATTTGGCCTCGGACGTCGCAGCGCTGCTCGGCGAAGCCGAGGAGCTGACGCGCGGCAACGACGGACTGACGCTGGTCGTCGCCTTCAATTACGGCGCCCGCCAGGAGATGGTCGAGGCGGCGCGCCGGCTTGCGGCGGACGCGCTGGCCGGCAAGATCGACGCGGCGTCGATCGACGAAGCCGCATTCGGCGCCCGGCTCGATACGGCCGGCATTCCCGATCCTGACCTCGTCATCCGCACGTCCGGCGAGCAGCGCCTGTCGAATTTCCTGCTCTGGCAGGCGGCCTATGCCGAGCTCGTGTTCCTGCCCATTCATTGGCCCGATTTCGATCACGCGGCCTTTGTCTCCGCGCTGGCGCAATATGCGGCGCGCGAGCGCCGCTTTGGCGGCGTTGCGCCCGAGAAAATCGCCCAATCCGCTTCGTGAGCGCTTGATGGCTGTTGAACGACAGCGCGCGGGCGACGGCGAGGGGAGCCCCGCCCAGCCGGCGCGGCGAAGCTCGGAATTGCCGGCCCGCGTGGCCGCCGGCTTGGTCATGATGGCGCTGGCGCTCGGCGCGGTCTGGGCCGGAACGGTCTGGTTTGCTCTGTTTTGGCTGATTGCGCTGGCGGCGGTGAATTGGGAATGGCAAGGCCTCGTCGGCGGCGAGGGTCAGGCTGCGCGGGTCGGGGTCGGGGGGGGTGCGCTCGTAATCGCCGCCGTGCTGGCGACGAGCGGCGAAACGCAATGGGCGATCCTCGCCGCCTTGCTCGGCGCGGCGCTCGTCGCCTTCGTTGTTGCGCCGCGCAACCCCTGGCCCGCAGGCGGGATTCTCTACGCCGCCGCCCCGCTGATCGCCCTCACCGTCTTGCGGTCGAGCGAGGAGTTCGGCGCGCAGGCGATCTTATGGCTTTTCGCGCTGGTCTGGGGCGTCGACGTGATGGCTTATTTCGGCGGGCGATTGATCGGAGGGCCGAAATTGTGGCCGCGCGTCTCGCCGGGTAAAACTTGGTCGGGCTTCGCCGTCGGCGTGGTCTGCGGCGCGGCCCTCGGCACGCTGCTTGCGCCGGCGGGCGGATCGAAATCGGCCCTCTTCGCCCTCGGCCTGATCGGCGGGGCCGTCGCGCAAGGCGGCGACCTTTTCGAATCGGCGGTCAAGCGCCGCTTCGGCGCGAAAGATTCGAGCCATTTGATTCCTGGCCATGGCGGGCTCATGGATAGGCTCGATGGTTTCATCGCCGCGGCGACGTTCGCCGCCCTTGTCGGCGCCGCGCGCGGCGGGCTTGCTCACGCGGCCAAGGGTCTCTTGCTATGGTGAGTTTGTGAAGCGCTCCATTGAGCAATCCGCCGCGGCCGGCAATGGCGCGGCCGTCTTTTCCGGGCCGCCGCGGCGCCTCGTCATTCTCGGCGCGACTGGCTCGATCGGCCGGTCCTGCGCCGACGTCATTCTCAACGCGCCCGGCCGCTTCGAAATCGAGGCGTTGGTCGGCGGCCGCGACGGCGCTAGCCTCGCCAAGACCGCTATCGCGCTTCGCGCGCGTTTCGCCGCGGTCGCCGATCCAACCGCTTATGGCGAGCTCAAGGCGGGCGTCGCCGGTCACGGCGTCGAGGTCGGGGCCGGGCCCGAGGCGGTGACGGAAGCGGCCTTGCGCGAGGCCGATCTCGTCGTCGCCGCGATTGCGGGCACGGTCGGCCTCGCCCCGACTTATGCCGCGATCGCCGCGGGCCGCACGGTGGCGCTCGCCAACAAGGAGCCGCTGGTCTGCGCCGGCGCGGCCGTGACGAGCGCGGCGCGCGCCTCGGGCGCCAAGCTGCTGCCGCTCGATTCAGAGCACAACGCGATTTTCCAGGCGCTCGGCGGCCGCAACGCAGCCGACGCCGTGCGCATGACCCTGACCGCCTCGGGCGGGCCGTTTCGCGACTGGAGCCTGGAGCGCATCAATGCGGCGACCAAGGCGGAGGCGCTCGCTCACCCCAATTGGTCGATGGGGCCGAAAATCACCATCGATTCGGCGACGCTGATGAACAAGGGGCTCGAGCTCATCGAGGCCCATCACCTGTTTTCGGTCCCGCCCGAGCGGCTCGACGTCGTCGTTCACCCGCAATCCGTGGTCCACGGCCTCGTCTCTTTCGCCGATGGTTCGGTGATCGCGGGCCTCGCTATGCCCGATATGAAGACGCCGATCGCCCATTGCCTGGCCTATCCCGATCGCATCGCCTCGGGCGCAAGCGCGCTCGATCTTGCCGCTGTCGGCCAGCTCACCTTTCAGCGCCCCGATCTCGACCGCTTCCCGGCGCTCCGCCTCGCCATGGCGGCGCTTCGCGACGGCGGCGGCGCGCCGACCGCGTTGAACGGCGCTAACGAGGTCGCCGTCGCCGCCTTTCTCGCCGATCGCATCGGCTTCCGCGACATCGCGCCGCTCGTCGAAACAGTGATCATGCAATTGGCGCGCGCCGACGAGCTGGCGACCCCGACCTCCGTCGAGGACGCCTTGGCGATTCACCATAGTGCGAGAGATAGAGCCGAAGCTCTCTTGGCCAAAAATTAAACCTGCGGCATTGTTGGTAACGAATTGGTAACCAATATGTCGGGAAGCGGACTTTGTCCGCCGCCGCCACGCCGCGGGGATGTGATGAATTTTTTCAGTCTGGTGATCGGCTTTCTGTCCGGCGCGGGGTGGTATGTGATTCCGTTCGTCGCCATCCTCAGCGTCGTCGTGTTCTTTCACGAACTCGGCCACTATTTGGTCGGTCGCTGGTGCGGCGTCAAAATCGAGACTTTCTCGCTCGGTTTCGGACCGGAGCTCTTCGCTTTCGTCGATAAGCGCGGGACGCGGTGGCGGCTCGCCGCTCTGCCGCTCGGCGGCTATGTCCGGTTTCACGGCGACGCCAATGTCACGAGCGCGCCGGACACAGAAGCGCTCGCGCAAATGCCGCCCGCGGAGCGGCGGCGGACCCTGGCCGGCCAGCCGCTGATCAACCGCGCGGCCATTGTCGCAGCGGGACCGCTCGCCAATTTCCTGCTCGCCATCGTCATTTTTACCGCATCCTTCGCGGTCTCCGGCCGCTACGTGCTGAACCCCCGGGTGGGCGGGCTCGAAGCGATGAGCCCGGCGGCTCTCGCCGGATTCGAACCGGGCGATCTCATCGTCACCGTCAACGGCGAGAAGATCAGCAGCTTCGAGGAATTGCACCAGGCCGTCACGAACAATGCCGGGCTCGAAATGCGGTTTGGGGTCGACCGCGGCGGGAAGGAGATCGCAATCGTCGCTACGCCGACGATCGGCTTGGAAGATCTCGGGCCGTTCGGCAAGAGGCGGGTGAGCCGGCTCGGCGTCAAGGCCTCGACCGATCCCGCCGATCGACGTTTCGAGACCTGCTCGTTGCCGACCTGCGCCGCCTGGGGCGTGAACGAGACCTGGTCGATCGTGGAGGGGACCGGCGCCTATCTCGTCGGCCTCGTCGCCGGACGGCAATCGCTGGATCAGGTTTCCGGCGCGGTCGGCGTCGCGCAAGTGGCGGGCGAGGTCGCCAAGATCAGCATTTTCGCCCTGATCGGCCTTACGGCGCTGTTCTCCGTCTCAGTCGGCCTGATGAATCTGCTGCCGATACCCATGCTCGACGGCGGTCACCTCATGTTCTACGCCATCGAGGCCGTGCGCGGCCGGCCATTGAGCGAAAAGACCCAAGAGATCGGGCTGAGGGTCGGGCTCGCGATTGTCGCCACCCTGGTCATATTCTCGGTCTCGAACGACCTTCTGCGCCACGTGCTCGCCAGCGGTTAACCATTGGTCGACCACAAAACGTGTCGCCTTGGCAACGCTCGCGTGAAATGATCTATATTCAAATTAATAGCGGTTTGCAGGCGCCTAACAAAACGGTTAGAACGCCTTAAAGCCTTCGGCGTCGCTTTGGGGCGGCGTTGCGGGCTCGACGCGTCGAAATATCAATAATAACAAGCTCACTGCCGGCACGAACGATTCGGCGGGAGCTGCCGACCAGCGAGCGGGGAACTGGGGCCAAATGCAGTTTTTTCGTGGTTTCCTAGGCATATTGCTGGTCGCCGCGTGCTTGGCTTTTGGCGTGTTCGGTTCGGCTTCGCCGGCTCTTGCGCAGGCTGCGTCCCAGTCGATCGTGGTCGAGGGCAATCACCGGGTCGACGCCGATACTGTGCGCTCTTATTTCAAGGGAACGGACCAAGCCTCGGTCGACCAGGGGGTCAAAGACCTGTCGGCCAGCGGACTATTCTCCAATGTCAGCGCGCGAATCGTGCGCGGCAAGGTGATCGTCCACGTCGTCGAGAGCGACATTCTCCTCAATCGCGTCGCCTTCGAGGGCAACAGCAAGATCAAGAGCGACCAACTCGCGGTCGAGGTTCAGTCCAAGGCGCATAGCGGCTACAACGAGGCGGTCGCCGAGGCGGATATCGAGCGCATCAAAGAGGTCTATCGCCGCACCGGCCGCGCCGAGGCGAAGGTGTCGAAGCGCCTTGTGCAACTGCCGAATGGCCGCTACGACTTGGTCTTCACGATCGACGAAGGCGAAAAGACCGGCGTCAAGTCGATCAACTTCGTCGGCAACCAGCATTTTTCCGCCTATCGCCTGCGGGGTCTGATGGCGACGACGGAAATGAACTTCCTGTCCTTCATCAAGACGAGCGACGTCTATGACGCCGACCGGCTCGCGTCGGACGAGGAGGCGATCCGCAAATATTACATGCGGAACGGCTTCGCCGATTTCCGCATCACCAACACGGACGTTCATTTCGACGCCCAGCAAGGCGGCTATATCGTCACGATCACCATGGACGAGGGGCCGCAATATCGAGTCTCCAGCGTCCGGGTCGATTCGCACATTCCGAACGTCAACAGCGACGGGCTGCTGAAATTCGTCAAACTGTCGGCTGGCGACGTCTATGACGCGACCGCGATCGAACTCTCGACCGAATCGCTGACCCGCGAAGTCGCGCGCCAGGGCTACGCCTTTTCGCAGGTCCGCCCGCATGGCGATCGCGACGAAGCCAATCATACGATCGCGCTGGCTTTCACCATCGACGACGGGCCGAAAGTCTATATCGAGCGCCTCGAGATCGTCGGCAATACGCGGACGCGCGACTACGTCATCCGCCGCGAATTCGACGTCGGCGAAGGCGACCCCTATAACCACGCCTTGATCGAGCGCGCCGAGCGGCGTCTCAACAATCTCGGCTATTTCAAGAAGGTCCACATCACCAACCGGCCGGGCTCGTCGCCGGACCGGGTGATCGTAGTCGTCGAGGTCGAGGATCAGCCGACCGGCGCTTTCTCGATTTCGGGCGGCTATTCGACCGTCGACGGCGCGATCGCCGAAGTCTCGGTCACCGAGACCAACTTTCTCGGCCGCGGCCAGTATGTGAGATTGTCCGCGTCTTACGGCCAATATAGCCGGGGTTGGTCGGCGTCGTTCACCGAGCCGTACCTCTTCGACCAGCGCATGTCTGGCGGCGTCGACATCTATCACAAGGCGACGTTCCAGAACCAATATGCGTTCTACGAGACCTGGACGACCGGCGGCACCTTGCGCTTGGGCCTGCCGGTCACGGACTATCTGACCTTCCAGCCGCATTATTCGATCTACGGCTCGAAGATCACCATTCCGAACACGACGAGCCAGCCTTACAACGACTGCACCGATCCGATCAACGGCTTCACGCCGGGAACGCCCGGCGAGCCGGCGCCCACCGCGACGAATAATTGTTTGACCAACGGCGAAGCCTCGCTGGCGCTCAAGCAGGCGGCCAACGCCGGCCTGGTGATGACCTCGTTGTTCGGCTACTCGCTGATCTACAATACGCTCGACAATAACAAGAATCCGTCGCAAGGCCTGTACCTGAACTTCAAGCAGGACGTCGCCGGCGCCGGCGGCGATTCCAAGTTCCTGCGCGAGACGTTCGACTCGCGCTATTACTATCCGATCAGCGACGACTTCACCGGCTTGCTGCGCTTCCAGGCCGGCAACATTTTCGGCTTCGGCGGTCCGACATCGCTGCAGATCGTCAACAACTTCAATGTCGGTCCAACCTTGGTGCGCGGCTTCGCGCCGGGCGGCATCGGCCCCCGCGACATATCCGACCCGAACAGCATTGCGGCCAACGGTCTCGGCGGTACGACCTATTTCGGCGGCACTGCGGAAGTGCAGTTCCCGATCTTCGGCGTGCCGAAGGAGATCGGCCTCAAGGGCGCCGTGTTCGCGGACGCCGGCACGTTGTTCGGCTTCCAGAGCCAGACCAATTTCGCTCATGGCGGCGTTTGCACGCCGACCAATGTTGCGCCCACCTACAGTCAGGGCAATTGCATCACGCTTGACAACGAGAAGATCATTCGTTCGTCGGTCGGCGCGAGCTTGATCTGGGCCTCGCCGCTCGGACCGATCCGCATCGACTACGCCTATGCGATCACCAAGGGCAAATACGACCAGATCCAGCAGATCAATTTCTCGGGCGGCACGACCTTCTAAGCGCGGCGCTTGGGACAAGCTGGCCGCGCCGCTTATAAAAAGCCGTGTCATTCCCGCGTGAGCGGGAATCCACGGTCCGCTGCGGCGTAAGGGTGGACTCGGTCTGGATTCCCGCTTACGCGGAATGACAGTTCTGAGGATGACGCGAGCGGACGGAAGGATCGCCGGCTTTCAGTTATGGCGGACACTTTTTTCTTCGCGCCGGCCGAAACGCCGACGCTTGCGACGATCGCCGAATGGGCCGGCGCGACGGCGCCGGCGGGAGCGGATCTGAGCCGGACGATCAGCGGCGTCGCGCCGCTTGATCGCGCGCAACCGGGGACGCTGACCTTCTTCGATAATCCGCGCTACGCGGCGGACTTGAAAGGCACGCTGGCGGCGGCTGTGCTGCTGCAGCCGCGCCATGTCGGTTTGGCGCCGCCGGGCTGCGTGGCCTTGGCGACCTCCGAACCTTATCGCGCGATCGCAGAAGTCTTGCGGCGCCTTTACCCGAGCGCCGCGCGTCCAGGCTCCGCGTTCGGCGAGACCGGGATATCGCCGGGCGCCTCGGTTCATCCTTCGGCGCGGCTTGAGGCGGGGGTCGTCGTTGATCCCGGCGCAGTGATCTGCCCTGGCGCAGAAATCGGGTCGGGCGCGGTGATCGGCGCGAATGCGGTGATCGGACCAAAGGTCAGGATCGGCCGCGACAGCGCGGTCGGCGCGGGCACGACGATTTTCTGCGCGCTGATCGGCGATCGGGTCATCATTCATCCTGGCGTTCATATTGGCCAGGACGGTTTCGGCTTCGCCCTGAGCCCTGCCGGCCACAAGAAAGTCGCGCAAGTCGGCCGGGTGATCATCCAGGACGACGTGGAGATCGGCGCCGGCACGACGATCGACCGCGGCGCCAATCGCGACACCGTCATCGGCGAAGGCGCCAAGATCGACAATCTGGTGCAAATTGCGCATAACGTCGTCGTCGGCCGCCATTGCGTGATCGCCGCCCAGGTCGGCATATCCGGCTCGTGCACGCTCGAGGATTTCGTCGCGATCGGCGGCCAGGCAGGGCTCGCCGGTCATCTCAATATCGGCGCCGGCGCGCAAGTCGCCGCGGCCGCCGGGCTGATGGAGGACGTGCCGGCCGGCGGCCGCTGGGTCGGCATGCCGGCGCGGCCGGCGCGCGACTGGTGGAAGGACGTCGCCAACATCAAGAAGCTGCGCCAGCGTTCGGCGCGCGACGCAGCCAGCGAGGAATAGACCAAGGCGTCGCAGCCGCATTTGGCCCGTCGCCACTGGCGCGAGCTTGCGAAAAGCAATATCCAGTCGTCGCTCTTCGCCGCCGTGAGACGGGTTCCGCGGGCCCTTTCGACGCGTCGCATACAGGCTTTTCAAGACAAGGGATTTCAGGGGGAAGGAATGGACGAGGCGACGACGCGGACTTTCGAGAGTTACGATATTCAAAAGCTGCTGACCCTGCTGCCGCATCGCTACCCTTTCCTGCTCGTCGATCGAATCATCGAAGCCAAAGGCGACGAATTCTGCATCGGCATCAAGAACGTCACCGCGAACGAGCCGCAATTCATGGGACACTTTCCCGGCCGGCCGATCATGCCTGGCGTGTTGCTGATCGAAGGCATGGCGCAGACCGCGGGCGCGCTTTGCGTCGCCTCGATGGGCGCGAGCGTTCGCTCGCCCTCGGTCTATCTGATGACTGTCGACAAGGCGAAATTTCGTAAACCCGTCGTGCCTGGGGATCGGGTCGAGTTTCACATGACCAAGTTCGCCAAGCGGCGCAATATGTGGTGGTTCCGCGGCGAGGCCAAGGTCGACGGCGCGTTGGTCTGCGAGGCGGAAGTCTCGGCGATGCTGGCGCCGGCGGAGTAGGGGCGAATGGCGCTGACCAGCCTGATGGGTCCGCCGAGCGCGGCTGTCATTCACGCAAGCGCCGTCATCGAGCCAGGCGCCAAGATCGGCGCGGGCGTCTCGATCGGCCCGTTCTGCCATGTCGGCGCCGGCGTCGTGCTGGAGGACGGCGTCGCGCTGATTTCCCATGTCAGCCTCGCGGGCGCGACGATCGTCGGCGCGCGCACCAAAATCTATCCTTTCGCCTCGATCGGCCATCCGCCGCAGGATCTCAAATATCGCGGCGAGCCTGTCCGGCTCGTGATCGGCCCCGACTGCCTGATCCGCGAGGGCGTCACGATGAATCCCGGCACGGCGGGCGGCGGCTCGGAGACGATCATCGGCGCGCGCGGCGTGTTTCTCGCCAATTCGCACGTCGCCCATGATTGCAAGCTCGGCGACGACGTCATCCTCTCCAACAACGTCATGCTCGCCGGCCATTGCCGGATCGGCGAGTTCGCCATTCTCGGCGGCGGGGCGGCCGTCCACCAATTCGCGCGGATCGGCGCCCACGCCTTTATCGGCGGCCTTGCCGGCGTCGAGAACGACGTCATCCCGTTCGGCATCGCCCTCGGCAACCGCGCGGGCCTTGCCGGCCTCAACGTCGTCGGGCTCAAGCGGCGCGGCTTCAGTCGCGAATCGATCAAGGAATTGCATCGTCTCTATCGGCTTTTGTTCTCGGGCGACGGCACGCTGAAAGAGCGGGTCGAAAGCCTGTCGGCCGAATTCGCCGGGCAGCCGGAGGCGATGCAGATTCTCGATTTTCTTCGCGAAGGCGGCGACCGCGCGATCTGCACGCCGCGACCGGGAAAGGACGAGGCCGGGTGACGAGTGGCCCGAACGCCTCCGCCCCGGGCGCGCTCGCGGCGGTTCGGCCGCTGGCGATCATCTGCGGCGGCGGCGACTTTCCCATCGCCCTGGCGCAAGCCGCAATCGCCGCCGGACGGGCGCCTTTCCTCGTCGGCCTGGTCGGCTCGGCCGATGAACGGATCGAGGCCTTTCCCCACCTCTGGCTGCGGCTCGGCGAAGTCGGCAAGTTCTTCGCGGCGCTCGCCGAGCGGGGCGTCGCCGAGGTCGTCGCGGTCGGCTTCGTCAAGCGGCCGGAACTCGCCGATCTCCGCATCGATTTCGGCGCGGTGAAGCGCTTGCCCGCGCTCGCCGCCCTGTTCGGCGGCGGCGACAACCAGCTCCTCGCCGGCATCGCCAAACTGTTGGAGAACGAGGGCCTCGCGCTGGTCGGCGTCCATGACGTCGCTCCGCAATTGGTCGCGCCGAGCGGCGCGTTGACGCGCCGCGCGCCATCCGCGGCGGCGCTCGCCGACGCAAAGCTCGGCGCCGCCGCGATCGCGGCTTTGTCGCCTTTCGATGTCGGCCAGGCCGTAATCGTCGCGAAGGGCAGAGTGCTCGCCGTCGAGGCGGCCGAAGGCACCGACTCCATGCTCGCCCGCATCGCCGAGCTGCGCGCCTCCGGCCGCATCGCGCTCAAGGGGCGGGCGGGCGTGCTGGTCAAGACGCCCAAGCGCGACCAGGAAATGCGCCTCGACATGCCGGCCGTCGGGCTGCAGACGATCGATGCGGCGGCGCGCGCCGACCTCGAGGGCGTCGCGCTCGCCGCCGGCAAAGTCCTGGTGATCGATCGCGACGCTTGCGCCAAGGCGGCCGATCAGGCCGGCCTCTTCCTTCACGGGATGGCGCTGTGAGCGCCAGGCCCAGCGCGCTCAGGGTGTTCATTGTGGTCGGCGAACATTCGGGCGACCAGCTCGGCTTCAAGCTGATGCGCGCGCTGAGAGAGGCGACGGGCGGCGCTGTCGCCTTTTCAGGAGTGGGCGGCGAGGCGATGGCGGCAGAGGGGCTTAAAAGCCTATTCCCCTTGAGCGACATCGCCGTCATGGGGATCGCGCCGGTCATCGCCAAATTGCCGACCTTGCTGAACCGCATCCGCGAAACCGCGGCTGCGATCATCGCTGATCCGCCCGACGCGCTTGTCATCATCGACAGCCCGGATTTCACCCACCGCGTCGCCCGCCGCGCGCGCAAGGCGTTGCCGCGGCTGCCGATCATCGACTACGTCAGTCCCAGCGTCTGGGCTTGGCGGCCGGGCCGCGCGAAGGCGATGCGCCGCTATATCGATCGTGTCCTCGCGCTGCTTCCGTTTGAGCCTGAGGCGCATCGGAAGCTTGGCGGCCCGGCCTGCGACTATGTCGGCCACCCGCTGATCGAGCGGCTCGACGAGTTGCGGCCCGACGCCGCCGAAAGCGAGCGCCGTCAGGCGTCGCCGCCGCTCGTCGTCGTCATGCCCGGCTCGCGCCGCGCGATCGCCGCCCGCTTGATCGACGATTTCGGCGCGGCGATAGAGCTCGTCCGGCGCGCCTTCGGTCCTCTCGAACCGGTCCTGCCGACGACGCCGCATCTCGAGCCCTTCATCCGTGCGCGCGTCGCAGCCTGGCCGACGCCGCCCCGCGTCGTCGTCGACGAAAAGACAAAACTCGCGGCGTTCCGGAGCGCCCGCGCGGCGCTCGCCGCTTCCGGGACGGCGACGCTCGAATTGGCTTTGGCCGGCGTCCCGATGGTCGGCGCCTACAAAGTCTCGCCGATCGAGGCGCCGCTCAAATTCCTGGTGCGCGCGCCCTTCATCCTGTTGCCCAACCTCATTCTCGGCGAACGGGCGATCCCGGAAATGCTGCAGCGCGAATGCCGACCTGAGCGCCTCGCCGATCTGCTGAATGCGCTGCTCCGCGACGGCGACGCGCGCGACGCGCAACTGGCCGCCCTAGCTCGGCTCGACGGGCTGATGCGGCTGGACGAGGGCGAAAGCCCTAGCGGACGCGCCGCCCGGCTGACGCTGGAGACGAGGGCCGCGGCTCGCTAGGCGGCGCAGCGCTCGCGGCCCCCGGGCCGGAGCGTCGCGAGGGAACCGCCCGCCTCGACCCGCGTTGACAGCGACGCGCCTGCTCTGCGTGGACAATGGTGAATCTCTTTCATCGCGACGACGTCGGAAGGGCGACGCGGGCCCGCCGCGCGCCGGACGAGGCGCCGCAACCCGCCTCGTTCGGAGCGACGGTTACGCCGGAGGGCGTCCGCTTCCGCCTCTGGGCCCCAGCCAGCGACCGCGTCGCGCTGCTGCTTGAAGGCGCAAGCGCTCCGATCGCGATGGAGTCGCGGCCAGACGGCTTCTTCGAAGCGTTCGTCGCCGGGATCGGCGCCGGCGCGCTGTATCGCTATCTTCTGCCGGACGGAACGAGAGTCCCGGATCCCGCGTCGCGCTTTCAACCGTTCGACGTGGATGGACCCAGCGAAGTCGTCGATCCCGCCTCCTATGTCTGGAGCGAAAACTGGGCTGGACGGCCTTGGGATGAGATCGTACTGTACGAACTTCATATCGGCGCCTTTACGCCCGAAGGGACGTTCCGCTCCGCCGCCGAGAAGCTTGACCATCTTGTCCAACTCGGCGTCACCGCGATCGAGATCATGCCGGTCGCGGATTTCAAAGGCCGTTGGAACTGGGGCTACGACGGCGTGCTCCTCTTTGCGCCGGATTCGAGCTACGGACGTCCGGAGGATTTCAAGCGCCTGGTCGAGGCGGCCCATGCGCGCGGGATCGCCGTGTTGCTCGACGTCGTCTACAATCATCTCGGCGCCGTCGGCAATTATCTGCCGACCTATGCGCCGGCCTTTTTCACCGATCGCCACAAAACGCCGTGGGGCGACGCGATCAATTTCGACGGTCCCGACTCGCGCCCGGTGCGAGAATTCATTATCGCCAACGCGCAATATTGGATCGACGAATTTCACCTCGACGGTCTGCGCCTCGACGCCGTTCATGCGATCTTCGACGACGGTCCAAAGCATATTCTCGACGAGTTGGCGGAGCGGCTGCGCGCGAACGCCAGAAGGCCCCTTCATCTCGTCGTCGAGGACGAGGATAATGAGCCGTACCGGCTGCGCCGGCGCGGCCGCGCGCCGGTCCATTATACGGCGCAATGGAACGACGACGTTCACCACGTCCTCCACGTCGCGGCGACGGGGGAGCGCGCCGGCTACTATGCCGCCTATCAGGACGATGGCGAGCTTCTCGGCAAAGCTCTCGCCGAAGGCTTCGCTTATCAGGGCCAAGTCATGCCCTACCGCGACAGGCCGCGCGGCGCGCCGAGCGCCTCGCTGCCGCCCGGCGCTTTCGTCGCGTTCATTCAAAATCACGATCAGATCGGCAATCGCGCTTTCGGCGAGAGACTGAGCAAGCTCGCCCGACCGGAGGCGATGCGCGCCTTAGCTGCAATCTACCTCTTGCTGCCGCAGACGCCGATGATCTTCATGGGCGAGGAATGGGGGGCGGAGCAGCCCTTCCTGTTCTTCTGCGATTTCGAGGGCGATTTCGCCGACGCGGTCCGCCAAGGCCGGCGCGCGGAATTCGCGCGCTTCCCGGAATTCGCCGATCCGGCGACGCGCGCCAAAATCCCCGATCCTGTCGGGGAGAGCACGTTCCTCGCCTCCAAACTCGACTGGAGCAGGATGGATGAAGGCCGCCTCGCCCATTATCGCGCGCTGCTGAGAATGCGCCGCCGCTGCATCGCGCCGCTCCTGGCGCACATTCAGAGCGGCGGCCGTGCGGTGATTTTCGGCCCCGATGCGATCCGCGTGCGCTGGCAGGCGCGCGAGCGGATCTTGATTCTTGACGCCAATCTCTGCGGGCGGCGGAGCGATTTTCCGCCGGCGCGCGGCCGCATCTTCTGGAGCGAAGGCGAGACGGCGGGCGCTCTCGGACCTTGGGCCGTCCGCTGGAGCCTCGAGGCGGAATGATCCCTCCGCGCGCGACGTACCGGCTGCAATTTCACGCGGGCTTCACTTTCAAGCAAGCCGCCGCGATCGCGCCCTATCTCAGCCGGCTCGGGATCAGCCATATCTATGCTTCGCCTTATCTCAAGGCGCGCTCCGGCAGCGTTCACGGCTACGACATCACTGACCATAACGCCCTCAACCCGGAGCTCGGTTCGGAAGAAGATCACGCCGCGATGCTCGCGGCGTTCCAGCGCGAAGGCTTGACGCAAATCCTGGATTTCGTTCCAAACCATATGGGCGTCGGCGGGGCGGACAACCCGCTCTGGCTGGACGTGCTCGAATGGGGGCCGAACTCGGATCACGCGGGATGGTTCGACATCGATTGGGCGCCCGACGATCCCAATCTTCGCGACAAGCTCTTGGCGCCGTTTCTCGGCGATCAATACGGCGTCGAGCTCATGGCGGGAAAGCTCGCGCTCAAATATGACGGCGAGGAGGGCGCCTTCGCAATCTGGGCCTATGACAGCCACAAGCTGCCGATTTGCCCGTTGCATTACGGGCGCATTCTCGGCGCGGAGCACCCGGACTTGGAGCGGCTCGGCGATCTTTTCTCGGATCTCCTGCAATGGCGGCCACAGATCGCCGAGCGGGTCAACGCCCTCAAGGTCGAATTGGCGGCGCTCGTCCGCGGCAGCGCGCCGGCGCGCGCCGCGCTGGAGGGAAACGTCGCGGCCTACAACGCCGATTGGCGCGCTTTAGACGAACTCGTTCAGAAGCAATTTTGGCGCGTCGCTTATTACGGGGTCGCCGGCGACGAGATCAATTACCGCCGTTTCTTCAACATCAACGACCTTGCCGGTCTGCGCGTCGAATTGCCGGCCGTGTTCCGCCGAATGCATTCGCGCGTCCTCGCGATGCTCGACCAAGGCCAGATCGACGGCTTGCGGCTCGATCATGTCGACGGACTCTTCGACCCGAAAGGCTATTTCGACAGCCTGCGAAGGGCCGCGGCGCGTCCTTTCTATCTCGTCGTCGAAAAGATACTCGCGCCGCACGAGCAATTGCGCGAGGAATGGCCGATCGACGGAACGACCGGCTATGATTTCGCCAATCTGTCGCTCGGCGTCTTGATCAACAGCGCGGCCGAGGAGCGCTTGTCGGCAATCTATCGCGATTTCGCCGGTCTTGACGAGGCTTTCGAAGAGATCGCCTACGCGTGCAAGCTGCACATCATGGATAACGAGATGGCGAGCGAACTCAATGCGCTCGGCCGCGCCGCAGCGCGTCTCGCGCGGCAAAATCCGGTCACCGCCGATTTCACGCGCCAAATCCTGCAGCGAGCGATCCGGCGCATCGTCGCCAGTATGCCGGTCTATCGCACCTATACCGACACGGCCGGCGCGCCGAGCGACGCTGATCGGCGCGACATCGATTGGGCGGTCGCCCAGGCCCGGCGCCGCGATCCCGATCTCCACGGATCGGCCCTCGATTTCCTTCATCATGCCCTTACCGGCGATCTCGTCGCCCGGCCGAACAGCGGCTATAGCCGCACTGCTGTTCTGCGCTTCGCCATGAAGCTCCAGCAATATTCGGGTCCGGTGATGGCCAAAGGCGTCGAGGACACCGCGTTCTATCGCTACAACCGCCTCGTCGCGCTCAACGAAGTCGGCGGGGCGCCCGATCGATTCGGTCTCTCGCTCGGCGCCTTTCACAAGGCGAACGCGTTCAGAGCCAAGAATTGGCCGCGAACCATGCTCGCGACCTCGACGCATGACACCAAGCGCGGCGAGGATGCGCGGGCGCGGCTCGCGGTTCTCGCCGACCTGCCCGACGAATGGCGCCGCGAAGTCAACGCCTGGAGCCGGCTGCTTCGCGCTCGGCGCGGCGATGTCGAGCAGCAAGCGCCGCCCGACCGCAACGACGAATATATGTTCTATCAGCTTCTGGTCGGCTCTTGGCCGACGGAGCTGTTGAACGAACTGGACCACGCGGCGCTGGCCGACTATCGAGGCCGCGTCATCGACGCGCTGCAAAAATCTTTGCGCGAGGCGAAGCTCCATTCGAGCTGGACGGCGCCTGGCGCGGCCTATGAGGACGCCATGCGGCAGTTCGCGCTTGACGCGCTTGATCCATCCCGCAGCAATTTCCTCGCAAACTTTACGCCCTTTATTCGGCGCATCGCGCGGCTCGCAGTCGACAACAGCCTGGCTCAGACCGTGATGAAGCTGACGCTGCCGGGCGCGCCGGACATCTATCAAGGGTCGGAGCTTTGGAATTTGAGCTTGGTCGACCCGGACAATCGTCGAGCCGTCGACTACGAGGCGCGCGAGAAGGCTCTCACAGCGCTGTGGCCGCGCCTCGCCGTAATCGACAGGCGCGAGGCGGTCATGAAGGACTTGCTCGCGGCCTGGCCCGACGGACGGGTCAAGCTCGCGACGATCGCGCTCCTGCTGGATTTGCGCCGCGAGCGCGAGGCGCTGTTCGCGGCCGGCGACTACGAGCCGATCGCGCTTGGCGCGAATTACGCTCTTGGCTACCTGCGGGCGCTGGACAATGAGCGGATCGTGGTGCTGATCGCGAGGTTTCCGGGCTTGCGCGCGTCGGATCCCGATTGGGGTGACGCCGTCGCCGAATTGCCCGACGGAGTTTGGCTCGATGAACTAACCGGGCGAAAGGCGCGCGGCGGCAAAGTCCCCCTTGCGCAGATTTTCGGCCTCTTGCCGACCGCCGTTCTGAGGAAAGTCTGACCTGAGCGCAACCGCGCCGTAGCACGCGGAACGAGGCAGGCGATGCTTTTTCGGAACATCGCAACAGTTCGCGGCGTTTTCTGGGCTCCGCGGCGGCGCGGGCGGGCGAGAGGCGGAAGGTGAGCGCGAACTCCAACCGCGTCAGCGAAGGCAAGCCTTATCCGCTCGGCGCGACCGCCGACGCGCGGGGCGCCAATTTTGCCGTATTTTCCGCACATGCGACCAAGGTCGAAGTCTGCGTTTTCGATTCCTTCGACGGGCGCGAAACCGATCGTTTCGAACTTCCCGAATATACCGACGAAATCTACCACGGTCATATCGCCGGAATCGGGCCCGGCGCGTTTTACGGCTTTCGCGTGCATGGCCCCTACAAGCCGGAGGCCGGTCACCGGTTCAATCCGAACAAATTGCTGCTCGATCCTTATGCGCGCGCCCATGCCGGCTCGCTGATTTGGGATCACGCGATTTTTGGTTATACGATCGGCGCGGCGGGCGATGATCTGACGTTCGACCAACGCGACAGCGCGCCGTTCGTACCAAAATCAGTCGTCATCGACCCGAATTTCGATTGGCGAAGCGAGATCAGGCGGAGGTCAATCCCCTGGGATCGCACCATTATCTACGAAATGCATCCGAAGGGATTCACCAAGCTTCATCCGGAGGTGGACGACAGACTCCGAGGCTTTTATGCGGGCCTCGCCGCCAAACCAGTGATAGACTATATCCGCTCGCTCGGGATCACGACGGTCGAGCTCCTGCCGGTCCATACGTTCGTCGACGACAGTCTTCTTCTCGATAACGGCCTGCGGAACTACTGGGGCTACAACTCGATCGGCTTTTTCGCGCCTGACCCGCGATATGCGTCGGATGTCGCGAACTCGCTGCGCGAATTCAAAGAGATGATCGCCCGCTTTCACGACGCCGGCCTCGAAGTCATCCTCGACGTCGTCTACAATCATACCGCCGAAGGCAACGAGCGCGGGCCGACGCTTTCGTTCAAAGGGATAGACAACGCCTCGTACTATCGACTGCTGCCGGATAAGCCGCGCTATTACATCAACGACACCGGCACCGGAAATACGCTCAATCTCAGCCATCCGCGCGTGATCCAGATGGTCTGCGACAGCCTACGCTACTGGGCGAGCGAGATGCGCGTCGACGGGTTTCGATTCGACCTCGGCACGATCCTCGCGCGCGAGCCCGACGGGTTTCAGACGGAGAGCGGCTTCCTGAAGGCGGTCGGGCAGGACCCGCTGCTCGCCGAGGTCAAGCTCATCGCCGAGCCATGGGATTGCGGGCCGGGGGGCTATCAAGTCGGCGGCTTCCCGCCGGGCTGGGCCGAGTGGAACGACACGTTCCGCGATACGGCGCGGGATTTCTGGCGCGGCATGGCGAGCGCGAAAGCCTTGGCCCCGCGCCTCTGCGCCTCGCCCGACAAGTTCAACCGTCGCGGCCGCAAACCGTGGGCCAGCGTCAATTTCGTCACTGCTCATGACGGCTTCACGCTGCGAGATCTCGTCTCGTACAACGACAAGCACAACGAGCAGAACGGCGAAGGCAATCGCGACGGTCATTCCGACAACCGCTCCTGGAATTGCGGCGCGGAAGGGCCGACGGACGATGAAAGCGTCAAGGCCTTGCGCCTGCGCCAAATGCGCAATTTTCTGGCGACGCTGATCCTATCGCAAGGCACGCCCATGGTTCTCGCGGGCGATGAATTCGGCCGCAGCCAGAACGGCAACAACAACGCCTATTGTCAGGACAACGAAATCAGTTGGGTCAATTGGGCGATCGACGACGAGGGCCGGGCGCTCACGGATTTCTTCCGCAAGCTGACCGGCTTTTTTCATCGCTACCCCGTACTGCGACGCTCGCGCTTCCTGACGGGAGAGGTCAATGAGGCAATCGACGTCAGGGACGTGACCTGGATCGCGGCCAATGGATCGGAAATGACCGTCGCGGCCTGGGACGACGAGGCGACGCGCTGCTTCGGCATGCTATTGGACGGCCGCGGCCAGGCGACCGGAATTCGCCGGCGAGGCAGCGACGTGACGCTGCTGATTGTCTTCAACGCCCATCACGAGCCGGTCGATTTCAAGCTGCCGCGTTGTTACGACGCATCCGGCTGGAGCCGCATCATGGACACAAACGACCCCGGCTTGCCTGACCAGCGATTTAGAATCGGCGCGATCTACAAGGCGGCGGCGCGTTCGACGCTTCTGTTCGAACGCGTTGCGGCGCGACCGCGCAGAAGCGCCGCGGCGGGCGCGGATTCAAGCGCCGTTCTCGCCAGCGAACCTTGGGTCGAGTGAAGCGGACCGGCCTCAGCGCTTGGTCATCGGCACATAATCGCGGCGCCCCGCCCCGGTATAGAGCTGACGCGGCCGGCCGATCTTCTGGCTCGGATCCTCGATCATCTCCTTCCATTGCGCGATCCAGCCGACGGTGCGGGCGACGGCGAAGAGGACGGTGAACATCGCGGTCGGGAAGCCCATCGCCTTCAGCGTGATGCCCGAATAAAAGTCGATGTTCGGATAGAGCTTCTTCTCGATGAAATATTCGTCGTGCAGCGCGATGCGCTCGAGCTCGACCGCGACGTCGAGCAACGGATCGTCCTTGATCCCGAGCTCGTTCAAGACGTCATGCGCCGTCTTCTGCATGATCTTGGCGCGCGGATCGTAGTTCTTGTAGACGCGGTGGCCGAAACCCATCAGGCGGAAAGGATCGTTCTTGTCCTTGGCCTTGGCGATATATTTCGGAATGTTCTCGACTGTGCCGATCTCGCCGAGCATTTTGAGCGCCGCCTCGTTGGCGCCGCCATGCGCCGGTCCCCACAAACAGGCGATGCCGGCGGCGATGCAGGCGAAGGGATTGGCGCCGGACGAGCCGGCGAGCCGCACCGTGGAAGTCGACGCGTTCTGCTCGTGATCGGCGTGGAGGATGAAGATGCGGTCGAGAGCGCGGGCGAGGACCGGATTGACCTTGTACTCCTCGCACGGCACCGAGAAGCACATATTGAGGAAATTGGCGGCGTATTCGAGATCGTTCTTCGGATAAACGAAGGGCTGGCCGATCGAGTATTTATAGGCCATCGCGGCCAGCGTCGGCACTTTGGCGATCATGCGCATAGAGGCGATCATGCGCTGGGTCTCGTCGTTGATGTCGGTCGAGTCGTGATAGAAGGCGGCGAGCGCTCCAACCGAGGCGACCATCACCGACATCGGATGCGCGTCGCGGCGGAATCCATTGAAGAATCGCGCCATCTGCTCGTGCACCATCGTGTGGCGCGTGACGCGGTAGTCGAAATCGGCCTTCTGCGCGGCGGTCGGCAACTCGCCATAGAGCAAAAGATAGCAGGTCTCGAGAAAGTCGCCATGCTCGGCGAGCTGCTCGATCGGATAGCCGCGATAGAGCAGCACGCCCGCGTCGCCATCGATATAGGTGATCGCGGATTCGGTGCTCGCCGTCGAGGTGAAGCCCGGATCGTAAGTGAACATCCCGGTCTGAGCGTAGAGCTTGCCGATGTCGATCACTTCGGGGCCGATCGACCCTTTTAGGATCGGCAAGCCGACCTCTTTGTCGTCGAGTTTGAGAGTCGCCGAGCTCGCAGCCATTTTCTTCTTCCGCCTGGTTCGCCTTGGAGCCGGCTGCCGCCTGCCGGCCGCTTGAAGCGCGATTGTGCACTGCGAAAACGCTAACCGATCGCAGCCGCGCCCACAAGTCGATAATGGACTATAACAGCTTCGTGAGCCGCCGGTTCTGCGAGGCGGCTATTGCGGGTTTTCCAGGCTGAACGCTTGGGCGTTTTCGTCATAAGCGAACAGCTCGCCGTACCGGCCCAGATTGATGACCGAGCGCAGCGTCCGTTCGGCGTATTCCTCGGACATGTAGTCTTCGAGCTCCTCGCGGAAGCGCGTCGCCGGGGCGCGGTGAGTCGGCCGCTCGTCGAGGACGCGACGGATGCGAGCGGCGAGCGGCACATAGGCGAGGAGATGGTCGCCGACCATCTTCTTGCGTTGGTCGACCTCCGCGTCGGCGAAGCGCTTGCCGGCCGGGGTGAGCTTGATGTCGCCTTCCTCCAATTCCGCGAAGCGGAGCAGCTGCAACGTCTCGGCCAGCGGGAAGAGGTCGTCGATCTCCATATTCAACGAGTCGGCGAGGTGGGGCAGGTCGGCGCGGCCGTTATAGGGCGGCGCCGCGATCTCTTCGATGAGGCCGGCCAGCGAGTTGGTCGAGACGCGCGGCAGCGCCATGGCGAGGCCCGTGCCGGGCAGCGCGCTTTCGCGGCCGCCGATCGGCTTGGCCTCCGGCCGCTGCGTCATCCGGGCGTAGATCTGGTCGACAAGCTGGCGGAACTCGGGATCGAGACGATTGCGCGGATGGACGAGCGGCACCTTGATTTCCGCCGCGACGCGGCCGGGATTGGAGGCGAGCACAAGGATGCGATCGCACATCAGCACCGCCTCTTCGATATTGTGCGTGACCATCAGGATCGATTTGATCGGCATGCGGCCTTCCGACCAGAGATCGAGGAGGTCGGTGCGCAAAGTTTCGGCGGTGAGGACGTCGAGCGCGGAGAAGGGCTCGTCCATCAGCAGGATTTTCGGGTGAACGACCAGCGCGCGGGCGAAGCCGACGCGCTGGCGCATGCCGCCCGACAGCTCTTTCGGATAGGCGGATTCGAACCCGTCGAGGCCGATCAGGTCGATCGCGGCGAGGGCGCGCTTGCGCGTCTCCTCCGGATTCTCGCCCTGCGCCCGGAGGCCGATCTCGACATTGTCGAGGACCGTCAGCCAGGGATAGAGCGCGAAGCTCTGGAACACCATGGCGACGCCTTCGACCGGCCCGGCCACTTCCTGTCCTTGGAATTTGACCGAGCCGGAGGTCGGCTGCGCGAGGCCGGCGATGATGCGCAGAAGCGTGGATTTGCCGCATCCCGAGCGGCCGAGGAGGCCGACGATCTCGCCCTCGCGCAAAGTGAGCGACACGTCGTCGAGGACCGGCTGGCCGACTTCGCCCGACCCTTTGAGATAGGTCTGGCTGACATGGCTCACCTCGAGCAAGGTGGCGGTGGTCGTCGAGACGTCGAGCATTCGGGTCCCCTGCGGCTACGAGGTCAAAGACGCCGCGCGGCGTCTGAGCGAGGTTAGAGACGCAGACGCCGCTCCGCAAAGGCGTAGAGCTGGCGCCAGAACAAGCGGTTGAACAGCGTGACGAAGATCGACATGATTGCGACGCCGAGGACGATCCTTGGGTAATCGCCTTTCTCCGTCGCCTGGGCGATGTACGAGCCGACGCCGTGCGCGACGACCGTATGGTCCTTCCACTTCACATATTCGGCGACGATCGAGGCGTTCCATGAGCCGCCCGAGGCGGTGATCGCGCCAGTGAAATAATACGGGAATACGCCCGGCAGGACGACATTCCGCCACCATTGCCAGCCGCGGATATGGAAGTTCGCCGCCGCCTCGCGCAGGTCATTGGGGAAGGCGGTCGCGCCAGCGATGACGTTGAAGACGATGTACCATTGCGTGCCGAAGACGATCAGCAAGCTCAACCAAATATCCGGATTGAGGTCGAAGGCGAGAACGAGGCTGACCGCGGCGCCGAACAAAAGATTGACCGGAAAGGCGGCCAGGAACTGCGCGAGCGGCTGCACGCGTTCGGCGATGCGCGGCCTGAGCCCGATCCAGACGCTGGCCGGAACCCAGATCGCCGAGGCGAGCGCCATCAGGACGATGACGCGCAGCAGCGTGACGCAGGTCAAGCCGACGACATCGAGCGCGTCGCCCCAGCTCAGTTCGGTGCCGATATATTGGATCACGGTCCACAGCGCCCAGAGGGCGGCGGCGACGACGGCGGCGATCCATATCGCATCGAGGATCCGCCCGACGGCCGACGGGGCGTTCATGCGGCGCTTGCGGAACGAAGCCGGCGCGCCGATGCGCCACAGCGCCGCCGAGCGCAGGACGCGCACCAAGGGCAAATAGGCGTTGCGCAGCCAGAACGTGCGACGGAGCACATCCAGAGCCCAGGACCGTTCGATCTCCTGCGATTGGGTCGTCTCTACTCGAAACTTGCCCGCCCAGGCGATAATCGGACGGAACAGAAGCTGGTCGTAGCAGAGAATGACGACCGCCATCGTGACGACCGCGGCGATGATCGCGTCCCATCGTCCCTGATCATTGGCCGCGGCGATGTACGAGCCGACCCCCGGCAGAGTGATGGTCGTATCGCCGACCGTGATCGCCTCGGACGCGACGACGAAGAACCAGCCGCCCGACATCGACATCATCGTGTTCCAGATCAGGCCCGGGACGGCGAAGGGCGCCTCCAATTGCCAGAACTTCTGCCAGCCGGTCAGGCGGAAGCCGCGCGAGACTTCGTCGAGGTCGCGCGGCACGGTGCGCAGCGACTGATAGAAGGAGAAGGCCATGTTCCAGGCTTGGCTGGTGAAGACCGCGAAGATCGCCGCGCATTCGGCCCCGAGCACGTTGCCGGGAAAAAGGCCGAGGAAGAACGTCACCGTGAAGGACAAAAAGCCGAGGATCGGCACCGATTGCAGTACGTCCAGAATCGGGATCAGCACCATTTCGAGCCGCCGGCTCTTGGCGGCGAGCGTCGCGTAAATGAAGGTGAAGACGAAGGAGCAAAGCAGCGCGGCGAACATGCGCAAGACGGTACGGAGCGCGTAATAGGGCAGGCTCCAGTAGCTGAGATCCACCGCCGGCGCATTGGCGGCGGGCAATGGAACGTTCATGCCGTGAAAGGCGTGCACGATCCCGACAAAAGCGGCCATGATCGCGCCAAGCGCCAGCACGTCCCAATGATTGGGCAGGGCCCGGCGGCCGACCGATGCGATGGTTTCCAGTCTCGTCATCGGCGTTTTCCGCTTGGAGGTCGCTTTGACCTTTGGGGAACCATAATTTCAGCGGGGAAGGCAACAGGAAAATGGGCGGGCGCGCCTCATCCCGCAGCTCCCCTCCGCCGCCGCGTCGTTCGCGACAGCGCCGGCCTGAAGCGTCGTCTGGCCGACGGAGATGACAGCAATGCGACAGGCTCGGGGCGGCGGCCGCCGCCATTCGCCTTATGCGGCTGCGGCGCAATCCTGCAACCGGCCGAGACTCTCTTCTCGGCCGAGCACCGCGAGCACGTCGAAGATCCCCGGCGACGTGGCGCGGCCGGTCAGCGCAGCGCGCAAGGGCTGCGCGATTTGGCCGAGCTTGGCGCCGCTCTCGCCGGCATAGTCGCGGACCGCAGCCTCGATCGCCGGCGGCGTCCACTCGCCGACGGCGGCGAGGCGCGGCAAGAGCGCCGAAATATGCGCGCGTCCGCCCTGGGCGACGATTTCTTGCGCCCGCTCGTCGAGCGTGAGCGGCCGTTCGGCGAAGAGATAGCCGGCGCCGTCGATCAGTTCGACCAGCGTCTTGGCGCGCTCCTTGAGACCCGGCAGGGCCGCCGCCAATTTGGCCCGGCCGGCTTCGTCGAGATGCTGGGCCAGTTCTGGCCCGCCCGGCAGATAGGGCAGGCTGTCGACGAGAATCCTCAGCAGCTCGTCGTCCGGCGTCGCGCGCATGTAATGGCCGTTCATGTTTTCGAGCTTGACGAAGTCGAAACGGGACGGCGAGCGGCCGACGGCGGCGAGATCGAACGCTTCGATCATCTCTTCGGTCGAAAAAAACTCCTTATCGCCGTGGCTCCAGCCGAGCCGCACCAGGTAGTTGCGCAAGGCCGCCGGCAAATAGCCCATGGCGCGGTACGCGTCCACGCCGAGCGCGCCATGGCGCTTGGAGAGCTTGGCGCCGTCGGGCCCATGGATCAGCGGAATATGCGCCATGATCGGCGCCTCCCAGCCCAGCCCTTGATAGATCTGCAGCTGCCGAGCGGCGTTGGTCAAATGATCGTCGCCGCGAATGATGTGCGTGACGCCCATGTCGTGATCGTCGACGACGACGGCGAGCATGTAGGTCGGCGTGCCGTCTGAGCGCAGCAGGACGAGGTCGTCGAGGTCCTTGTTGGCGAAGACGACGCGGCCCTGTACTTTGTCCTCGATCACCGTCTCGCCCTCCTGTTGGGCGCGCAGGCGGATCGCCGGCCTGACCCCGGGCGGCGCTTCCGACGGATCGCGATCGCGCCAGCGGCCGTCATAGCGCATCGGTTTGCCTTCCGCCCGCGCCTTCAGGCGCATCTCCTCGAGCTCTTCCGGGCTGGCGTAGCAGCGATAGGCGTTTCCGGATGCGAGCAACTGCGCGACCACTTCGCGATGGCGCTCGACCCGGGCGAACTGGCTGATCGCCTCGCCGTCCCATTCGAGGCCGAGCCAGCCGAGGCCGTCGATGATCGCCTTCACCGCCGCGTCGGTCGAGCGCTCGCGGTCTGTGTCTTCGATGCGCAGAAGGAAGGTTCCGCCATGCCGCCGGGCGTAGAGCCAGTTGAACAAGGCCGTCCGTGCGCCGCCGATATGCAAAAAGCCGGTGGGAGAAGGCGCGAAGCGCGTCACCACGTTCGTCATCAGTCCGACCAATTCCTATTCCGCTCCGGGTCGCGAAAAAAGCGAGATCGCCGTCATTTTCGGCCTCGCCAGCATTGGCGGCCCCTGTATCATGGCCGACCGACGGCGCCAAAGGCTTAAGCGCATGAAGGGGGCCGGGCGGGCAGGCGTTTTGGCGGGCGTGGGGCCGGTCGCGGCCGTCGCGCGCTTGGACTTGCGCGCGCTCTACGCGGAGGCGTTCGCGCGCGAAGTGGAGGAGCGCCGGCTCTCGCTCTGGATCGCGGTCGCGGCGATCGGCGGCGTTGCGCTCTACTTCGCCGCCGATCGCGAGCCGAAGCTTTGGCTCTCCGGCGCGATCGCCGGCGCGTTCTGCGTCTTGGCCTTCTTGGCGCGCGGCCGGCCGATCGCTTTCGCAGCCCTGGTCGGGCTCGCAGCGTTGAGCGGGGGATTCTTCTCCGCCGGCTGGAGGACGGCGCGCGTCGCGACGCCGACGCTCGATCACATCCGTGTCGTGAAGCTGAAAGGCTATATCGAGGAGCTCGATCTGCGCCGGGTCGGCGCGCGAATGGTCTTGCGCGTCGACGAAGCCGGCGATATGCCGACGCCGATCGCGCCGCGCCGCGTCCGCGTGACGATGCGGAAGACGCCGGACGCCGCTGCGGGCGACTACGTCGCCCTCACCGCGCGGCTGCTGCCCCCGGCCCATGCCGTTCTGCCCGGCGGCTACGACTTCGCCCGCGACGCGTTCTTTTCCGGCGTCGGCGCGGTGGGCTCGACATACGGCGCTGTGGTCAAAGCGCCGCCGTCGCAAAGCGCGCCGCTGAGCGTGCGCGTCTATGCGGCGATCGATCGACTGCGCAACGCGCTCGCTGCGCGCGTCGACGCCATCATCGGCGGCGATGAAGGGGCGATCGCCGCGGCCATGGTGACAGGCAAGCGCGATTTCCTTTCCGAGGACGCCAAGGACCTGATCCGCGAAGCCGGCATTTTCCACATCATAACCATATCCGGCCTGCAGATGACGCTGGTCGCGGGCATTTTCTTCTGGACGGCGCGCCGCCTGCTCGCGCTCTCGCCGACGCTCGCGTTGAATTATCCGATCAAGAAATGGGCGGCGGCGATCGCGATGTTCGGCGCCTTCGCCTATGACCTCTGCACCGGCTCTCGCGTCGGCACGGAACGGGCGCTGATCATGACCTTGATCGTCCTCGGCGCGGTCATTGTCGACCGCCGCGCCCTGACGATGCGTAATCTTGCCCTGGCCGTCTTGGTCGTCGTCGCGCTCGAGCCGGAGGCCGTGCTCGGCGTCAGTTTCCAGCTCTCGTTCGCCGCGGTCGGCGCTTTGGTCGCGGCGCTCGAAGCGCGTCTCGACCGGTTGGACCCGGCCGACGATCCGTTCCTGTCGAAAGTCGCGCTGGCGCCAGCCGGCCTCGTCCAGCATCTCCTCGAAAAGCCGCTCGCGTTGCTGACCGCGACGTTCTTTGCGACCAGCGCGACGGCGAGCTTCATGGCCTACCACTTTCATGATCTCAGCCCTTATGTGCTGATCGGCAATCCGTTGACGCTGACCGTCATCGAATTTTTTGCAGTGCCCGGCGCGCTGATCGGAACTGCGCTCTATCCGCTCGGCCTCGATCAGCCGGTTTGGATCTATGTCGGCCTCGGCATCAAATTCGTCCTCTGGGCCGCGCGTCACATCGCCGAGGCGCCAGGCTCTACGCTGCATCTGCGCGCCTTTGCGCCGTACGCGCTGCCGTTCCTGAGTCTGGCCGTCGCTTCCGCGCTCATCTGGCGCACCTGGCTGATGCGGGCGACGGCGATTCCATTTCTCGTCCTCGGCTTGATCGGCGCGACGAGCGGGGCGCGTTACGACGCGGTCATTCCGCCCGACGGCGACGAGGCGGCGATCCGCGACGCGGATGGACGCATCACGGTGATCGGCAAAAGATTCAACGTCTACGCCGCCAGCCAATGGCTCGCCGCGGACGGCGATGGTCGCGATCCGTCCGAAGCGCGCGCCGTCGATCAATCCTGCGATCGGCTCGGCTGCACGGGCGCGCTGCCGCAAGGGCTCTGGCTGGCGATCGTCGAGAACAGGCTCGCCTTCGACGAAGATTGTCGCCGCGCGCTCATCATCGTTACGCGCCTGACCGCGCCGCCAAGCTGCAAGGCGGCTTTGGTCTTGGACGAGAATCGGCTCGCCGCGACCGGCGCGGTCGGCGTCACGATCGACGAGGAGGGGCGGCTCGCTTTCGCCGCCGATCGCGGCGTGGATCAGGATAGGCCGTGGTCGCCGGCGCCGCGAAAGCGCCGCGACGATCGTATCGAAAGGCCGGGCGAGACGGGCAGGCCGGTGCGGCCCGATCCCGCCGACGCGGCGACCGACGATTCTCCGCCATGATCCAGCGATAGCGCAGTCGAAGCGTGCAGCGAATTGAGCCGGTCGCGCCGAGCGAGGGCGATCCGGAGGTCAAGATTGAGGACGATGGAATGGCGGGACGCTCTTTCCGAAAGTCGGTCGGCGCGACGGCCGCAGCCCTTTGCGGCCTCGCCGCCCTAATAGCTTTTGCAACGGCCTTCGCCTTTCCGGCCGCGGCCGCCGTCGCCTGTCCCCAATGCTACGGCTTCGAGGAATTGTCGCCCGGCGTCTTTCTTGAACGCGGAGCGTCCGCCGCGGAGCGCACGCGCGTCGAAGCGGCGCTCGCCGAGGCGCGGCGGCGCGTGCGCGATTTCTATGGCGATTTCTCAGCCCCGGCTCGCCTTCTGATCTGCGAGAGCCCGCATTGTTACCGCCGCCTCGGCGGCGGCGGATCGCGCGGGCGGACCATAACGGACCTTGCTGTGTTCCTGTCGCCGCAAGGCGCGAACGCGACCATTGCGGCGCATGAATTGTCGCATGTCCAAATTCATGAGCGCATCGGTCTCATTCGTACGCTGAAAGGGGATGTTCCCGAATGGTTCGTCGAAGGCGTGGCGGTCTTGGTCTCGGACGATCCGCGCTATCTCGCCCCGGTCGGCGCGGCCGATCGATGCCTCCTCAAGCCGGACGGCCCCTTGCCGACCACGCTTTCGGCATGGGTGAAGAGCGCCGCGCGCGAACAACTTTACGCCAAGGCGGCTTGCGCGGTCAGTCGGTGGATGGCGGCGAAAGGAGGTCCGAATGCGGTCGTGGCCTTGCTCGACCAGATCGCCAAAGGCGGGTCGTTCGACGCGGCCTATCAGTAGCGGTCCGGAATCAGAAAGGGCGCCTCGTAGGCGCCCTCAACCGCAGGTCCGCCGAACGGCGTCACTTGATTTTGGTTTCCTTGAACTCGACGTGCTTGCGCGCGACCGGGTCGTATTTCTTGAACGTCAGCTTTTCCGTCTTGGTCCGGGCGTTCTTCTTGGTCACATAATAAAAGCCGGTGTCGGCGCTCGACAGCAGCTTGATCTTGATCGAGGCGGCCTTGGCCATAATCGTCCATCCACAAAGAAAAGGGCGCTCGGCGGAGGCCCGCTCAAGCGCAATTCGGCCGGCACATTAGTCGGCGAAGCCGCGAAGTCAAGGAATTCACAAAGCTTCGGACAGGCGTTAAGCATCCTCTTTGACGTAAATAACTGGAATTTCGAGCAAGTCGGCCCACGCGACAGAGGCTTTGATCGCCTTCTCCGCCGAATCGAAGCCGCGCGGCGCAAAGGCGGCGTCGATCGCCTTTCCCTTCGCCAGGCCGCACACCGAAAAGCCGCCGCCGTTCTTTTGAATCAGAACCCAAGCCGGCGACCTGGGCGCGGCTTCATCCTCTTTGAGATTGCGAACTTCAACCATGACCTCTCCTCGGCGCGGTGTTTGACTGGGAAATCGCGCATCACGATGGCGCATTCGGAGAGATTTGAAGGTCGTTCGACATCGAAAATGGGCCAGTCCCGCGCGTCGCCAGGACAGGCGGACGGACGTCATCAAGGAAGGCGCGAGCGGCGCTTTCTGCGTTCGTGCTCACACCGTTTTTGAAATCGTTGGCGCGTCCGGAGAGGTTCGAACTCCCAACCCTCGGTTCCGAAGACCGATGCTCTATCCAATTGAGCTACGGACGCATCCGCGTTTCGCATAGCACGGGCGGTTCGCGGCACAAAGCCGGGCCTTTGAAGGCGGCGGCCAGCCGACGCCGTTGATTTCGCTTCTGCGCCTGTAGCATGTTAGAGGCGACGACCGCTCGGGCGAGCCCTGGGCGGCGATTCTGGAGGAAAAAGGCCATGAGCGGCAAGAATGGAGCGTCCAACCCCGGCAAGAAGGGCAAGGACGGCAAGCGCCGATTTCGCTCCAGCCTCTGGTTCGACAATCCCGACAATCCGGGCATGACCGCGCTCTATATCGAGCGCTATCTCAATTTCGGCCTCACGCCGCAGGAATTGCGCTCCGGTAAGCCGATCATCGGCATCGCTCAGACCGGCTCGGACCTCTCGCCGTGCAACCGCCACCATCTGGAGCTCGCCAAGCGAGTGCGCGACGGCATCGTCGCGGCAGGCGGAATACCGTTCGAATTCCCGGTCCATCCGATCCAGGAGACCGGCAAAAGGCCGACCGCCGAGCTCGACCGCAACCTCGCCTATCTCGGCTTGGTCGAGACGCTTTACGGCTATTTCATCGACGGCGTGGTGCTGACGACGGGCTGCGACAAGACGACGCCGGCCTGCATCATGGCGGCCGCCACGGTCAATCTGCCGGCGATCGTCCTTTCTGGCGGGCCGATGCTCAACGGCTGGCACAATGGCGAGCGCACCGGCTCGGGCACGATCGTGTGGAAGGCGCGCGAGGAGCTCGCCGCCGGGAGGATCGATTACGAACAGTTCATGGAGCTGGTGACGTCCTCGGCGCCGTCGGTCGGCCATTGCAATACGATGGGCACGGCGACGACGATGAATTCGCTCGCCGAGGCGCTCGGGATGAGCCTGCCCGGCTGCGCCGCCATTCCCGGGCCTTATCGGGAGCGCGGCCAGATCGCCTACGAGACCGGCAAGCGCATCGTCGAGATGGTCTACGAGGATTTGAAACCCTCCGACATTCTGACGCGAGAGGCTTTCGAGAACACGATCGTCGTCAACAGCGCGATCGGCGGCTCGACCAACGCGCCGATCCATATCAACGCAATCGCTCGTCACATCGGCGTGCGGCTGACGATCGAGGACTGGGAGACGATCGGCCATGCGGTGCCGCTGCTCGTCAATCTGCAGCCCGCCGGCAAATATCTCGGCGAGGAGTTTCATCGCGCCGGCGGCGTGCCGGCGGTGGTCAACGAATTGATGAAAAAGAAACTCATTCACAAGGACGCGCTGACCGTCAACGGCAAGACGATCGGCGAGAATTGCAAAGGGCGCGAGAGCCTGGATGACGACGTCATCTTCCCGATCGACAAGCCGTTGAAGAAGGACGCCGGCTTCATCGTGCTGAAGGGCAACCTGTTCGACAGCGCCATCATGAAGACGAGCGTGATCAGCGAGGAGTTCCGCAAGCGCTATCTGTCGAACCCGGAGGACCCGGAAGCTTTCGAAGGCCGCGCCATCGTCTTCGACGGGCCCGAAGATTATCATCACCGCATCGAGGATCCGAAGCTCAAGATCGACGAGAAATGCGTCCTGTTCATCCGCGGCGCCGGGCCGATCGGCTATCCCGGCGGCGCCGAGGTCGTGAACATGCAGCCGCCGGCGGCGCTGATCAAAAAAGGCGTGCACGCGCTGCCTTGCATCGGGGACGGCCGCCAATCCGGCACGTCCGGCTCGCCGTCGATCCTCAACGCCACGCCGGAGGCGGCGGTAGGCGGCGGGCTCGCGCTGCTGCGCACCGGCGATCGCGTGCGCATCGACTTGAAGAAGCGCACCGCCAATATTTTGATTTCGGAGGAGGAGCTGAACCAGCGCCGCGCCGATTATCAGAAGCACGGCTATCCCTATCCTGCGAGCCAGACGCCTTGGCAGGAGATTCAGCGCGCCATTGTCGAGCAATTCGACGAGGGCATGGTGCTGAAGCCGGCGGTGAAATATCAGCGCGTCGCCCAGACGATGGGAATTCCGCGCGACAATCATTGAGGGGCGGCGCGCGGGTCGCCGGCGGGCGTTCCGAATACGGGCGTTCGTCGGCGCGCCCATATTGCCGGCGATGAGCTGTCTCTTGAAAGGGCCGTACGGTTCGATTCGATCGACGCGGCCTGTACTTCCATGGCTGGTCTATAAACAATAGGACCGCGGTTTGCTTGAAGGTCGATGGTCAATCGGGTGAGGCGAATGGAGCAGCGCAAGCCGGATGAGACGCCTTCGGACGCGATCGGGCCGCTGCGCCGGCCGATCGGTCCGATTGTCGATACGCGCCCGGCCAAACGGCCGGAGCGCGTCACGTTGGAAGGCCGCTTTATCTCACTGACGCCGCTCGACCCGGCGGCGCATAGCGACGCTTTGTTCGAAGCCGCCAATGGCGGCGACAAGGACCAGGTCTGGGACTACCTGTTCGACGGGCCTTATTCGGACCAGGAAACGTTCCGCGCCAGCGTCGAGGCCAAGGCGAAATCGGAAGACCCCCTCTATTTCGCCGTGATCGATAAAGCGAGCGGCAGGCCTGTCGGCTATCAGAGCTTGATGCGCATCGAGCCGGCCCATCGCGTTATCGAAGTCGGCGGTATTCTCTACACGCTCTCGATGCAGCGAACGCCCGCCGCGACCGAGGCGCAATATCTCTTCGCGCGCTACGTTTTCGACGAGCTCGGTTATCGGCGCTACGAATGGAAGTGCAACGCCCACAATGCGCCGTCGCGCCGCGCCGCGCAGCGGCTCGGCTTCACTTTCGAAGGCGTGTTTCGGCAGCATATGATCGTCAAGGGCCGCAACCGCGACACGGCGTGGTTTTCAATGCTGGATCACGAATGGCCGGCGCGGCGCGCCGCCTTTGAGCGTTGGCTCGCGCCTGATAATTTCGATGCGGCTGGGCGGCAGATCGTATCACTCTCGTCGCTGAATGGAGCGCCGTCGTCATGACCGCAACGATCGAAGATAAGCGAGCGCATTTCGCGGAGCTGCATCGCGGGCCCGGCTGCTTCATCATGCCGAACCCGTGGGACATCGGCAGCGCAATCTATCTGTCGACGCTCGGCTTCAAAGCGCTGGCTACGACAAGCCGCGGCGCCGCCTTTTCCGCGGGCCGGCCGGACGGCGGCTTGAAGCGCGACGAGGCGCTCGCCCATATCAAGGCGCTGGTCGCTGCGACCGACCTGCCGTTCAACGCCGATTTCGAGAACGGCTTCGCCGACAATCGCGACCAACTCGCCGAAAGCGTCCGTCTTTGCGTCGAAACCGGCGTCGCCGGCCTATCGATCGAGGATTATTCCGGCGATCCGGCCAAGCCGTTCTACGATTTCGACGAAGCCGTGGCGCGAGTGAAGACCGCCCGGGCCGCGATCGACGCGACCGGCGCGAAGGTGGTTTTGACCGCGCGCAGCGAAATCTTCCTCCATGGCTACGAGGGCGGCCTGCCGGAGGCGTTGCGTCGCCTCGCCGCCTTCGCCGAGGCTGGCGCCGACGCGCTCTATGCGCCGGGCTTGCGCAAAGCGGAGGACGTCGCCGAGGTCGTGCGGGTCGCGGGCAAGCTGCCGGTCAATTACCTCGCCTTCACCCCGGCGCTCACCTTCAAGCAAATCGAGGATTTGGGCGTGCGGCGGATCAGCGTCGGCGCGGCGCTCGCCCGCGTCGCCTGGGAGGCGTTCATGAGAGCGGCGAAGGAAATCGCCGAGAAAGGCGTCTTCGACGCCTTCGCGCCGGGCGGAAGCTTCGGCGAATTGCAGAAGCTGTTCGCGGGGCGCGGAAGATAACCCCTTCTCCCCGCTTCGCGGGGAGAAGGTGGCGGCGAAGCCGCCGGATGAGGGGCTGCGCCGAGTTTTGGGATTGGCGCTTCGCAAGGCGCTTACCTTTCGAGTTCCGCGCTGCCCCTCATCCGGCCCTTCGGGCCACCTTCTCCCCGTTTCACGGGGAGAAGGAGCTACTTGAAAGGACAAGAGTAATGGATCGCTTGAAAGGTAAAGTCGCGTTGCTCACCGCCGCGGCGGCGGGCATCGGCCGGGCGGCGGCGGAGGCTTTCGCGCGCGAAGGCGCGCATGTGATCGCGACCGATATCGATCCGAGCAAGCTCGCCGGCCTCAAAGGCGATCTCCGCAAACTCGACGTGCGCTCGACCGAGGCTGTGAACGCCTTGGCCAAGGAAACTGGCCCGATCGACGTCCTGTTCAATTGCGCCGGCTTCGTTCATCACGGCACGGTCCTCGAATGCTCGGAGAGCGATTGGGACTTCTCCTTCGATCTCAACGTCAAATCGATGCATCGGACGATCCGCGCCTTCCTGCCCGGCATGCTGGAGAAGGGCGGCGGCTCGATCGTCAACGTCTCGTCCGGCGCATCCTCCGTGCGCGGCATTCCCAACCGTTACGTCTATGGCGCGTCCAAGGCGGCGGTGATCGGCCTGACCAAGGCGGTGGCCGCGGATTTCATCAAGCGCGGAATCCGCTGCAACGCGATCTGCCCGGGCACGATCGAGAGCCCGTCGCTCGATCAGCGCATCGAGACGCTCGCCAAGCAGACGGGGCAGAGCGTCGAGGCGGTGCGCCAGGCTTTCATCGACCGCCAGCCAATGGGTCGGCTCGGCAAGGCCGAGGAGATCGCGGCGCTGGCGGTCTATCTGGCCTCGGACGAGAGCAGCTATACGACCGGGCAAATTCATCTCGCCGACGGCGGTTTCGCGCTTTAGCCCTGGCCTTGGCGCAACTGCCGGTACACGCCCAGCCGGTCGGTCACCTGCCAATGGCCGCAGATGCGATCCTGATCGTCAAAGTCGTAGGCGGTTGCGCCGGACATCCGCAAAGTCCGGCCAGTCGCCGGAAAGCCCGGGAGGTCGCCCTTGTGCGTCGCCTCCCAAAGCCACATGACAGCGACGCCCGCGGCGCTCTCGAACCAGCGTTGAACCTGAAAGCGCTGATCCGGGAAGGGCGCGCGCGACAGGCGGACTCGCTCCTTGAAGCCGGCCACGCTCAGGACTTGTCCATCCCAGGGATCGCCAGGGTCATGATGGATAGAATAGGATTCCGCCAAGTAGGCGTCGCACTGCTCGATATCGCCGCCTGACCAGACGCGGTCCAAGAATTCCGCGAGAATGCGGCGCCGCTTCGTGATTGGTTCCATCATTCGCTTCCTTGCTTCCCCAAAATGACGCGGATCGGTAAATCGCAAAAATCCTTTTCCTATCAAACTATCCGCAAGCTTTTCAAATCGCGCCCAGCCCGGAGCCTCGGCAATTTGGCGGTCGCCTCATCAATTCGCCGGAACCTTTGGCTTTCGCCTCGGTTGCTCCTTGTCACGAACGAGGAGGCGCTCATGCGAAAAATTGCACTTGCGACGGCCGCCGCGGCTCTCTTCGCCCTGCCCACGTCCGCATTTTCCCAGAGCGTCGAGTTCGGGCCGGGAGGCGTCCGAATCGATCCTTACCGCCATGGCTACTATCGTCATGGCTCTTATGAGGAATGTCGGGAATTGCGGCAGGCTTGTCTCCACAAGGAGGATCTGGGCGAAGAAGGCCAGGGCAATTGCGAACGGTATCGCCGTCTCTGCGGTAGGTAATCGGCGAGCTTCGCCCGAAAGCGCGGCGCCCGTCGGCGGCGATCTTCGTCACCCCGCCCTCGCCTGAAGGGGCGAGGTCTTGGCCCTAAGCGCGGAGAGCGCCGAGGGGTCCTACACCGCCCTCAGCAGGACGTGCTTTTTGCGGCCGAGCGACAGCTTGACCGCGCCATTGGCGAGGAGCGCGTCGCGGCCGAGCGTGGCGCGCTCGTCGGTCACAATCTCGTCGTTCACCTTCAGGCCGCCGCCGCGAATTTGCCGGCGCGCTTCGCCGGTCGAGGCGACGAGGCCGACCCGGACAAAGGCGTTGAGCACGCCGAGGCCGGCGTCAAAATCGGCGGCGGGGGTCTCGAAGGTCGGCAAGGTCTCGGCGGCTTCGCCTTCTTCGAACGTTCGGCGCGCGGTTTCCGCCGCCTCGGCCGCCGCGGCCTCGCCGTGGAGAAGGCGGGTCGCCTCATTGGCGAGCATCTTCTTAGCTTCGTTGATCTCCACGCCCGAAAGCCTTTCCAGCCTTACGATTTCGGCGATCGGCAAAGTCGTGAACAGGCGCAGGAAGCGGCCGACGTCGGCGTCCTCGGTGTTGCGCCAGAATTGCCAATAATCGTAGGGCGACAGCAGATCTGCGTCGAGCCAGACCGCGCCGGCGGCGGTCTTGCCCATCTTCGCGCCCGAGGCGAGGGTGATCAGCGGCGAGGTCAGCGCGTAAAGCTGCGCCGTCCCCAGCCTTCGGCCGAGATCGAGGCCGGTGACGATGTTGCCCCACTGATCGGAGCCGCCCATTTGCAGGACGCAGCCATAGCGCCGGTGAAGTTCCACGAAATCATAAGCCTGAAGGCACATATAATTGAATTCTATGAAGGAAAGCTCCTGATCGCGGTCCAGGCGCAGCTTTACCGAATCCATCGCCAGCATGCGATTGACGGAAAAATGCCGACCGACATCACGTAAGAATTCAAGGTAGTTGAGCTTGACGAGCCATTCGGCGTTGTCCGGCATGATGGCGTCAGTCTTACCTTCGCCGAAGGTCATAAACCGCGAGAAAACCTTGCGAATCCCAGCTTTGTTGGCGTCGATCTGGGCGACCGTCAACAGCTTGCGGGTCTCATCCTTGCCGGAAGGATCGCCGACCATTGTCGTGCCGCCGCCCATCAGCGCGATCGGCTTGCCGCCGGTTTTCTGCAGCCAATGCAGCATCATGATCGGCACCAGCGAGCCGACATGGAGCGAAGGCGCGGTGCAGTCGAAGCCGATATAGGCGACGAGCGAGCCGTCGGCCGCTTTCGCGTCGAGCCCGGCCGGATCGGAGCATTGGTGGACGAAGCCGCGCTCGTAGAGCGCGGCGAGGAAATCGGATTTCGGGCGGAACGTCTCGGGCAAGCCAGGCTCCTTTAAGAAGCGGCGCGAGAATTAGGGACTTGGCCGGCGTTATGCAATAAGCCGACGCTCCAACGCCTCTCGACCCGCCATGGCCGCCCGCTTAAGCGAAGACGATCTCATCGCCCGTTTCTTTGCGCCTGGGGCAGCCCCGGAAGGCCTCGGCCTCCGGGACGACGCTGCGCTGCTCGCCGGCGCGCCCGGCGATCTCGTCTTGACGACCGACGCGCTTGTCGCCGGCGTGCATTTTTTCGCTGACGATCCGCCGGACGCGATCGCCCGCAAGGCCTTGCGAGTCAATCTCTCGGATCTCGCCGCCAAGGGCGCCGAGCCGGTCGGCTTTCTGCTCGCGCTCGCCTTACCGACCGACTGGACCGAGGATTGGCTCGCCGCGTTCGCGAACGGGCTGGCCGAGGACGCGACGGCCTATGCCTGTCCGCTCTTTGGCGGCGATACCGTGAAGACGGCGGGGCCGCTCATGGTTTCGATCACCGCCTTAGGCCGGATCGAGACCGGGCGCATGGCGCGGCGCGACGGCGCGAGGCCCGGCGATCTTCTCTATGTGAGCGGGACAATCGGCGACGCCGCTCTCGGCCTCTCGCTGCGGCTCGGCGCGCCGGCGCTCGAGGCGGGGCTCGAGGTCGAGAGCCGTCGGTTTCTGCTCGACCGCTATCTATTGCCGCAGCCGCGTTGCGGGTTGGCCCCGGCGATGCGACGATTCGCGCAAGGCGGCATGGACGTTTCGGACGGATTCGTCGGCGATCTGACCAAAATGCTCCGCGTCAGCGGCGTGACGGCGCGGATCGATTTGGGACTGTTGCCACTTTCGCCCGCGGCCAGGGCGGCGCTGTCGATCGACCGCGCGCTCATCGAAACGCTCGCAACCGGCGGCGACGACTACGAAATCCTCGCCGCCGTCGGCCAAAACGAGGCGGCGGATTTCGAGCGCAGCGCCGCGGCCGCCGGAATCAAGGTCTCGCGGGTCGGCACGGTCGCCGCCGGGGAGGGCGCGCCTGAATTTGTCGGACCTTCTGGCCGTGCGCTCGCCTTCACGCGCGGCTCGTTCAGCCATTTTTAGATCAGGAGTGGATCGCTTGACCCTCGACTCGACCGCGCTGCAAAACCGCTTTCTCGCCGCTTGCGCCGTTGCGCGCGAAGCCGGCGCGCTGGCCAAGCGCCGCTTTCTCGACCGAAAATCGTTCACGGTCGGTCTGAAAGGCCCGCAGGATTTCATCACCGAGGTCGATGGCGACGTCGAGAAGCTGGTCCGCCGCCGCCTGACCGAGATTTTCAAGGACGACGGCTTCATAGGCGAGGAGGGCGGCGTCGCGCCAGGCGGCGAGGGCGCGCCGTCCTGGGTCGTCGATCCGATCGACGGCACCGCCAATTTCGCCCGCGGCGCCCCGTTCTATTGCGTCTCGATCGCCTGCATAAACGGCCGCGACATCGAGATCGGCGTCATTTACGATCCGATGCTCGACGAGCTTTTCGCCGCGCGACGCAGCGCCGGCGCGACCTTGAACGGCGCGCCGCTCAAGGTTTCCGATTGCGATTCGCTCGCCAAGGCGGCGGTCGAGGTCGGCTGGAACATGCGCTTCGGCGCAGAGGACTTTTTAGCCGTGATGGGCCGCATCGTCGCGACCGGGGCCGGAGTGATCCGCGCCGGGTCCGGCGCGCTTGGCCTCGCCTATGTCGCGGCCGGGCGGCGCGACGGCTATGTCGAGACTCACATCCGGGCCTGGGATTGCCTCGCCGGAATCCTGCTCGTTCGCGAAGCCGGCGGCTACGCCAGCGATTTTCTCGCCGGCGAGGGACTGACCAAGGGCGACGCGCTGATCGCCTGCGCGCCAGGCGTCAAGCAAGCGCTGATCGAAGCGGCCGCGATCAAAGGACTTGCGTTGTGAATGAAACGACGGCGCGGCGGACGCAAAGCCGATGATCAGCGCTCGAGACGCGATAGCGGGACCGTGAGCGTGAGCTTGAGACCGGGACGAAGCCACTGGTATTCGATCGCCCCGCCCAGCTGCCCGGCGATGCTGCGATCGACAAGGATAGAGCCGAAGCCGCGAGTCTGCGGCGGGGCCACAATCAGCGGACCGCCCGTCTCCTCCCATTCCAGATGCAGGCGGTCGCCTCGCCGTTCCCACTCGACGCGAATCGCGCCGTTCGGGTCCGAGAGAGCCCCGTATTTGGCCGCGTTCGTCGCGCTCTCGTGCAGCGTCAGAGCGAGGCTGGCGGCCGCGTTGGCGCCGACCTGCACTTCTGGTCCGCTTGCAACGATACGCTCGCGGGAGCCATCGGCGTAGGGCTGCAAAATCGCCTGCACGAGCGCATTCATCGTTGTTCGCTCGTCCTGCGCGTGTCCGCTTTCGATGAGCCCCGGACGGACAAGGTCCTTTGCCTGCATGAGGGCTTCGAGCCGACCGCGAAGAGACTCGGCCATCTCCTCCGGCGTTCGCGCCGACCGTGCGCTCAGATTGACCATGCCTCGGAAGACCGCGAACATATTCTTTACGCGGTGGTTCATCTCCTGGAAAAGCAATTGCTGACGCTGATCGGCTTCCTTGTGGTCGGTAATATCCACCACGACGCCGAGGAAGCGGACGGGCTTACCGTCTTCGTCATATCGGCACTCGCCGCGCGCCTCCACCCAGCGATTCGCGCCGTCCTTCGGTAGAAGCCGATATTCCTCGACAAGCTTCTCGCCGGTCGCGACTGCGCGATTGAAGCTCTCGCCGACCCGCTCTGCGTCCTCCGGATGGACGCCCGCCAGATATTGCGCGATCGGGACCCCTGCTTCAGCCTTGCCGGCGTCGACCGAGAACATGGCCGCGAAACGAGGGTCCGCATAGAACTTGTCGGTCTGCACGTGCCAGTCGAAAGCGCCGACCATTCCCGCTGTGTTCAGCGCGAGAGAAAGCCGCTCTTGCGCCACGGAGAGTTCCCGCTGCGCCACGACCCGATCGGTGGTCTCGCTTACGATGCAAAGGACGCCGTCGACCTTGCCCAAGTCATTATGAACGGGCGAATATGAAATGTCGAAGCAAACGTCCTCAGGATAACCGTGCCGCTCGATGTAGAAAGGCCGGTCCTTGGCGAAAACCGTCGCGCCGGTTTCGAGAACGCTTCGCAACAGAGGCTCGAGATCGCCCCATAACTCGCTCCAATTCTCCCGCGCCGGCCGGCCGAGCGCTCTCGGATGCTTGTCGCCGATGGTCGGAGCATAAGCGTCGTTATACAAAGCCACGAATTCCGGGCCCCAGAACAACACGATCTGGGCTCGGGCGGGCAGCATGAGACGGACTGCGGCCTTCAGGTGGACAGGCCACTCGGAGATCGGCCCCAAACTGGTCTCGGACCAATCGAATGCGCGGATCATTTCCGCCATCGCGCCGCTGACGCCGGGGAGTTCGCGCTGACTGCTCCCGTTTGCGGAGTTTTCTCTTCGAAACGCCATAGCACCCATCGAAGCCCCGACGCCTCTTGCGATCGCCGGTCCAAGTTAGCCGGGATGGGCAAATTCTTTTTATCAAAAGATAAATATTCTAAAAGTGGACCAAAAATGTGTTTCCCCGCGTTGACGGCGTGCAATGCCGCCTCATCCAGATCCGAGCATAGAACGCGTCTCAGAACTGCTCCTGAGCAAAGTCGCCCTCCACGGAACTCTCGAATCGGCCGATGAAGCGGCCGTCCGAAAGTTGACGCCCCGGACCCGTTCGGTTGCGGCGGGCGAGGACATCGTTCGTCAGGGCGATCGGCCGAACGTGGCCGTCATCCTGCTGAGCGGAATGCTGGCTCGTTATCACACGTTGGAGACCGGGGCGCGCCAATACCTGTCGTTTCATATCGCCGGCGACATGCCCGACATCCAGAGCCTGTTCTTGAGCGTGATGGACCATTCCGTTTGCGCCATGAACGATGCGAAAATCGGAGCGCTTCCCCATGATCAGCTCGCAAGCCTGATCCGCACCAGGCCGGCCATCGGGCTCGCGCTGTGGCGTCTGACTTTCGTCGACGCCTCGGTTTTTCGCCAGGCGATTACCAATAATGGGGCGCGCTCCCTTTTGGCGCGCCTCGCTCACCTGTTTTGCGAGCAATACGAGCGCGCTCGCCAGGCCGGCCTCATCGACGGCCGGTATTGCGATTTTCCGATCAGGCAAGCGCAACTCGGTCAAGCTCTCGGCCTGGCTCCTGTATCGGTCAATCGGGCGCTCCAGAAACTTCGGCGAGACCGACTGGCAGAGCTCCGATCAGGAAAATTGGAGATACTCGACTGGCCGGGCCTGATCAAAGTCGCGGGATTCGATCCGGCATACTTGCACCTTAAGAGAGAGCCGTGATCACGCCCCGATAAGCCGCCTTGCGATGGCGGCGGTTTATGGAGCGCTCAAAGAACGCAAAGCACTGTAGCAAGCTTCTGAAGTTGTCCGGTTTATGTAGCACATCAAATGTCCGCTTTTCTGTTTCTGTTTGCTGTGGGCGGAGTGGGCAAGGCGTCAGCCTTGTCCATGCCGTCCACAGCCCGCGGCGGCCGTGAAGCGGACTTACGCGGCCGAGCGGAACGCGGCGTCCTTCTCCTCCTGGTTTGCGGGCCAGCGGACCAGGCGTCGCGGTCCGTGGAAAATCGCGATCTCGCCGTCGACGTAATGAT
>JAJPHH010000162.1 GCA_021325385.1 Alphaproteobacteria bacterium
CGCCACAAAGGTACGCGCAACACGATGTCTGCCCGCGCGGCGCCATGGCGGGTGCTCCGCTTGCGCTCCGCCCCTTCCGGGTGACGGCGACCGCTCGGCGTGGCTATCGGCGACCAAGACGTTTTGCTGCCGAAACCGGCCGTTCGGCCGTTTCGGTCAGCAAAACGTCTTGGTTGCACAAGGCCATCGAGGCGGGCGCGGGTCAGGTTCGCGAAGCGGAGCGGAGCGGAGCGACCGGCGAAGCCGGCTCGGCCTTGAGGCGCGCCCGCCTCGATGGCGGCGCGGTGTTTGGGGTTTGCGTCCTTGAGCGCGCTCGTTTCCGAGTCTCGCCAATCACAAGCCCGCGAATAAACCCGATATCGCCTCGTTTGCGAGGGCCGCGCTCCGGGCCTTAAATTTACCCGTCATTTTCCCCGGACAGCCCTGCGCGAAAGCGGGACCCAGGCTGAGCTAACCTCAAAGCGCGGCGGTTCTCTGGATTCCCGCTTGCGCGGGAATGGCGCCGCGTTTTCAATTCATCGCCTTCTCGATCTGCGGTTTGATCACGCTGGCGAGACTCTGCGCGTCCATCGGCCCGGTGAGCTTGTAGGCGATCGTCCCGTCGCCTTTGACGATGAACGTCTCGGGGACGCCGTAGACGCCCCAGTCGATGCCGGCGCGGTTGTCGGGGTCGAGGCCGATCTTGGCGTAAGGATCGCCCTTGGCGCCGAGAAAGCGACGGACATTTTCCGCTTTGTCCTTCTGCGCGACGCCATAAAGGACGACGCCTTTGGCGGCCAGATCCTTGTCGCCGGCGAGCGCAAGCAGCGTCTCGTGCTCGGCGTGGCAGGGCAGGCACCAGGTGGCGAAGACATTGACCACGGACACATGGCCGGCGCGCAGATCGGCGTCCGAGAGGCCGGGCGCGCCGTCGAGGCCGCTCAGATCGATCGGCGGCGCTTGTTGACCAATGAGCGCTGAGGGTATCCGTGACGCATCGCCGGCGAAAAGCCGGGCGAGGAATAACGCGGCGAGCATCGCCACGATGACAAGCGGCAGCAGCGCCAACAGCCGGCGCCGCGGCGGCGCGCCCGCCGCCTGGTCGGTCGGGGCGTGACTCATCGCGCGTCCTCTTCGCCGCGGCCCTCGAGGCGGCGCAACGCTTTCTGCTGAATACGATAGTCGGCGAAAACAGCGACGACCATGCCGATCAGCACGAGCGCGGCGGCCGCATAAGCCGCGACGACGAAGCCGATATGCGGATCGTTCATGGGCGCGCCTCCGCAGCGAGCGCCGGCGCGAGCGCGTCGCGCCGCGTCGCTGCGACCATGGTCAGGCGAGCGACGCGGCGGCGCAAGATTTCGTTGCGGATCGCCATCAGATGCAGCGCGGCGAACAGAAGCATGAAGGCGACCGCCATGACGATGAGCGGCCAGAGCAGCGATGGCGCAATCGCCGGTCCCCCCAGGCGAAAGACGGAGGCTGGCTGATGCAGCGTGTTCCACCAATCGACCGAGAATTTGATGATCGGAATGTTGACCGCGCCGACCAGGGTCAGGATCGCCGCCGCCCGGGCGGCCCGGCCGGGCTCGTCCATGGCCCGCCACAGCGCGATCAGGCCGAGATAGAGAATGAACAGGACGAGGACCGAGGTGAGGCGCGCGTCCCAGACCCAATAGGTCCCCCACATCGGCTTGCCCCAGAGCGAGCCAGTGACGAGACAGATGAAGGTGAAGCCGGCCCCGAGCGGCGCCGCCGCCTTCTGGGCCGCGTCGGCCAGCGGGTGGCGCCAGACCAGAGTGCCGAGCGCGGAAGCCGCCATCACCGCGTAGACGAACATCGCCATCCAGGCGGCGGGCACGTGCAGATACATGATCTTGGCCGTCTGGCCTTGCTGATAATCGGGCGGCGCGACGAACAGAGCGAGCCACAGGCCGAGCGCGAAACACGCCGCGGCCGCCGCCCCGAGCCAGGGCAGGACGCGCCGGACAAAGGCGAGAAACGCCGTCGGATTGGCGAGATTGGGCATTGGCAAGAGCTTTTATTCCTCCGGCCGCGCCGCGGCAATGAGGCCAGATCAATGCGGCCGCCGCGCGCCTTACAAACGCGACAATCGGCCGCGAGGAACGGCCGATCCATTTGGGGCGATTCTCTTGTCGCGCCTCCGGGCGTTTTGGTTTATCAGGCGGGCGGCCTCGAAGCCGGCCTGGGGCTGCTTTGAGTCGCGATTCCCCTCAAGAGGAGGCGCTTGGTGCAACGACGTCAGTTTCTCGCCGGATCGGCAGGTCTCCTGACCGCCGCCTTGGCCCCGCGTTTCGCTCTCGCCAACGTGCCGACGCCGTTCACCTTCGACATGGTCCCGCCGACGGGAAGCCGGGAAGAGTTCGTCAAATGGGGCGTCAGCCAGCGCGGCGAGGACCCGAAATTCCTCGGCGAGCGCTTCGATCGTTACGGCGCGCTGGTCCGCAACGAGGACCTCTGGGAGGACCGCAACAAGCACGCCTTCCTGCTGACGCCGCGCGAAGAATTCGTGCTGAAGCAGAATCTCGGTCGCGCCTATGATCACGCCTTTCTCGACATCGGCTACGGCGTCACCATTTCCGGCCCGCATATCGTCGGCCGCATGACGTCGACGATCGACGTCAAGAAGGGCGAGAAGGTGCTCGAGATCGGCACCGGCTCCGGCTATCAATCCGCCTATCTCTCGCACCTGACATACAACGTCTACACGATCGAGATCATCAAGCCGCTGGCCGAGCGCACCCGCTCCATCTACGATGCGCTGATCGAGCGCGGCTACAACGAATTCAAAGGGATCACCTCCAAAAACGCCGACGGCTATTACGGTTGGGAGGAGGCCGCGCCGTTCGACAAGATCATCGTCACCTGCGGCATCGACCACATTCCGCCGCCGCTGCTGCAGCAATTGAAGCCGAACGGCGTCATGGTCATCCCAGTCGGTCCGCCCGGCGCCCAGCGTGTCCTCAAAGTCGTGAAAAATCAGGCGGAGGACGGCACAATCACCGTCGCGCGCTCCGATATTTACGGCGGCAGGATCGTGTCTTTCGTGCCGTTCACCAAGCTCGAAGGCGACGTGATCAAGGGCACGCATAACGAGTGACGGGCGAAGCTCGCCTTCGCCGCTCGGCGAAGGCGACGCGCCTAAAGGCCGCTTGATGAACGATCGTTTCGCTCCCGCCGAGGCGCTGCCGGCGGCTCCCGTCGCCGAGGACGATCTCGTCCTCGATCCGCGCGGGCGGCTCGCGCTTTATCTTGCCGTCGGCCTCGCCGCCGGCGCGGTCATCGCGCTGCAGATCGACGTCATGCGCGTCTTTGCGGTCGGAAGCTGGTCGCATTTCGGCTCGTTCGTCGTCAGCCTCGCCATGCTCGGCTTCGGCCTGACCAGCGCCGTGATGTGCGTCGCCAAGACCTGGTTTCAGCGCCACTGGCTCGGCGCCGCGAGCGTCGCCCTCGCCCTCTTCGGCCCGCTCGCGGTTGCGGCCAATCTCTATGTGCAAAAGCTCGGCTTCAACGCCATCTTTCTCGTCTCCGACCCGGCGCAGAAGTGGCGGTTGCTTCAGATTTTTGTCGCCGAACTGACGCCGTTCCTCGCCGGCGCGGTCTTCCTCGGCTGCGTCTTCTTGAAGAGCAATCGCATTTTCGGCCGAGTCTATTTCGCCGATCTCGCCGGCGCCGGCCTTTGCGGCCTGGTTTTCCTCGGCGCGATGTACCTGTTCCGGCCGGAGAACTTGATCGCCGCGCCCTTGGCGCTATGGCTCGCGGCGATGATAGCCTGGGCGTTCGGGCCGGGCGGCCTGCGCGCGCTCGCCCCTTTCGCCGTTCTCGCCGCGCTCGCCTTTGGCGGCCACTTCGTCGCGGCGCCGGCGCTCGGCCTCTCCCGCCTCGCCGTCAACGATTACAAGGGCGTCGCCTACGCGCGAAAATTCCCGGATTCGAAGCGCATCTACGAGAGCGTCTCGCCCTTCGGCTATATCGAGGCCTATTCGAGTTCGTATCTGCATTTCGCGCCGGGCCTTTCCGATAATGCGGCGTTCAACATGCCGGCCGTGCCCGCCAACGCCTATATCGCCATGTATGTCGACAGCGATGGGCCGATCGGGGTCATTCGCAATCTGCCCGACAAGGATACGGCCTATTTCCGCTTCCTGCCGATGTACTATCCATACGTGATCAAGAAAGATCCCAAAGTCTTCATCACGCAATTCGGCGGCGGCATCTCGACGGCGGTGGCTTTGCGCTCCGGCGCGAAGGAGGTGACGGTCGCGGAAGGCAATCGCGCCGTGCTCGAAGCCTTCCACAGCAAGGTGTTCAAGGATTTCACCGGCGACATATTAGGCCGCGTCAACAAGGTAATCGATTACGAAGGCAGACATTACCTTGCTCATACCCAGGAGCGCTACGACGTCATTGACCTGTCGCTCGCCGATTCGACCGGCCTCTCCAATCCCGGCGGCTTCGCCATCGTCGAGAAGTTCTCCTATACCCGCGAAGCGATGGAGACCTATATGCGGGCGCTGGCCGCCGGCGGCGTGCTCGCAGTGACCCTCTGGAATAAGGAGGAGCCGCCGAAATCGGTGCTGAGGCTTTATGCGACGATGGCGGCCGCGGCTGAGGACGTCGATTCGGCCCATATCGCCGATTCGTTCTTCGTCGCCTCGTCCTACCTTTCGACGGCGACGGTGCTTTACAAGCGCGGCGGCTTCGCCGAGGACGAGATCGCCAAATTGCGCGACCACACCAAGGCGATGTCGTTCGACGAAATCTATTCGCCGGGCTTCTTCTACGACGGAACGCAGACCGACCGTACCTTGGACGGCTATGTCGAGCAGATTTTCGCGGGCGCAGCGGGCGGCCCGCCGACGGCGGCTCCGGCCGCCGAGGCGGGCCCGGGCGAGCCCAGCGCGCAAGCCGATCCCGCTGGCCCGGCCGACCCGACCGGACCCGGCGACGAGCCGGGCGCGAACGGCGACACCGGCGTCGTGCCGGCGACGATCATGGGCCGGCTCGCCTGGGCGAGCCTGATCAACGGCGAGTGGCCCAAAATCGCCCAGCGCTACGTCTTCGACACGCGCATCCTCACCAATGATCATCCCTATTTCGCGGCTTATGTGAAGACGAAGGACCTGCCGCGCGTCCTCGACCGGCTCGAATTGCTGCAGGACGAGTGGGGCTATCTGCTGATCTGGGCGACGCTCGGCGTCGCCTGCTTGACCGCCTGCGTGCTGCTCGCCTTCCCGGTGATCTGGGGATGGCGCGCCGTGTTTTCGCAGACGCCGGGCAAATTCCTCACCATCATCTACTTCGCCTGCCTCGGCGCCGGTTATATCATGGTCGAAGTCGGCCTGATCGCGCATTTCGTCATGGCGCTCGGCAACGCGACGGTCTCAGCCTCGGTGTTGATCACCGGCATGCTGGTCTTTTCCGGCCTTGGCAGCCTGACCTCCGAGCGCATTCTGCCGAAAATGCGCCTCGCCATGCCGCCGATTTTCCTCGCAATCGGCGCGCTGCTGATCCTCTACGCCTTGTTTCTCGACAACGCGCTCGACGCGATCGGCGCTCTGCCTTACGGCGCGCGCTTGCTGCTCTCCTTCGTCTTCATCGCGCCGCCCGCCTTCCTGATGGGATTCCCGATGCCGACGGCGATGACCACGCTCGGCCGGCTCGGCAAGGATCACATGTTCATTTGGGCCTGGGGCGTGAACGGTTGCTTCTCGGTCATCGGCGCCGCGGCGGCGCCGGTGATCGCCACCAATTTCGGCCTGGGCGCGGTGATCGAGATCGCCGGCCTTGCGTACCTGCTGGCCCTGCCGGCCTTCTTCGGCGTAATATCGTCTGGGCGGAAGCCAAGATTCGCGTAATCGGATTTCAAAAATCCGGAGCAGGGGCGAATGAGGGATGAGAGGGGCGTTGCGTCCGGCTTGGCCGCGTCGCGAAAACGAGCCATGTTCGCGGCGGGGCTTCTGGCGCTTGCAGGCTGCGCAGGGCCGACCCCGATGAAAGAAGCGGCGGCGCCGACGGGCGGCGGGTTTACGCAATCGGGCGGCGTCAATGTCGCTTACGCCGAATTCAGGAACTCCGCCTTTCCCTACCATGGCTCGATTCCCGACGAGGGGCGTCCGTTTCTCGACGTCAGCGCGAATGGCCGGCTGGGCCATAGCTCGCCGCGCGGCGGCGTCTATTGGGAAGACGAGACCTACAACGATCGCCGCGTCCTGATCGCCGCGGGCGGCGATTTCGACGCGCGCCGCGGCGGCGATCTTGTCCTGTATTTCCATGGCAATCAGGCGACGTTGGCGCGCGACGTCGTCGACCGCCAGCAGACGCCGCAACAAGTGGCGGAATCCGGCTTGAACGGCGTGCTGATCGCGCCGCAAATGGCGGTCAACGCGCTCGACTCGAGCGCCGGGCGGTTCTGGCAGCCGGGCCAATTGGCGGCGTTCCTCAACGAAGCGGACCAGCGCCTGGCCTCGCTCTATGGCGGCGCCGCCGGCGAGTTCCGGCGCCTGCCCGTCGTCATCGTCGCCTATAGCGGCGGCTATTTGCCGGCGGCCTACTCGCTCGCCGTCGGCGGCGCCGATTCGCGAGTGCGCGGCGTCGTTCTGCTCGACGCGCTTTACGGCGAAGAGGACAAGTTCTTCGACTGGATCGCGCGCTCGCGCGGCCGCGCGTTTTTCGTCAGCGCCTATTCAAAATCCTCGCGCGAACAAAATCAGGCGCTCAAAGCGCGGCTGATCGCGGCCGGCATGCCGGTGCAGGATCGGCTGCCGGAGCGGCTCGGCCCCGGCGTCGTCGCCTTCATCGACGCCGGCGACGCGGCCCATGACGATTTCGTCAATTACGCTTGGACCAGCCAGCCGCTGCGCGACGTGCTGGCGCGGATCGCGCAGTAGGTTCATTTCGGGCGAGAGAAGCGACAAAGCCCGACGGCTTTTCGTCGTTGCGCTCGCAATGAGCGCAGCGCGCTTCTAGTACGGCGTTCCGTCCTTATGAGCGAACTTATACCTGCCATCCTCGCCCAAGCGGGCGTGCAAATCGATATCGGGATAGATCACTTCGTCGCCCGCAGTTCTGTCGCCGACGACGAGCAGCAGAACCTCCTGGTCGGAGCGATTGACGAAGCGATGAGCATTGCCGGTCCCGGCCGGGAAACCGGCGCAAAACCCGGCGCGCAGGATCTCCACGCCGGCGTCGGTCTCCAATTCGACGACGCCCTGGAGCACGTAGACGAACTCGTCCTGTCGGGAATGGGCGTGCCGGGCCGAGGACTGCGCCCCGGGCGGCAGGCGGGTGAGGTTGACGCCGAAATTGGTCAGTTTGGCGTGATCGCCGAGCCGGCGGTTCCAGCGCTTCTGATTTGCGGCGCGGTGGGGCTCGGGATAGCCGGTCGCGTTGCTCTCGGGCAGCGTCAGCGGATCGAAACCTGACTTTTCCATTGCTCCACCCTCCGCATCGGCATGCCGCCTGCGATTAAGCCGGCCCCGGCCGCCATCCAATCCTTTCCCTGCCGACGCTCTTGCGCGGCGGCCAGGCGAGCTGAGAGCTCGAAAATTTTGGCGCGCGCCGGCCGCGCGGCCCTTCCTCTCCTCTGGCGGCCTCTGTCAAATGGTGCTTAAATTTTAAGCAGAGTCGGCAAAAATAAGGATGGGGGAGGAGATCATGGACATCAAGAATGCGTCGCCGTCGCTCTATAACGAGGATTTGGCGCCGGCCAAGGTCCGCAATTGGGGAGCGTTCAGCATCTTCAATGTCTGGACTTCGGACGTGCACAGCCTGTGGGGCTATTACCTCGCCGCCAGCCTGTTTCTGCTGTGCGGCAGCTTCGTCAATTTCATCCTGGCGATCGGCCTCGGCTCGCTGGTCATCTATTTCTTGATGAGCCTCGTCGGCAATGCCGGCGTCAAGACCGGCGTGCCCTATCCGGTCCTCGCCCGCGCCTCGTTCGGCGTCTGGGGCGCCAATGTCCCGGCTCTGGTGCGCGCGATCGTCGCCTGCTTCTGGTACGGAGCGCAGACCGCGGCCGCGTCCGGCGCGATCGTCGCGCTGCTGACGCGCATGGACGCATTCAAGTCTTTCAACGACTCGACGCATTTCCTCGGTCATTCCGGCCTCGAAACGATCTGTTTCGTCATCGTCTGGGCGCTGCAGCTCCTGATCATTCAGCACGGAATGGAGACGGTGCGCCGCTTCCAGGATTGGGCCGGCCCGGCCGTCTGGGTGATGATGCTCATCCTCGCTGTCGGACTCAGCATCAAGGCCGGCGGCGTTTCGCTGACTGCGCCGATCCCGCAGGACGTTCTGCTCGACAAGACCAAGGACGCCGGCGTGCCGGGCGAGCCCGGCTCGATCGCGGCTCTCTTCGCCGTCGCCGCGACATGGATCACGTATTTCGCAGCTCTGTACCTCAATTTCTGCGACTTCTCGCGCTACGCGCCCGACGCCGCGGCGGTGCGCAGGGGCAATATCTGGGGCCTGCCGGTCAATCTGATCCTGTTTTCGTTCGTCGCCGGAATCACCACGATCGCGGCGTTTCACGTCTACAATGAGGTGCTCCTGCACCCGGACCAGATTTCGGCGAAATTCGACAACTGGTTCCTGGCCTTGCTCGCCGCGGTCACCTTCGCGGTGGCGACGCTCGGCATCAATGTCGTCGCCAATTTCGTCTCGCCGGCCTTCGATTTCTCCAACGTTTTCCCGAAACAGATCGATTTCAAGAAGGGCGGCTACATCGCGGCTTTGATCGCGCTCGTCCTCTATCCGTTCGCGCCGTGGGAGGGAAGCGCCGCCTCCTTCGTCGGCGTGATCGGCGCGACGATGGGACCGATTTTCGGCGTGATGATGGTCGACTATTATCTCATCGCCAAAGGCGCGGTGAACGTGCCGGCTTTGTACCAGGAGGACGGCGAATATCGCTATCAGAACGGCTGGAGCGTCAACGCGCTCGTCGCCGCGGCGATCGGCGCCCTGTTCTCGTCGATCCTGCCGAATTTCACCTCGCTTTTGCCGGCCTGGTGGGGCGTCTATGGCTGGTTCTTCGGCGTCGCCATCGCAGGCGCGGCCTATTATGCGTTGCGCATGACGAGGCCGAGTCCGGTCGCCAAAGCGGCGTGAAAGACGTCATAGGCCGCAACAGCGCCCGTTGTCGCGATCGTTGCAGGCAAGGTTGGAAGAGGAGAGGGCGACGTCGGTCGCCTCTCCGATCAGAGCGAATTGCGTTCAGGCCAAATCGCGGATTGCCTCGCTGCGCTTGATGACGATCGGCAAGACCGGGCGTCATTGGGACAGGCGCCGCTTCGGTCCCCCTCATCGATCCGTATCGGCGCGCTGCCGCCGCGATTATTGTCGGCGGACGATCGGCTCGTAACCAGAGGCGCGAGAGGCGCGAGGAGTTCTTCTACCCCTCCTTCCCGGCCACGCCCGCCTCGGCGAAAGTCGCCATTCCGTTGTGGCAAGCGACCGCCGCCTTGACGATGCCCGCCGCCAACGCCGCGCCCGAGCCTTCGCCGAGGCGCATGCCGAGATCGAGCAGCGGCGGCTTGCCGAGCCGGCGCAACACTTCGCGATGCGCGCCTTCGGCGGAGACGTGGCCGGCGAGGCAATGATCGAGCGCCGCCGGATTGAGCGCGTGCAAGATTGCGGCGGCGGCGCAGACGACATAGCCGTCGAGCAGGACCGGCGTCTTCTGCACCCGCGCCGCGATGATCGCGCCGGCCATGGCCGCCACTTCGCGGCCGCCGAGCCGGCGTAGAATTTCGAGCGGATCGTTCAGGTAATCGCGGTGGAGGGCGACGGCGGCGGCCACCGCCCTGGCTTTGCGCTTGAGGCCCTCGTCGTCGAGGCCAGTCCCGCGGCCGACCCAATCCTCCGGCTTGCCGCCCCAAAGCGCGTGATAAATCGCGGCCGCGATCGTCGTATTGCCGATGCCCATCTCGCCGAGACAGAGGAGATCGGCGCCGGAGGCGAGGGCCTCCATGCCGAACGCCATGGTCGCGGCGCAGTCGCGCTCGCTCAGAGCCGGCCCTTCCGTGATGTCGCCGGTCGGCGCTTCGAGCGCGAGTTCATAGACTTTGAGGCCGAGATCGAACGTCTTGCAGATCTGGTTGATCGCCGCGCCGCCGGCGGCGAAATTGGCCACCATGGCGCTGGTGACCGATTGCGGATAGGGCGAGACGCCTTGGGCGACGACGCCGTGATTGGCGGCGAAGACGGCGACCAGAGGCCGGTCGACATGGGGCCGCGCCGTTCCCTGCCAGGCGGCGAGCCATTCGGCGATCTCTTCGAGCCGGCCGAGCGAGCCGGCCGGCTTGGTCAGTTCGCTTTCCCGCGCGGACGCGGCCGCCAGCGCTTTTTCGTCCGGCCCAGGCAAAGCGCGCAGGAGATTGCGGATATCGTCAAAAGGTTTGGCGCTGGCGTCCATTTTGCCCCTCGAATTCTGGAGACGCCGCCTCGTAGAGCAAATCGTCGCAAAGGGGAAATGGCCAAATTACGGGTGCTTGCGCGCGCCTTTGGCGATTTTGTCGACGATCTTTTTGTCGGCGCGCAAGGCGACGCCGACGATCTTGGCGTCTTCGGGCGCAAATTCGGCGAAGGCGGCGCGATTGGCGGCGTCATGTCCGGTCGAAAACATTTCCTCGATATAGGCGGAGGTCTTGACGCCCGCAGCGAGAGCTCGGCGATGGATCGTCGCAATCGCGCCCTGGTCGGCGGCGAGAATGACGATGGGCTGTATGGAAAGCGGATTATAGATGTTGCCGGCGCGATCGCGATAGGCCTCTCCGATGATCTGCGGGAATTGGGCGACGATCCCGCTGGTCAGAAACGCGGTCACATTGAGCGCCTGCCAGGGCTGAAGATCGTCGCGCAAGACGATCGCGATTTTCGTATCGAACATGAATCTTCCATCACGCGAGTTCGGCGAGACATGGATTTAGACGGGCGGATATTCGCGGGTCTTGAACGTTCGTGCGAGGGCCAGGGCGGCGAGAAAATCGTCTCGGCGCCGAGCTTTCCCGGGATCGAGCGGATCGAAGCGCTGTTTTACGGCGAGGCTTTCGAGCCGCATCGCCACGACACTTATGCGCTCGGCGTGACGCTTCGCGGCGTGCAGACGTTTCGTTATCGCGGCGAGATCAGGGCGAGCCGCCCCGGACGGATCATCGTCCTCCATCCGGATGAGATTCACGACGGCGGCGCCGGCACGGAAGAGGGCTTACGCTATCGGATGCTCTATCTGGAGCCTTCGCTGCTGCGGCGATGCCTCGATACGGAATCCGCCGCCCTGCCCTTTGTCGATCAACCGGTCCTCGACGACGATGCGCTTCGCGACGCGCTGCTCGCTGCGCTTGGCGCTCTCGACGAGGATTTGGACGAGCTCCTCGTCGACGATCTGGTGATGCGGATCGCCGAAAGGCTGAGCCGCCACGCCAAGCGGCCGCTGAAGCGGTTGGCCGCGCTGGCGCGGCGTTCGGCGTTCCTCGCCCGCGACTATCTCGAGGCCCATGCAGATCGAACGGTTCGATCGGAAGAATTGGAAGGAGTCGTCGGGCTTGATCGTTTCGCGCTGTCGTGTCATTTCCGCGCGGCTTTCGCCACCAGCCCGCATCGCTTTCACCTGATGCGTCGTCTGCAGCGCGCCCGCTTCATGATCGGCGCCGGCGGGGAGCTGGCGGACGTTGCGATCGCGACCGGCTTCGCCGATCAGAGCCATCTGAGCCGGCAATTCAAGAAGGCGTTCGGCGTTACGCCCGGCCGCTGGGCGGCCTTGGTCGGCGCGAGCCGAGCCAATCAATGAAACCGCCGCCCGAGCGGCAGAACTTCGAGCAAATCGCGTTGCTCGCTCGCCATGGCGGCGGGCGGCGTCAGCGCGGGCGGGCGGCAGGCGCGATTGCCGGGGCGGCCGCGAGGGTCAGGCCGCGAGGTTCTCGATTCGTCGGCCCGCGCCGGCCTGTTGACCTCGGGCCCGCGCTCGGAGAGCAGGCCGAGCATCGGCGTCAAATCCTCCATCCGGTCGGCGACGACATGGATGACGCCGCTCTCGCTTTGCACCTTGCCGGTCACGGCGACGAAGCGCGCGCCGATGACGATCGCGCGCAGCTTCTCGAAGACTTTCGGCCAGACGATGATGTTGGCGATTCCGGTCTCGTCTTCGACCGTCAAGAAGACGACGCCCGAGGCCGTACCGGGCCGCTGGCGCACCAGGACGAGGCCGGCGACTGAAACCCGCGCGCCTGAAGCGGTCTTGGCCAATTGCTCGCAGCGCAGGACGCCGCGTTGATCGAGCCGCCCCCGCATGAAGGCGACGGGATGGCCTTTCAGCGACAAAGACAGGCACCGATAATCCTCGACGACATGCGCGCCGAGCGGCATCGGCGGCAGCTTCGCGTCGGGCTCATGCTCGCGCTGCGGCCGGCTCGCCATGAACAGCGGCAGGTTATCTTGGTCGCCCACCCGGTCGAGGCCGCGCGCCGCCCAAAGCGCCGCCCGCCGGTCGAGGCCGAGCGAGCGGAAGGCGTCGGCTTCCGCCAATTTCTCGATCGTCGCCGCGCTTAAAGCCGTGCGCAGCCAAAGATCGCGGACGGAATCGTAGCCGGCGCCGCGCTTTCCAACGACGATTTTCATATCCTCTTCACGCAAGCCGACGATCTGGCGAAAGCCGAGCCGTACGGCATGGGTCGTAAGGATGTGCTCGGCCATCTCGGCATGGCGGGGATGGATGGCGGGCGCTGCTTCCCCTCGCCCGGCGAAGCGGGGAGAAGGGGATTCATCCAGTCTCTCCAGCGTGCAATCCCAATCCGACAGATTGACGTCGACCTCGCGCACTTCGACGCCGTGCTCGCGCGCGTCGCGCACGATCTGCGCCGGCGCGTAGAAGCCCATCGGCTGGGAATTGATCAAAGCGGCGCAGAACACGTCCGGATAGCGGCATTTCATCCAGGCCGAGGCGTAGACGAGCAGCGCGAAACTCGCGGCGTGACTCTCGGGGAAGCCATACTCGCCGAAGCCTTCGATCTGTTTGAAGCAGCGCTCGGCGAACTCCCGCTCGTAGCCCCTTTCGACCATGCCTTCGATCATTTTCGTCTCGAAATTCTGAATCGTGCCGGCGCGCCGGAACGTCGCCATCGCTCGGCGGAGCAAATCGGCTTCTTCCGGCGTAAACCCGCCGGCGACGATGGCGATTTTCATCGCCTGCTCTTGGAAGAGAGGAATGCCCAAGGTTCGATGGAGCACCTCTTCGAGTTCTTTCGAAGGATAGACGACCTCATCGATATTCTGACGGCGTCTAAGGTACGGATGAACCATGTCGCCCTGAATGGGGCCCGGGCGAACGATGGCGACCTCGATGACGAGGTCGTAGAATTCTTTTGGCCTGAGCCGCGGCAGCATCGACATTTGCGCGCGGCTCTCGATCTGGAAGACGCCGATCGTGTCGGCGCGTTGAATCATGGCGTAGACGCAAGCCTCTTCGGAAGGAATCGTCGAAAGCGCGAGGCGCCGATCATAATGTTTTTCGATCATGTCGAGACCCTTGCGCAGGGCCGTCAACATGCCGAGCGCGAGCACGTCGACTTTAAGAATGCGCAAAGCGTCGAGATCGTCCTTGTCCCATTCGATCGTGGTGCGCTCCTCCATCGCCGCATTGAGAATGGGGACGACTTCATCGAGCCGGTCGCGCGCAATGACGAAGCCGCCGGTATGCTGCGAAAGATGACGCGGAAAGCCGACGAGCTCGCCGGCTATGTCGATCGCCAGAGCGAGGGTCGGGTCGCGGGGATCGAGGCCGCCGCGTCGCGCGTCCGTTTCGCTGACCCCGCCGCCTTCGCCATAGCCCCAGGTCGTGCCGGTCAGCGCGTTGACGACGTCCTCGGAAAGGCCGAAGACTTTGGCGACTTCCCGGATCGCCGAGCGCGCGCGATAAGTGATGACGCTCGCCGCCAAACCGGTCCTGTCGCGCCCGAACCGCTTGTAGATATATCGGATCACCTCCTCGCGTCTCTCGTGCTCGAAATCGACGTCGATGTCGGGAGGCTCCTTGCGTTCGGCGGAGATGAAGCGCGTGAAGAGAAGTTCGTGGCGCGCCGGATCGACCTCGGTAATGCCAAGACAAAAGCAGACGGAGGAATTTGCGGCGGAGCCGCGCCCCTGCGCCAGAATCTTCTTCTGCAGCGAGCGGGCAAAACGAATGATGTCGTGAACAGTGAGAAAGTAAGGCGCGAATTTGCATTTCGCGATCAGCGCCAGCTCTTCGTCCAGCGCCTTCACGACTTTTTCGGGAACGCCTTGCGGATAGCGTTTTCTCGCCCCTTCCCAGGCGAAAGCCTCCAGCGCCGCCTGCGGATCCGGATAGCCCTCGCGCAATTCCTCCGGATAGGAAGGGCTCAATTCGTCGAGACTGAAGCGAAGCCCGTCGAAAAAGTAGATCGTCTCCTCCAGCGCCTGCGGCGCTTCGCGGAAAAGGCGCGCCATCTCGTCGGGGCTTTTCAGATGGCGCTCGGCGTTGGCGGCGAGCAGGCGGCCAGCCTCCTCGATCTTCACGCCTTCGCGGATGCAGGCGACGACGTCGGCGAGGCGCCGCCGCTCGGGCGCATGCATGATGACGTCGTTGGTGGCGAGCAGCGGAATATTCGCCTGGCGCGCGGTCATGATTCGCTCAGCCAGCGCGCCGCGCATATGCGGGCCATAGGTCATGGCGGCGGCGAGCCAGAGGCGGTCGGGAAAAACCTCGCGCAAGCGGCTGAGGAAGAAGAACTCGTCATCCGAGCCGCATCGCGCTGGATCGGCCTGCGGCAGGACCGCGATGCGCAGGCCCTCGGCGTGATCGAGAAGATCGTCGATCGTCAGCAGGCATTCGCCTTTCTTGGCTCTGAGATTGCCTTTCGTGAGGAGGCGGCACAGCCGGCCATAGCCGGCGCGGTCTTCAGGATAGACGAGAATGTCGGGCGCGCCGTCGGAAAAGACGAGGCGCGCGCCGGGCGCGACGCGGGTTGCGCCCATCTCCTTTTTGTTTTCGCGGGCGAAGACATGCGCCCGCACCACCCCGGCGAGCGAATTGCGGTCGGCGACGCCGATTCCGTGCAGCTTGAGCGCGGCGGCTTTCGCGACCAATTCCTCAGGATGCGACGCGCCGCGCAGAAACGAGAAATTGGTCATCGTCGCCAGTTCGGCGAAGCGCGGCGCAAGGCGGATCATGGCCGCGGCCTCATCCGAACAGCCCGTGCATGTACCATCTCGGCCGCCCGGCCTCGCGACCGTAGAGGCCTTCGCGATAGAGCCAGAAGCGGCGGCCTTCCGTATCCTCGGCGCGGAAATAATCGCGGGTCGGCCCGTCCGGCCGGCGCCACCATTCGGCGGCGATGCGCTCGGGGCCCTCGATGGCGGCAACCTCGTGCATGGCGCGCCGCCATTTGAAGCGCAAGGGCGGTCCGTCAGGAATTTCGGCGATCGCCTCGATCGGCTCGGGGCGTTCGAAGAGGCGCAAGGGACGGGCGGGCGATGCGAAGCGCCGCGGGCCCCCTCCGCCGCCCTCCACCGCTGCGCGGGGAAGGATAGAAGCGCCCTCTTCCTTCCCCGCAGAGCGGGAGAGGGGGACCATGGCGGAGGGGGCGCGCCGCCGCGCCGGAATAGGCCTTCGCGCATCGCCCAAAGTCGCCGGAATCGCCGCCACGGCGAATTCGGGAATATGCGTGTCGACGCAATCGATCCGCGTGACGCGGCGCGCGCCGAGCCGCGCGCTCAGCCGGTCCAGCAGATCGGCGAGCGTCTGGGCTTTCTCCTCTTGCGACGCGCGCGCCAAATCGCCTTGCGCGGGCGCGAGCGGCTCGGCGAGAAGGCAGGAGAGGCGTAACACGTCGAAACCATAGCCAGGATCGAACTCGTCCGTTTCGGGCGCCTCGAACCGCTCGCGAAACAGCCGGCGCATGGCCTCCGGCTCATTGAGCGGTCGGCTCGCGCCGACGACGATGCGGCGCACCGCGCCGTCGACGCGGAACAAGGCGAATTCGAGCCGACGCGCGCCTTTGGCCTGGCGTTGCAACAGGAAAGCCAAATTCTCGGCGAGCTTGAACAAAGTCGCCTCGATCGCCGCGCGCTCTTGGATCGCGCTGGCGAAACGCCGCTCGGCGGAAAAATCAGGCGCGGCGAAGCGCGGCGAAATCGCCGCGCGCTCGAGGCCGGAAAGGGCGTCCAGCCGGGCGATCACGTCCTCGCCGAAGCGCGCTGCGATCGGCGCGCGCGGCCGCAATGCGACATCGCCGATCTGGCGCAGGCCCGCCCGAGCCATATCGGCGACCACGTCCTTGTTCAGTCCGAGCGCGGCGAGCGGCAGGGCATGGTACAATTGCGCAAAGATTTTCCCGGTCGCGTCGGCCGGAGCAATCCTCTGCTTGGCGAAACGCGCCAGCGCCCAAGCGGCGCGCGGAAAATCGGCGATCCCGGCCCGCGCCGTAAGGCCTTGGCCGGCAAGACGCGTCTCGATCTCTTGGATCAACGAAGCTTCGCCATTGAAGAGGTGGGCGACGCCGGCAATGTCGAGCATGATCCCGTCGGCGCCGTCGAGCGCGGCGAGCGGCGTGAAGCGCTGCAACCAATCGGCGATCCTTTCGAGGAGCTTGCCTTCCTCGACCGGATCAGCTTCGACGGCGATGAGATTGGGGCGGCGCGCCTTGGCGTCGGCGAGCGGCAGGCCGGCGGTTAGACCGAGACTCGCCGCAAGCCGATCGACGCAGACGAGGAGCTGCGCGTTGCCAATCTTGGCGTATGTGGCGAGCGGCGTTGGGGAAAGAGCGCCGCCCTCACGCCGCAGCAATGCGTGGGCGCGGTCCGTAGAGAGGCGCGGGAGCCACAGGGAGAGATACCGTCGGATCATGGAAGGATGTCTCAACGCTCGACCATTCGAGGCGCGTTGACCGCGTCTCGTCGAAAAGCCGAGCCGGCGGGCCTTGCGCCGCGGGCGATAGCCGCGCTTTGACGAGCCGAACTGCGAAAGCCGGCGCGCCAGGCAGGCCGAGATTGCCGCTCGCCGGGGGGAGACGGCGGCTCGGCGCGGCGGCGATTTCGAACCGCGTCTCGGCCGCGCTGGAGAGCGCCTCGGTCTGGCCGAAAAGGCCGCCATGGACGATCAGCGCGGGCGTTTCCCCCTTATGGGCCGCAAGCAGCAGCCGGCGCGACGCGGCGAGGCCGTAATGCTTGGCGACGCTCCATAATTCGCCGATTACTGCGGCGAGCGCGCCGCTTTTCAGCGCTTCCTCCATGGCCCAAAGCAAGGCGCGTCCGTCCGGCGCGTTGACGAAAACGAGATCGCCGCGCGAAAGGCCGAAAGCGGCGAGGCCCGGTCCATAGAGCGCGCCGGCCTCGCGCGTGCAGAATTCCTCATAGGCGATGAGCACCGGCGCGCGTCGCGGCGAAGCTGCGTGGAACCGCGCCGCCAGGCACAGCGCGAACGCTATCGCCGCCGCGCCGTCACCAGGACCAGCCGGCGCGATTTCATGAAGCGCGTCGCCGGCGAGCCCGCCGCCCAAGGCGCCGTCCAACGCCGCCGCGAGGGGCAGCCGAAACTCAGCTCGCCTCCGCGGCCCGGCCTGGGATTCGATCCCGGCAATGGCGCTGCGCAAATGCGCCATGGTCTCCAATTTGCTGCCCGGCGACATGGATTTGACGGATTGGACATGTTCTCTCTTTGTTCTATGAAACGGCCGAACGCGCCAAGAGTCAAGAGGCGTTCCGAGCGAAGCGCCGACGCGAGGCAATGGCGCGCGTCTACTGTTTCTTCCCCAAGTTTCAGCGGCCGGAAGGAATGAGGGAACACCCGTCGGACCCGATATCGGCTTCGGAGCGAACTACGCCGCTCCTCATGTCGCCTCGCGTAAAATCCGGAGCTCGGCTTCCAAAGCGGCGATCTTCCGATCGCGCTCCTCGATCGCCGCGGCGACGTCCTCGGCGTCGAAACGCTGCGGAATATGCTGCGGACAATTGGCGCTCCAAGCGGAGAGGGTAAAAAGAATCGCTTGTTCCGGGCGCGCTCCGTACCCTTCGGGCATCAACTTGGCGATCAGAGCGTGGTCATTCTCTATCACCCGCGCCTCGCCCCAGAGTTTGACGCGCTGACGGCGGGCGTAATCGATCAGGAAGAGATAGGCCTTCGGGTTCTCGGCGAGATTGCCGAGCGTGATATATTGCCGATTGCCGGCGAAATCGGCGAAGCCGATCGTCTTCTCATCGAGCGCGCGCAAAAACCCCGGCGGGCCGCCGCGATGCTGGATATAGGGCTGGCCGTCGCGACTCGCGGTGGCGAGGAAGACGCTGCGCTGCGCGGCGATGAAGGCGGCGAGGTCAGGGGTAATGACCGTCGGCCAGGCGACGTTTTCCTCGACCCGCTTGTAGGCGCCTCGCGAACCCTTGCGGGCCTGAACCGCCTTGACGCTGGGCGTGAAAGCGACGTCGCTCGAAGAAAGGCGGGCCTCGCTCATGTCGGACTTCTCCCTTGGCCGGACCGCCGGCGCATCGCCGGAGATTTCGCGAGGGTAGCTATTCCTTCCAGAATTGATAAGCAGGTGCTAAATTTGGAAACCAGTCTTCCAGAATATGGAAGGATAGAATGGACCGCCTCGAATCCATGGCGATTCTCGTCGCGGTGGCCGAGACAGGCAGTCTGTCCGCCGCAGCGCGGCGGCTTCGCGCGCCGCTGGCGACGATCAGCCGCAAAGTCTCCGATCTCGAAACCCGGCTGCAGGCGCGGCTCGTCAATCGCTCGGCGCGGCGGCTGTCCTTGACCGACGCGGGCAGCGCCTATGTCGCCGCCTGCAAGCGGATTCTCGAGGAGGTGGAAGAAGCCGAGCGCGCGGTTTCGGGCGAATATTCGGCGCCGAAAGGCGAGCTCGTCGTCGCCGCGCCGATCGTCTTCGGCCGTCTCCACGTGTTGCCGATCGCGATCGCGTTTCTCAAGGCGTATCCGGAGATCAATCTCAGGCTGATTCTCTCCGACCGCGTCGCGGATCTGTTCGAAGAGCGCATCGATGTCGCCGTCCGCATCGGCCGCCTGCCGGACAGCAGCCTGATCGCGACGCCGGTCGGCGCGCTGCGCCGCGTGGTCTGCGCCAGTCCGTCTTATTTCGGCCGGCGCGGCCGCCCGAACAGGCCGGAAGATCTCGCCGAGCATGATTGCATCACGTTCGAAAGCTCGAACTCCGCCGCCGCTTGGCTCTTCAGAGCCGGCAAAGCGGAGATTTCGGCGCCGATCCGCCCCCGCCTGGCGGTCACCACCGCGGAAGCGGCGGTCGACGCGGCGGCAGCCGAAATCGGCGTTGCGCGCGTCCTCTCGTACCAAGCGATCGACGCCGTGCGCGCGGGCGCGCTCGCCGTCGCGCTTCAGGACTTCGAGCCGGCGCCCTCCCCGGTCAGCCTGGTTCGCGCCACCCGCGATTTGACGCCGCTCAAGCTGCGCGCCTTCCTCGACTTCGCGACGCCGCGTCTGAAAGAAAGTGTCGCCGGCGTCGTCCTTCCCTAGCCCGGCGCAGCGGCGTGAAATGGGGGGACTGTTCCGACTCGCTCCTCTTCTTGCGGCCGCCCCTTCTGGCGCCAACAGGTACGCTTTCGGCCCTTCCGCCAAGTGATGAGACGAGCGCATTCAACTCTTTTGGAGCGGCTCTAAGCCGAGCCTGAAAATGGACAAATTGCGCGTCCATCACGCGACGCCTTCAGGTCTTGAGGGAGGGGTCGATGGCGCCGGGGGATACGCCTGAAATCGCGTCGCCATTTATCGACGCGAATGAATGGGACGTCGCCCTCTATCTCAAATTCGAGAAGGAGCGGGTGCGCGCGGCGACGGATCTCCTCGCCCATGTGCCGACGCGGTCGCCGCGGCGGATCGTCGATCTCGGCTGCGGCCCTGGCGCCAGCACGCGCCTCCTCGCGACCCGCTTCCCCGAGGCCGAGCTGATCGGCGTCGACAGTTCGGATCACATGTTGGCGAGCGCGCGGGCGCGCTTGCCGGACATTCGCTTCGAAAAGCGCGACATCGCCGCCTGGCGGCCGGCGACGCCGCCGGACCTCATCTTCGCCAATTCGTCCCTGCAATGGTTGCGCGACCATCATGAGTTGACGCCGCGGCTCTATTCCCTGCTCGCCGAAGGCGGTTCGCTCGCCGTGCAGATGCCGGACAATCGTCATGAACCCTCGCATGCGCTGATGCGGATGGTCGCGGCCGACGGGCCCTGGGTCGATCGTCTGCTGCCGATCGCCAAGACGCGCGCGGTGATCGGCGCCTATTCGGACTATTATCGCTGGCTGAAGCCGCTCGGCGCGAAATTGCAAATTTGGCAGACGACGTACGTCCACGCGCTGAACGGCGTCGGCGAATTGGTCGACTGGTTCCGCGGCAGCGGCCTCAGGCCCTTCCTCAACCCGCTCGACGAATGTGAGCGCGAGCAATTCATCGCCCGCTACATGGAGGAGCTCGCCGCCGCCTATCCGAGCGAGCCGGACGGCCGCGTCTTGTTCCTTTATCCGCGCCTGTTCATCGTCGCGACCAAGCCGGGCGGCTGAACGCCGCTATTTCGCGCCACCTATATTGACGCCAAATTTATTTCATGTCATGTTAGATGACATGAATATTGAAACGCGTGCCTATGTCATGAAAGCTCGCGCCGAGAAGGCGGCCGCGACGAAGGAGCGTATCGTCAAAAGCGCAGTCGATCTTATCGTCGAGCGGACGCTGGATGGGCTGACCTTGGAGGCGATCGCCGAGCGCGCGGGCGTCGCTGCGCGCACCATCCTGCGCATTTTCGGCAGCAAGGAGCAGGTCTTCGCCGCCGCGATCAACGCCGAAGGCCGGCGCGGCCATGGCCCGCTTCATCCAGGCGACGTCGAAGCGACCGTCAAAGTCCTCTTCGACGATTACGAGAAGATCGGCGACGCCGTCATCCTGCGCCTCGCCGACGAGGGACGCATTCCCTCGCTCGACGCCTCGCTGAAGTCGGGCCGCTACAATCATCGGCGCTGGATCGCGGAAAGCTTCTCCCCGCAGCTTTCCAAGCTCGACAGAAACGCGCGCGCCGAGCTTCTCAACGCGCTGCTCGTGCCGACCGACGTCTATGCCTGGAAATTGTTGCGCCGCGATTTCGGCCTCAGCCGACGCGCCGCCGAAAAGGTCGTCTGCAGGATCATCCATTCGCTTCTCAAAGGAGGGACATGATGGCGCGGTTTCTCTGGTTGAACTGGTCCGGCGGCGGCAATCTGCCGCCGAGCCTCGGCGTCGCCCGCGCCCTCACGGAACGCGGACATGAGGTCGCCTTCGCGGGGCGGCCGGAAATGACTCCACGCGTCGATCAAGCCGGCTTCCGCGCCATCGAACTGACGCGCGCCTACGAACAGGCCGAGCTTTACCCGAAAGATTGGCCGCTCTGGCGGATGGCCTGCTATCTCACCTCGCCCGCCGTCGAAGAGCAAATCGCTGCGGTCATCCACGCTGAGGCGCCCGATCTGCTCATCGTCGACCAGATGTTTACCGCCGGGCTCGCGCAGGCGGCAAAGGCGCCGCAACCGTCGGTCATGATGTGCCACACCTTGTTCCTACGGCACATCGATCAGTACCGCGCCTTTTGCGCGAAGACGAACGCGTCGCGCCAGGCGGCCGGCTTCGCGGCCCTGCCCGACGCGGATCGTCTGTGGTTCGAGCGCGACCTCATCGTGACGACGTCGCTCGCATCGCTCGACCGCCGCGATCCGCCGCCCTACGGCGTCGACAAAGTACGTCATGTCGGCCCGGCCCTCGAAATGGAGCGCCATGCGGCGCCCGTCGCTCTTCCTTGGAGCGCGGACGATCCGACGCCGCTCGTCCTACTCAGCTTCTCGACGGGTCCGGAACAGGGGAACGTCGGCAAGATGCAGCGGACGCTCGACGCGCTTGCCGGTCTCGCCGTCCATGTCGTCGCTACCGGCGGGCGCAGCATCGATATCGGAGAAGTTAAGGCGCCCGGCAACGCCGTCGCGCTCGACGCCGCCGACCATGACGCCTTGATGGCGCGCGCCGCGTTGGTCGTCACGCATGGCGGGCACGGCACGATGATGCGCGCGCTGAAATACGGCCTGCCTATGCTGGTCATGCCCGGCATGGCCGCCGACCAGGCGCCAAACGCGGCCGTTGTCGAGGAGATCGGCGCGGGACGCTCGCTCTCGCAGGACGCGAGCGTCGAGGCGATCCGCACCGCCGCGGCCGACGTGCTGGAGAGCCCGGCTTTCGGCATGAAGGCGCGCGAAATCGCGAGGCAAATGGCGGGCATGGACGGCTCGCTCGGCGCCGCGCTGGAAATCGAGGCCCTGCTCGCTTCGTCCGCCGCGGCGCGCCGCGCTATGGGTTGATCGGAGCGCGAAGACGCGCCAATAAGGCGCTCGCCCGCGGCGTCGCCGCGGAATCCGGGCTGCGCCCATTGAAGCGCAGCCTTTCTCCGGATTTCCGCTTTTGCGGAAAAACGGAGCAGGCAATTCGCCATGCCCGACAAACGCAAGCGCGCCGATATTCTCCTCGTCGAACGCGGCGAGTTTCCGAGCCGCGCCCGCGCCCAGGCGGCGATCGAAGCCGGGCTGGTGCGGGTCGGCGGCGAGATTCTGCGCAAAGCTTCGGCGATGGTCGACGCCGGCGCTGCCATCGAAGCTGCAGCGCCGCATCCCTGGGCGTCGCGCGGTGGCGTCAAGCTCGAAGCGGCGCTGGACTCGTTCAAGTTTGATCCGTCGGGTCGCGTTTGCCTCGATGTCGGCGCCTCGACCGGCGGCTTCACCGATGTCCTCCTCGCGCGCGGCGCGCGGCGCGTCTATGCGATCGATGTAGGCCGCGCTCAGCTCGATCGCCGCTTACGCGCCGATCCCCGCGTCGTCGCCTACGAAGAGCACGACGCGCGCCGGCTCCAGCCGAACCTGTTCGAGACGCCGCCGCAAGCGATCGTCTGCGACGTCAGCTTCATTTCGCTGCGCCTCGTTCTGCCGCATGTCTTGTCCCTGGCGGCGGAAAGCGCCTGGCTTGTCGCGCTGATCAAGCCGCAATTCGAAGCCGGCCGTGACAAGCTGAAGAAAGGCGCGGTCAAGGACCCGGTCGTCCAGCGCGAGGTCTGCGAAGGAACCGCCGCCTTCGTCGAAACGCTTGGCTGGGAGGTCCTCGGCGTCGTCGCTTCGCCGATCCTCGGCGGCGACGGCGCCGAGGAATTTCTGCTTGGCGGCCGCCATGGCTGACGAAGCGCCGATCGAGCTCGAAATCGACACGCTCGGTCATCTTGGCGAAGGCGTCGCCAGAAGGGCGAACGGGGCGCTCTACGTCCCTTACGCCCTGCCCGGCGAGCGGGTGCGCGCCCGCGCCTCGGGCGAACGAGGAACGCTGGTCGACCTCCTCCAGCCAAGCGCCCGCCGCGCCGCGCCGATCTGCCGCTATTTCGGCGAATGCGGCGGCTGCGCGGCGCAGCACATGGACGCCGCTCTCTATGCGCAATGGAAGCGCGACATCGTCGTTCGGGCCCTGGCGCAAGCGCGCGTCGAGGCCGAGGTCGCGCCGCTTGTCGACGCGCATGGCGAAGGCCGCCGCCGTGCGACCTTTCACGCCCGGTTCACGCCGAGGGGCGCGACGGTCGGCTATATGCAGGCGCGGACGCATCGCGTGGTCGCGATCGACGCGTGCCCGATCCTCGCCCCTGCTATGGAAGAGGCGCTGGGCGCGGCGCGCGCAATCGCGGCGGCCCTGCGCCCGCGCGCCAAGCCGCTCGATCTTCTGATCACCGCGACCTTGGCCGGGCTGGACGTCGAGATTCGCGGCGCAGGCCCATTGGACTTCTCCCTCCAAGAGGACCTTGTCGCGGCCGCCAAGCGCCGCGATCTTGCTCGCCTCGCCAATCATCGCGACGTTCTCATCGAGCGTCGTCCGCCGCAAATCGCAATGGGCGCGGCGCGCGTGACGCCGCCGCCCGGCGCCTTCCTGCAAGCGACCGAGGAAGGCGAGCGCGTCCTCGCCGTCCTGGCGCTCGCGGCGATGAAGGGCGGGCGCGTCGTCGATCTCTTCAGCGGCTGCGGAGCTTTTGCGCTGCGCCTGGCCGAGAGCCGCCAAGTGCATGCGGTCGAGATCGACGGCGCCGCGCTCGCGGCCCTCGCCCGCGCCGCCCGCGAGACGGCGAGCTTGCGGCCGATGACGACCGAGACGCGCGATCTCTTCCAGCGGCCGCTGACGCGGCGGGAATTGCAGCGCTTCGACGCCATCCTGTTCGATCCGCCGCGCGCCGGCGCCGCGGCGCAAACGGCCGAGATCGCGGCGAGCGGGGTTGAGACCGTCGTCGCAGTCTCCTGCAATCCGGCGACTTTCGCGCGCGACGCGAAAATCCTCGTCGACGGCGGCTATCGACTCGGTTCAGTGGCGCCGATTGACCAGTTCCGCTTTTCGCCTCATGTGGAGATCGTCGCCGTCTTCGCGCGGCCGGCGCGGAGGCGAGCCAGAGGGATCCTCGGATGAACGACGCGGCGGCCACCAAGCATCTTTCCGAACTTGGCGCGATCGTCGGAGCGGCCCATGTCGTAACCGACCAGCAAATGCTGGCGAGCCGTCTCGTCGAGCCGCGCGGCCTCTATCGCGGCCGGGCCTTGGCGCTGATCCGGCCGGGATCGACCGAGGAGATCTCCCGGCTGCTCGCCTATTGCAACGCGGCGCGTCTTCCCGTCGTCCCTCAGGGCGGCAATACCGGCCTGGTCGGCGGCCAAATTCCGGACGAAAGCGGCGAGGAGATCATTCTCTCGCTGCACCGGATGAACAAAGTGCGAGAGGTCGATCCGCTTTCGAACGTCATGACCGTCGAAGCGGGCGCGACGCTCGCGGCGGCGCAAGCTGCGGCCGAGCAAGCGGACCGGTTGTTTCCATTGTCGCTCGCCTCGGAAGGCTCGTGCACGATCGGCGGCAATCTCGCGACCAATGCCGGCGGCGTCGGCGTGATCGCCTATGGCGGCGCTCGCGACCTGGCCCTCGGCCTGGAAGTCGTGCTCGCCAACGGCGAGGTGATGTCGGGCCTGAGCAAGCTGCGCAAGGACAATACCGGTTACGACTTGAAGGACCTTTTCATCGGCTCGGAAGGAACGCTGGGCGTCATCGCGGCTGCGTCGCTGAGACTGTTTCCGCGTCCGCGCGCTCGCGCGACCGCTTTCGCCGGCGTTCCCGATCCGGCCGCCGCCTTGAAGCTGCTGGCGCTGGCGCGCGACGTCGTCGGCAACGTCGTGACCAGCTTCGAATTGCTGCCGCGCGTCGGCCTTGATTTCGTCCTGCGCCACGCGCCCGGTTCTCGCGATCCCCTCTCCTCGCCGCAGCCCTGGTACGTGTTGATCGAGCTGGCCTCGCAGCGCCGCGAACGCCTCGACGAGGCGCTATCCGAACTTCTCGAAACCGCAATGGCGGAAGCAATTGTCGTCGACGCCGCGATTGCGGCGACGCTCGAGCAGCGCAGGGCTTTCTGGCGCCTGCGCGAGGACATGTCCGACGCGCAGCGCCCCGAAGGCGGCTCGATCAAGCACGACGTCAGCGTGCCGGTCGGCGCGACCGCGGATTTCATCGCTGAGGCCAGCGCGGCGGTGCTCGGTTTCATGCCCGAGGCGCGGGTCGTCGCCTTTGGCCATCTCGGCGACGGCAACATCCATTTCAACGTCTCGCAGCCAGTCGGCGCCGACAAGGCGGCGTTCCTCGCCGGATGGCGAGAGATGAACGCGGTCGTCCACGCCGTGGTCAAGCGCTATGGCGGCTCGATCTCCGCCGAGCACGGCATCGGCCAATTGAAGCGCGATCTGCTGAGGGAGACCAAGGATAAAGCGGCCCTCGGCGCCATGCGTTCGATCAAGGCCGCCTTGGACCCGAACGGCGTGCTCAATCCCGGCAAGGTGCTCTAATTTTTGCTATGATTGCAAGCAAGATTCGTTTTCGACAGTTGCGCGCTTGATGATTCGGACGATGCCGCACGCGACCTGGCTTCGAGTCTCGCTGCTTTCCTCTCTCCTGACGCTGGCCGGCGCCGTCGTCGCGCTGTGCGCGGGCTTTGCGCTTGCCCAGGCGCCCGGCCCTTGCGCGGCGATGGCCTATGACGGCGCGAACTATGTCGTTTGCTCGTTCGACGCTCGGCGCGACGACATCAGGCTGTTCTGGAAAGGTCCGAACAACGAAGCCTATGGCGGCTTCTCCCGCCTCGCCAATGCGCTGGCCTCGCGCGGCCGCGCACTGCGCTTCGCCATGAACGCGGGCATGTATGAGACCGACCTGACCCCGGTCGGGCTCTACATCGAAGACGGACGCCAGCGCCATCGCGCCGATTTGCGCGACGGCGCCGCCAATTTCCACCTCAAGCCGAACGGCGTGTTCTATATCGGCGACGGCGAAGCGGGCGTCGTCGAGACGTCGCGTTTTCTCGCCGATGGGGCGAAAGCCCGCTTCGCCACTCAGTCCGGGCCGATGTTGCTGATCGACGGACGCATGCATCCGAAGATTTCGCCGACCGGCGCTTCGGCGAAGATTCGCAACGGCGTCGGCGTGCGCGACAATTGGCTCGTCTCGTTCGTCATCTCGGAAGACCCGGTGACGTTCCACGCCTTCGCCGAATTCTTCCGCGACAAGCTCAATTGCCAAAACGCGCTCTATCTCGACGGATCGGTGTCGAGCCTTTATGCGCCCAATCTCGACCGACGCGAGGATCCGCCCGAGCCGATCGGGCCGATCGTCGCGGTGACCGCGCCGGCCGGCGGATGATCCCTCTCGCTATGTCCCCGAATGTTCCGCGTCCTGGTGGTAGAGCTCGCGAATCTTGTCGAGATCGACCGACGGCTCCGGTTTGGCGATATGCATCTGGTCGAACGTGTCGGCGACGATCTGCGACGCGGCGAGATCGCGGAACCATTTATGATCCGAGGGGATGACGTACCAGGGCGCAGACGTCGTGCTGCACTCTTCGAGCGCATCCTCGTAGGCCTGCATATAATCGTCCCAATAGTCCCGCTCCTTGTAGTCCGCCTCGCTGATCTTCCATTGCTTCGCCGGGTTCTCGAGCCGCTCCTTGAACCGCCGCAACTGTTCTTCGGGCGAGATGTGCAAGAAGAATTTGATGATTGTCGTTCCGGTCTCGGCTAAGAGCCGCTCGAAATCGTTGATCTGCCGATAGCGGCGGCGAAGCTCCTTCTTGCCGATCAGATCGTGCACGCGTTCGACCAGCACGCCTTCATAGTAGGAGCGATTGAAAATGGCGATGAAGCCGCGCGGCGGCGTCGCCTTGTGCGCGCGCCACAGGAAGTCGTGCGCCTGCTCCTCTGTGGACGGCAGCTTGAACGACGTCGCCACGCAGCCGAGCGGGCTGACCGATCGGAACAGATGAGTGACGACGCTGTCCTTGCCGGCGGTGTCGAGCCCTTGCAAGACGATCAGCAAGGATTGCCGACGCGCCGCGTAAAGTCGCAGGTGGCCGTCGGCGATGCGCTCCCGATTGGCTTCGATGACGCGCGCGGCTTCCTCCTTGCCGAGCTTCGGCTCGACAAAAGCGGGATCTGCTTTGTCGATCTTGAAACGTTTGCCGGGCTCGACGAGAAATTCCTTGCAATAGTCCATCGCGTCATCCGCTCCGTCTCGTGTCTTACGGGAACAGCCCGCGCATCTGCTTGGCGTTGCGCACGCGCTCGACGCCGATCGCCATCGCCGCGACCCGGTTCGAGACGCCGTCCCGCTCCGCGCGGCGAACGACATTGCGCCATGAGCGTTCGAGCGCTTGCTCGAGCCGGCTCATCACCTCTTTCTTCGACCAGAAATATTGCTGCAAGTCCTGCACCCATTCGAAGTAGCTGACGATGACGCCGCCGGCGTTGCAGAG
>JAJPHH010000206.1 GCA_021325385.1 Alphaproteobacteria bacterium
CCGCAATTCGTCGCGCTCGAATCGCAAAGCGGAATCGTCGTGACGATCGAGGTCTTTCTCGACGCGCAATACGGCTATGACGTCCAGGCCGAATTGGTCTGCGAGAACGGAACGGCGTCGCTCGCGCCGCTGCGCCCTTTGGCCGAGCGCCGCGCCGGCCGCGACGGCTCCGCCGTCGAAAGCGATTGGCGCCAGCGCTTCGCGGACGCGTACCGGGTTCAGCTGCAGGAATGGATTGCGGCGATCGCCGATGGCGGCGCCGTCGGCGCCAGCGCCTGGGACGGCTACGCCGCCTCCGTCACCGCCGCCGCCGCGCTCGAGGCGCGCGCGAGCGGCGTCAAGACGAAGGTCGCGATCGGCGAGCGGCCGGGGTTTTACGTGTAGCTCAGTGTCATTCCCGCGCAAGCGGGAATCCAGGCTGAGTCAGCCTTAAGACTCGGCGGTTTCCTGGATGCCCGCTTGCGCGGCCATGACACGTATTTCAGGCGAGGGACGGTCAGCCAAGCGCTTGTAGAACATCGTCGTCTCGGCGAGTCGTCCGTCCGTACGATAGGCGTGGTCCGGCACCCGGCCGTACTCTATCCAGCCGCAGCTTCGGTAGAGTTTGTCGCCGGCGCTGCCGCTTTCGGTATCGAGCAGCAGCAGGGTGCGGCCGGCGGCGGCCGCCGCCTTTTCGGCCGCGGCGAGAAGGCGGCGGCCGAGGCCTTGCCGGCGCTCCGAGGAAAGGACCAGCATCTTGCCGATCTCGGCGCGATGCGGCGCATTGGGCTGCGGCGCGTAGATGAGGAGGACGGTTGCGACGAGCCGGCCGTCGCGCTCGCCGACGAAGAGGCGCTTTTCGCCGGCGGCGATGTCCGCGACCTGCCTGCGCCAGAACGCGCGCCCTTCCTCGCGGGTGAGCCCGGCCATGAAATTGACTGAGGCGCCATGCGCGACCGCGTCGAGGAGAATGTCGGCGAGTTCGGTCAGGCGCGCTTCAGCCTCCGCGGCGCCGAGTTCGCGGATCGACGCCCCGCTGAGCGCCAGGCTCTCTTCCCTCATCTTTTAGCTCCGGCTGAGAATGACGGCGTAGCGGGTTGGCCGCGGCGACGGGTTGCGAAACCGGACCGGCCGGCCGAAGCGCATGAAGAAGCAATCGCCGGCCTCGAGGCGGACGGTTTCATCGTCCAACGTGAGTTCGATTATGCCGTCGATGAGCCAAATATGCTGATCCTTGCCGGCGACGCGGTCATTGTCGAAGGCGACGCTCGCGCCGGGCGGGAACTCGATCTCGACAATGTCGACGGCCGAGCCGCTCCGCGGCGGCGAGACGTTGCGCCGCAGATAATGGCTTTCCGGATCGCGCCAGGTCGGCTGATCGGCGCGCCGGGCGAGGGGCCTCGCCGGGCTCTCCGTCTCCGCGAACAATTCGGAGAGCGTCACGCCCAGCCCGCCGCAGACCTTGTTGAGGAGTTGCGCGGTCGGGCTCGATTCGCCGCGCTCGATCCGCGACAGCATGGCCCGGCTAACGTAGGCAAGCCCGGCTAAGGCCTCCAGAGTCAGGCCGCGCTCGGCGCGCAGCGCGCGGATGCGGGCGCCGAGGCGGCCGTCTATGTCGGATTCGGCTAGGCTCATATGTGCATCATATATTCTATTATATTAGAATCAAACCGTTGAAATTGAGGCTAAGCTCGCTATCATATGATAGCATTCAGGAGAGCGGTAATGGCGCAACTTCTTGTCCGGCAAGTTGATGAGGTTTTGGTCGAGGCGCTCAAACGCCGCGCGGCCGCGCATCATCGTTCCGCCGAAGCGGAGCACAGAGCCATCCTCGAAAGCGCGCTACGGCCCGCAGGCGGCGATTTCGCTGCGCGCGCCGCCCGTCTGCGCGCCGCCACGGCCGGGCGTTTCAAAGTCGATTCTGCGGAGTTGATCCGGCAAGACCGCGACTCGCGATGACGACGATCATCGACGCATCGGTCGCGCTCAAATGGGTATGCGACGAGGAGGGGAGCGATCGCGCCGCCGCGCTTCTCGATGGCCGGCCGCTCGCCGCGCCGTCCTTTTGGCTGGTTGAAGCGGCCAATGCGCTGTGGCGCCGCGAGCAGCGCGGCGAACTCGCCTTGGCCGAGGCGGAAGAACGAATCGACGAACTTCGCCGCGCGCCGGTCGAAGCGGTCGATGCACAGGAGTTAACGACCGCCGCGCTCAAACTCGCCTCGGCGCTCAAACATCCGGTCTATGATTGCCTGTACCTCGAAGCCGGGATCCGGACGGGCGGCCGCGTCGTCACGGCCGATTGTCGGTTTTACGCGGTGGCGCGAAATCACGCCTATTTCGGTTCGATCGTCGCGCTGCTTTAAGGCAGATCAAACCGTTCGCTACCCAGCCGTCAGCGCCTCGTCCAAATCCGCGATCAGATCCGCCGCGTCTTCGAGCCCGATCGACAGGCGCACGACTTCCGGCCCGGCGCCGGCGGCAATCTTCTGCGCGTCGGTGAGCTGGCGGTGCGTGGTCGAGGCGGGATGGATGACCAGCGAGCGTGTGTCGCCGATATTGGCGAGATGCGAGAAGAGCTTCAGGTTCCGGACCAGCGACACGCCGGAATCGTAACCGCCCGTCACGCCGAACGTCATGACGCCGCCCGCGCCTTTCGGGCAATATTTGCGGGCGAGATCGTGGTACTTGTCGCCGGGCAGGCCGGCATACGAGACCCAGGCGACGGCCTCGTGCTCTTTCAAGTGCTGTGCGACGCGCAGCGCGTTGTCGCTATGGCGCTGCATGCGTAAGGACAACGTCTCGATGCCGGTCAAGACGAGGAACGAGTTGAACGGCGAAATGGCCGGGCCGATGTCGCGTAAGCCCAGCACGCGGCAGGCCATGGCGAAGGCGAAATTGCCAAACGTCTCGGAGAGGATCATGCCGCCATATTCGGGCCGCGGCGCCGACAGCATCGGATAGCGCTTGTCGCCGGCCCAATTGAACGAGCCGCCGTCGACGATCACGCCGGCGATCGAATTGCCGTGGCCGCCGAGAAACTTGGTCGCCGAATGGACGACGATGTCGGCGCCATGGGCGAAGGGCCGGATCAGGTACGGCGAGGCGAGCGTGTTGTCGACGATCAGCGGCACATTGGCGCTCTTGGCGATCGCGGCGACGGCTTCGATGTCGGTGATCACGCCGCCGGGATTGGCGATCGACTCGATGAAGATCGCCTTGGTCTTGTCGCTCAGCGCGCGGCGGAAGGAATCGATGTCGTCCGGATCGGCCCATTTCACCCGCCAGTCGAAATTCTTGAAGGCGTGGTTGAACTGGTTGATCGAGCCGCCATAGAGCTTGTTCGAGGCGATGAATTCCTCGCCCGGCTGCATCAGGCAATGGAAAACGAGCACCTGCGCCGCATGGCCGGACGCGACCGCCAGCGCCGCCGGCCCGCCTTCCAGCGCGGCGACCCGCTCCTCCAGCACCGAACTCGTCGGATTGGTGATGCGCGTATAGATGTTGCCGAACGTCTGCAGCGCGAAAAGCGACGCGGCGTGATCGACGTCGTCGAAGACGAAGGAGGTGGTCTGATAAATCGGCGTCGCCCGCGCGCCGGTGGTCGGATCCGGCCGCGCGCCGGCATGGATCGCCAGCGTCGAAAATCCGGGTTCTTGATCGCTCATTCTCTCATCCTCCCGCAGCCCTCGGCCGGCGCTTTAGGGCGCCCATCTTCATCAGGATGGAGGGAAAGGCAATCGCGGGGCTTGCGGCCGCCGGCGCTCGCTTGACGCGGCCGGTGGGGAGCAGCACTGTCGGAATATGGCGCGACCGAGCGAGCGTTTCGAAATCACGCCCGACATTTTGCTCCGGGCCTATTCGATCGGCCTCTTTCCGATGGCCGAGAGCGCCGAAGCGTCGACCCTGTTCTGGGTCGATCCGAAAGAGCGGGGGATCTTTCCGCTCGACAATCTCAAGATTTCCAAGAGCCTCGCCAAGACGGTCCGCGCCGACCGGTTCGACGTCAGCGTCGACGAGCGCTTCGACGCAGTCATGGCGGGCTGCGCCGAGCGCGACAAGACCTGGATCAACGCCGACATCCGTCGGCTTTACGGCGCTCTGTTCGAGCAGGGGCAGGCCCATTCGATCGAAATCCTGGACGGGGGCGCGCTGGTCGGCGGGCTCTATGGCGTCTCGCTCGGCGCCGCCTTCTTCGGCGAGAGCATGTTTCATCTCGCCCGCGACGCTTCGAAAGTCGCGCTGGTCCATTTGGCCGCGCGGCTGCGCTACGCCGGCTTCAAATTGCTCGACACGCAATTCGTCACGCCGCATCTCGCCAGCCTGGGCGCGATCGAAATTTCGCGCGAGGCCTATTTGAAACGGCTCGACGAGGCGTTGGCGACGACGGCCGATTTTTACGCCTGGCCGCGCGCCCGGCCGATGAGCGGCCGCGAGGCGCTCGGCCTCGTGCGCGCCTGACGCCGTCGCCATCCGGCACGGCGCTTGCTAGCCGATGCGCGAGGGCCGGTCGGCCTGAGGGGTAAAGCATGACGGCGCCTCGCTTTTTCAACGAGATGGGCCCCGAGGACGGGCCGGCGCGGCCGCTTTACCGCCATATCGAGAAGTGGCTGGAGGAGACGCCCGCCGACGTGCTCGCCTCGCGCCGGGCGCAGGCCGAATATATGTTCCGGCGCATCGGCATCACCTTCGGCGTCTATGGCGATAAGGACGCGGCCGAGCGCCTGATCCCGTTCGACATCATTCCCCGCTTGATCAGCCGCTCCGAATGGGCGCGGCTCGAGAAAGGGATCGCCCAGCGGGTGACCGCGCTGAACCTGTTCCTCAGCGATGTCTACGGCAAAGGCGCGATCCTGAAGGAAAAGCTGATCCCGTCGGAACTGATCCTGCGCAATCCCGTCTATCGACCGGAAATGATCGGCCGGCGTGTTCCGCACGGCGTCTGGATCCATATCGCCGGCACCGACCTCGTCCGCGTTGACGGCGATGAATTCTACGTTCTGGAGGACAACGCCCGCACGCCGTCCGGCGTCTCCTACATGATGGAGAACCGCGAGGTGACGATGCGGCTGATGCCGGACCTCTTCGCCAAGCACCGCGTCGCCCCGGTCGAGAACTATCCCGATTCTTTGCTCGCTTGCCTTCGCTCTGTCGCGCCGCGGGCCGGCGCGGATGACGCGACGATCGTGATCTTGACGCCGGGCCCGTTCAACTCGGCCTATTACGAGCACTCGTTTCTCGCCGACAAGCTCGGCGTCGAATTGGTCGAAGGCCGGGACCTCATCGTTTCGGACGACATCGTCTATATGCGCACGACGCGCGGCCCGCAGCGGGTCGACGTGATCTACCGCCGGGTCGACGACGATTTTCTCGATCCTTTGGTCTTCAATCCCGATTCGCTGCTCGGCGTGCCCGGCCTGATGGGCGCCTATTTGGCGGGCGCCGTGACCATCGCCAATGCAGTCGGCGCCGGCATCGCCGACGATAAGGCGATCTATTCTTATGTGCCGGAGATCATTCGCTTCTATCTTTCCGAGGAGCCGCTGCTCGCCAACGTGCCGACCTTCCGCTGCCGCGAGCCGGCGGCGCTGTCGCACGTGCTCGCTCATTTGAAGGATTTGGTGATCAAGGAAGTCAACGGTTCGGGCGGCTACGGCATGCTGGTCGGCCCGCATGCGACTCAAGCCCAGCGCGAGATTTTCGCCGCCAAGCTCAAGGCCAACCCGGCCAATTTCATCGCCCAACCGACCCTGCCGCTATCGACTTGTCCGGCTTCGTTCGAAAGCGGCGTCTCGCCGCGCCATGTCGATCTTCGCCCGTTCGCGCTGACCGGGACGGACGGGGTGAAAATCGTCCCGGGCGGGCTCACCCGCGTCGCGCTGGTCGAAGGCTCGCTGGTCGTCAATTCGAGCCAGGGCGGCGGGACAAAGGATACATGGGTGGTCGACGACGAGCCTATGGGGAGCGCGCATTGAGGGCGAGGCGGAACTCATCGGTCCATGTCATTCCCGCGAAAGCGGAATCCAAACTGAGCCAGTCCAGGCGCGCGCCGGCTCTCTGGATTCCCGCTTTCGCGGGAATGACATCGGAGCTTTCCGTGCCAGTCGTCGCGGCGGCGGCGATCGCCGGCGCGCGAACGGCGATGCGCGTCGCCGCCGGCGCGAGTAATCGCCGATCAATAGGATGAAACGCATGGCCCGATGGTCGCTGCCGATGAATGGTGGATGCCGATGCGGCAAGGTACGCTTCACGATCGCGGCGCCGCCGCTTGTTACAATGATGTGCCACTGTACCGGCTGTCAGCGCATGACCGGCGGCGCCTATTCGACTTCGGTCGCCGTGCCGACGGCCGGCTTCGCCCTGACGGAGGGCGAAACCGTGATCGGCGGCCTGCACGGCGAACAGCTGCGGCATCATCATTGCGATTGGTGCAAGAGCTGGATGTTCACGCGAATCGAGCCTGACCCAGGTTTCGTCAATGTTCGTGCGACGATGCTGGACGATCCATCCTGGTTCACGCCCTTTGTCGAAACATATACGAGCGAGGCCTTGCCCTGGGCTGTGGTTGGCGCGCCGCACAAGTTCGAACGCTTCCCCGCTATATGGCAGCCGATCCTTGCCGCATTCGCCGCGGCTCACGTCTGAGGATCGGAGACGCAGCCATGCTCGCCCGCACCGCCGACAATCTCTTCTGGCTGGCACGCTCGATGGAGCGCGCCGATTTCATCGCCCGCACGATCGAGGCGACGCTGCGCCTCGAAGTCCTGCCGCGATCCGGCGATCAGAACGCGATCGAATGGGAAGGCGCGCTGAATTCCGTCGGCGCGCTCGAATCTTTTCACGACGCCCATGACGTCCTCGACGAGCCGAACGCAGTCGAGTTCTTGACCTTCGACCGGGCCAATCCGTCCTCGATCTGCAATTGCCTTGAGAATGCGCGCGCCAACGGCCGCGCCGTGCGCACGGCGCTGACCGCCGAGACCTGGACGGCGATCAACGAAGCCTGGCTCGAGCTGAAACGGTTCGAGGCGCGCCGGCTCGGCGGGGCCAAGGAGTTCGATCGCGAGGCGCTGATCCGTTTTCTCGATTACGTCAAGAAGGCGTCGCTCGATTTCGACGGTTCGTGCTACCGCACGATGTTGCGCAACGACGCCTATTGGTTCAATCGGCTGGGCCTCTTCGTCGAGCGCGCCGACAATACGGCGCGACTGCTCGACGTGAAATATCATTTGCTGCTGCCCTCCAACGAGGAGGTCGGCGGCTCGCTCGACTATTTCCAATGGGTCGCGATCCTGCGCGCCGTCTCGGCGGTCACGGCCTATCATTGGGTCTATCGCGACCGGGTGAAGCCCTGGCTGATCGCCGATCTCTTGATCCTGAAACCGGCCATGCCGCGCTCGCTCATCTCCTGCTACGAGAGCGTCAACGAGGTGCTCGATTCGATTGCGCGCGAATATGGCCGCACCGGCGCCGCTCAGCGCCAGGCCCGCGCCATGTTGTCGCGGCTGGAGCGGTCGAGCATGTCGGAAATCTTCCAGAGCGGCCTGCACGAATTCATCACCGATTTCCTCGAGGACAATGCGCGGCTCGCGACGACTATCTCGGAACAATATTTGTTCACGTGATTACGGTGTCATGCCCGCGAAAGCGGGCATCCAGACGGTGCGAGGTCCGAGGACGCGGCGGTTCTCTGATTCCCGCTTTCGCGGGAATGACAGGAAGTGAAGACAAAGGGGCGAAAAGCGGGCTATGCGGTTCAAGATTGCGCATGAAATGTCCTTCGCCTATTCGCCGCCGGCGAAATCCGTGATCCAGCTCCTGCGCTTGACGCCGCGCAGCTATGACGGCCAGCACGTCCTGCGCTGGCGCATGAGCTGCGACGTCGATTGCGTGTTGCGGCAATCCGAAGATTCTCTCGGCAACATCGTTCATACTTTGAGCTACAACCGGCCGGCAGAGCGCATCGGCGTCCTTGCCGAGGGCGAAGTCGAGACTTTCGATACGTCCGGCGTCGTTCGCGGTGCCGTCGAGCCGCTCGCCGCCGAAATCTATCTGCGCGCCTCGCCGCGCGCGGAAGCCAACGGCGCGCTGCGCGAATTCGCGGACGAGGCGAGCGGCGGCGCCGACACCATCCTCGACAAGCTCCATGCGCTGATGACCGCGGTCTACGAGACCATGACCTACGACGCCGAATTGGCCCGCGCGCCGACCATCGCGGCCGAGGCTTTCGCCTTGCGGCGCGGCGCGGCGCAAGATTTCGCGCATATTTTCATCGCCGGCGCGCGCTGGCTCGGCGCGCCGGCGCGTTACGTGAGCGGCTTCCTGATGCGGCCCGACAGCGAAGCGCCGGAAGCCGGCCACGCCTGGGCCGAGGCGCATGTGCCGGCGCTCGGCTGGGTCGGCTTCGATTGCTGCAATTCGATCTGCGTCGACGAGAACTATGTCCGCATCGCGATCGGCTTCGACGGCTTAAGCGCCGCGCCCGCCCGCGGCGCGCGGACCGGCGGCGGCGAGGAGACGGTGACAGTCGCGCTGAGGATCAGCCAAGCGCAAAGCCAGCGGCAGAGTTGATCGCGGTACGTTCCATTTTAAAGCTTTGCCGCCTCACGGCTCACCGGCGCCGGCAGCATCCTGCGCAGCACGCCGTCCCGCAACAGATAGTGATGCGCCAGGGCCGCCGCCGCGTGCAGCAGGGCGAGGACAAGCAGCGCGTTGGCGGCGAGTTCGTGCCATTCGGTGATCGGCCGCCGCCAGGCGCGGTCGCCGATTTGCGGCAGGCTGAACAGGCCGAAGAGGCTGTAGCCGCGCACGAAAGCGTTGGCGACGCCCAGAACGAGCGCCGCGGCGAGGAGCGCATAAAGCAAGTAGTGGGTCGTCTTGGCGGCGAGTTGGAGCATGCCGGTATCCGCGGCGGGCAGTTCCGCGCCGCCCATATTGCGCCAAATCACGCGCCAGGCGACGAGCGCGACGAGGGCGAAGCCCCAAACGACATGAATCGGCCAGACAACCCCGTCCGCGATGTTGTGCGGCAGCATGTCGGCGGTCTGGCCAATGGTCCAAAGGGCGAGCACGGAGATCGCCGTCGCCCAGTGCAGGGCGATGGTCGTCGAATCATAGCGGGTCAGCGCTTTCTCCGTCATGTTCCCTCCGCGAGTTGACGGCCGAACCCGGGCGCCAATCCTTAGATTCGTTCTAAACAAGAAGATGGCTTTTGCGCGGCGGCGCTTCCGCCAAGCTGTGCTGAACCCGAAAACATTGCCGCTTCGCCGCCGTCGCGCGATGCTGCGCGCACGCAGATTCGCGCGGACCCTCGCCATGACCAAGCCGCCCGGCCTCGACCGAGGCCTCACGAATTACGGCGATCGCGACTTTGCGCGATTCTTGCGCCGCTCTTTCGCCCGCTCGATGGGCGTCTCGCGCGAATTGCTCGATCGGCCGGTGGTCGGGATCGCGATGACGCCGTCGGGCTTCAACAATTGCCACCGCCTCATGCCTGATCTCGTCGAGGCGGTCTCGCGCGGGGTTCTCGCGGCCGGCGGCTTGCCCCGCGCCTTCCCGACCGTGTCGCTCGGCGAAGTGTTCTTGAGCCCAACCAGCATGGTCTATCGCAACTTGATGGCGATGGATGTCGAGGAGATGATCCTCGCCCAGCCGATGGACGCGGTCGTGCTGATTGGCGGCTGCGACAAGACCGTGCCGGCGCAATTGATGGGCGCGGCTTCGGCCGGCGCGCCGGCGATCCAACTCGTCACCGGGCCGATGTCGACCGGCCGGCATCGCGGCCAGCGCCTCGGCGCCTGTACCGATTGCCGCGCCTTCTGGGCGAAATACCGCGCCGGCGCGGTCGACGCGGACGAGATCGAGGAAGTCGAAGGCCGCCTTGCGGTCACCGCCGGGACCTGCGCGGTGATGGGCACGGCCAGCACGATGGCGCTGATCGCCGAAGCGTTGGGCATGTCTTTGCCGGGCAGCGCCGCCATCCCGGCGGTGCATGCCGATCGGCTGGTCGCCGCCGAAGAAACCGGGCGCGCCGCCGTTGCGCTGATCGCCGACCCGATTCCGCCGGAGCGGATCATCACCGAAAAGTCGGTCGAGAACGCGCTGCGGGTGCTGATGGCGGTCGGCGGCTCGACCAATGCGGTCATTCATCTCGCCGCGATAGCCGGCCGTCTCGGGCTCCGCCTGCCGCTTGCTCGGCTCAATCAAATCTCCGACGAGACGCCGACCCTGGTCGATCTCAAGCCTGTCGGCCAGGGCTATATGGAGGATTTTCACGCCGCCGGCGGCCTGGGCGCCGCGCTGCGCGAACTCAAACCGCTGTTGCATCTCGATTCGATCGACGTGACTGGACGTACTCTCGGCGAGCGACTGGCGGAGCCCATGAACTGGGTCGATCGCGCGTTCATCCGCCCTTTCGACGAGCCGATCGCCAGAGTCGGCGGGCTGATCGCGCTGAACGGGACGCTCGCGCCGGACGGCGCCATGTTCAAGCGCGCGGCGGCGACGCCGGCTCTGTTCGAGCACGAAGGCAGGGCGGTCGTGTTCGACGGGCTCGAAGACTTGGCGCGGCGGATCGACGATCCCGATCTCGACGTGACGCCGGACGACGTGCTTGTCTTGAAGAACGCCGGGCCTGTCGCCGCAGGCATGCCCGAGGCCGGCTATCTGCCGATCCCGAAGAAGCTCGCCAAAGCCGGCGTCAAGGACATGCTGCGCGTCTCCGACGCGCGCATGTCCGGCACCGCGTTCGGGACGATCGTGCTGCACGCCGCGCCCGAGGCGGCGATCGGCGGCCCGCTCGGCGCGGCGCGGAGCGGCGACCGGGTCCGGCTGTCGGTCGCGAAGCGGCGGATCGATCTGCTGGTCGAGGAGGAGGAGATCCGCCGGCGTCTCGCCGAGCATAGGCCGCCGACGGCGCCGGCGCGGGGGTACAAGGCGCTCTACGCGAAGAGCGTGACGCAAGCGCCGGAGGGATGCGACTTCGATTTTCTGATGAAGCGGTGAAAATCCCTTCTCCCCGCTTCGCGGGGAGAAGGTGGCCGCGAAGCGGCCGGATGAGGGGCTGCGCAGGACTCCGGAAAGTGCGCGCTCCGTGAGTCGCTAATCCTCCGCGCCGGCGACGCCCCTCATCCGTCGCCTTCGGCGACACCTTCTCCCCGCTCTGCGGGGAGAAGGGTATCTCCCTTCCTGAACGGCGCGTGCTCGTCATAGAACGCGATCGTCTCCTTCACCGCCTCCCGCTCGCGCCGAAGATAGTCCGCGACCGCTTCGCTCAACCGACGGTCGGCGAGCTCGTGCGCCGAGTAGGTCGGCACGGGCCGATAGCCGCGCGCCAGCTTGTGCTCGCCCTGCGCGCCCGCCTCGACGCGCTTCAGCTTGCGCTCCAGGGCGAAGTCGATCGCCTGATAGTAGCAAAGCTCGAAATGCAGAAAGGGCCGGTGCTCGATCGCCCCCCAATTGCGGCCATAGAGAGCGTCATCGCCGATGAAATTGAGCGCGCCGGCAATGTAGCGCCCATTGCGCTTGGCCAAAACGAGCAGGATGCGATCGGCGAGGGCTTCGCCGACCATCGAGAAGAAGTCGCGGGTCAAATAGGGCGAGCCCCATTTGCGCGAGCCGGTGTCCATGTAGAAGGCGAAGAACGCGTCCCAATGCGTTTCGGTCAGCGCCGCGCCGGTCGCCCATTCGACGGTCACCTCGTCGCCCAAAGCTTCGGCGCGCTCGCGCCGGATCGTCTTGCGTTTGCGCGAGGCGAGCGCGGCGAGGAAGGCCTCGAAATCCTCATAGCCCTCGTTGAAGAAATGAAATTGCTCGCCATGCCGCTCCAGAAAGCCGGCTTCGACGAGCGCGTCGCAATCGCGCCGGTCGGGAAAGGTGACATGGATCGAGGACGCTTCGATCGCTTCGCGCAAGCCGCGCAAGGCGGCGATCAGCGTCGCGCGCGCCTCGTCGGCGCGCGGACCGGGCGCGACCAGCAGGCGCCGTCCCGTCGCCGGCGTGAACGGGACCGCGACCTGCAGCTTTGGATAATAGCGGCCGCCGACCCGCTCATAGGCGTCGGCCCAGGCGTGGTCGAAAACATATTCGCCCCGCGAATGGCTCTTGCGATAGGCCGGCGCGCAAGCGAGGAGGCGACCGGCCTCGTCCTCGATCAGCACATGTAGCGGCGTCCAGCCGCTGCGGCCGCCGACCGAGCGGGATTGCTCGAGCGCGTCGAGGAAGGCGTGGCTGATGAACGGATTGAAGCGCTCGCCGCACGCCTCCTCCGCCGTGAGGTCCGGCGGATTGGCGCAGGCGTCCCAGCGCGCCGCCTCGATCTCGGCGAGGGCGCGAATGATTCGGGCTTTGAGGCGTGGCGAAGACATCGACGCTCGGCGGACCTTTCGCCGCTAACATGAGCATCGCGACGCCATTGTGCAATGCGGCAATGAGGCTGGCCGATTTTTACCGGTCAACTGGCGGACCGCCCTTATGAATAGATGCGTTTACGCATTCGCATGACTAACTGTTTGCGAGACATTCGACGGTCAACGGACAATACGCGAATATCGCCTCCGAGGCATTTATGGTCAAAATGAGAGATTTTCGACGTTTGTCGCCGCGCTGCGCGTCACGGCGTGCATTTCACCGCTGCGAGATTGGGACACATCGCCAGGTTCGTTGTGACATTGTTGGGAGGCGCCACGGCGCCGCCTCGGTAAGACGTCACGTTGCCTTGTGTTACTTTGTTGGTATTCGGAGCTGGGCCGATCGTTCCCGCCTCAATCGTTGAGCCTTGAGTATTAGTGGAGTATTTCGTGTATCCTGAATCCGCCGGAGACCTTATTCGCATTTCTTGCGTGAATGTGAACGAGCACGGCGCGATCTTGGCGCAGCGGGCCACCGCTGGTCCCGCACAGGCGTTCCATCCGACATGGTCGACGCCCCACTTGTTGCCCGCGCCGACGCTGGTATGCCCCTCAGGCGGCCAGCCCGCGGCGCATTCAGGCTTATTGGGCGTCACCGCGGTGATCTCCTCCTCGAGTTGTTCGCCTGAAAAATCGAATTTGCTGTCGCTGTCGCCGCCGCCATCGCCGGCTGCGCCGTTGGCGCCTGACGGGGCGCAACATTTCAAAGTCATCCAGTAAACTGCGGTCGCCCCGAGGTATGGCGCGGCGGGGTCCCAATTCGTAAAATGAGCGTATTCGCCTTTTGGACGCACCACGGGCACGGTAAGCGTGAATGTGTATTTTTCCTGGGAAACATCGTTTGTAGGGGGTATCCAGGTTGCGGTGAAGCGGTCGGTTGGACCCGCCGCATTCACCATCACGCTATGATTATTGTGAGCGGTCCATTTATAATAAATGGACGCAAAGGTGAACGTCTTACCGGGACAGTCGCCGTTTGCTAGCGTGCCTTGTATCGTACCCTGGCTGATCTGCCCTGTATTCGTGGTCGCGTTCGAGTAGCTCCACTGGCCGGGGCCATCCGGAGTGCAGTCAGGATAGGTGTACTCCGTCCAAGCGGCCAACCAGTCTTTATTGGGGTCGGGCGTCTTGTATCTCTGTACCGCGCGGGTAACCGAGCCGTCGGGAGGCGGAGCGGCGACGGGCGCATGGGCCAACGTGCCCATTCTATGGGTTGAAGGGGTCTGACCAAACGACGGCAAGGAAAATGTCAAGGCCGCCGCTAGGGCGAGAGCCGCACGCGCAAAATGTATCATTGCCCCTCCCGATCTGCCTTTCAATTGGCGGCGCCGGATATGGGCTATTGGGTGACGCCGATGTTCATCGGGCCAAGTTGAGACCCATCGGCAGGCATCGGAATGATGTTGACTAGCCCCGAGCTGGTCTGGGTTGGTCCGACGACCGAGTAGGCGATCGTCATGGTGTCCTCGGCCGGCGTTGTCAGACGCCAGCGATAGTACATTGTGATGGGACAGCTTGCTGTCGACCCGCTCACGTTTGCGCTTATGGTCTGGCTGTCCGCAGGACCGCGAGCATCATTGCTCGATAAGGATAGAGAACAAGATACTGTCGATCCGCTGGGGGGCGCCACCGAGAAGGTCACTGTGATGTTAGCGACCGCGGTCCCGCTAACATAGGTAGGCGCCGACAGTTGGCCAAGGGCGGGCATGCTCGCGGTAAAACCGAACGCCGCCAGCACGGTCAGAAGAAGCTTCTGGTAAGGACGAGTTTTGGTTCGCGGATGCGCAAGACGATTGAGCGAAACCGACGGGAAGCTCTGTTCCGACATGACTACCCCCCCTTTGCCCCAATGGTTAACACTATGTTCTCTTCGCTGCGAGAATCAAGAGGGTGAAACGCCGACCGCAGGGGGGCTTTTTTACATACGACAGACGCAAAAATGCGACGATAATCGCCACCGGCGATGCAGGAACGCAGCCTTTCGCAAAAGGTACGAGGTTACATCGCAGGTTGAAGAGCGCGCTTTATCGTCCGCTCCCTTCACGTCGCGACGTCGCCCTCGAACACGATCTGATCGGCCCATTGGCGCGCCTTCTCGCGCTGCTCGGCGCTGCGTACCGTCCAAGCCATGATCGGCGTTCCGGCGAGCCGGCGCAGCAGGAACGGCGTCGGATGGGGCAGGTCGCGTACCGAGAACGAGACAAAATCGGGCCGCGTCGCGTCGTAGTGGAGAAAATTGGCGCATTCCAGCTTTTGCGCCGGCGACAGGAAGCGCCAACCCGCGCCGTCATAGCTGGCCTCCGCGACGATCCCGAGCGGGCGGTCGAGCGCCGCGCGGCGCAGATGGGCGATGACGAAAGGATCGAAGCTCTTGAACGCCAGCGGTCCTTGATAGCCTGCCGCGAGCGCAGCGACCGCGTCGGCGAGCCGGACGTCGCGGTCGAACGCGCTCTTGATTTCGCAGACGATCGGCGCGCGCCCGGCGACCGCGTCGAGCAAATCGCGAAACCGCGGGATTTTCGCCTCGCCCGCCTTGAAGCGGATCGCCGCAAGCCCGGCCGCGGTGCGGTCCGCGAGCGCGCCGCTCGCTTCGGTCAGCCGGTCGAGCGCGTCGTCGTGGAAGACCATCGCCTCGCCGTCGGCGCTGAGCTGGACGTCGCATTCGATCGCGAAGCCGCGGCTGATTGCGGCCTCGGCCGCCTCCAGCGTGTTCTCGACAATCCCGCGCCGCGCGTCGTGCAGGCCGCGATGAGCGATCGGCCGCGCGATCAGCCAAGGGGGCGCGTTCGCCGCCATCAGGCGACCTCGAACATGGCTTCCACTTCCGCCAGCGCGTTGAGCGGCAGATGGGCGACGCCGACCGTGGTCCGGGCGTGGCGTCCGGCTTCGCCGAAAACCTCCGCCATCAGGTCCGAGGCGCCGTTCATCGCCTGCGGCAGGGCGTCGAACGGGCCGGCGACGTTGAAGAAGCCGCCGAGCCGGATCACGCTCTTGATCCGGTCGAGATCGTTGAGCGCGGCCTTGGCCTGGGCGAGCAGATTGATCGCGCAAAGCCGGGCCGCGGCGCGGCCGATCTCGATGTCGGCGCCGGCCCCGAGCTTGCCGATTTGGGCCGGCGCCAGCTTGCCGTCGGGCCCGATCGGCAATTGGCCGGAAATGACCAACATCGCGCCGAGCCGCGCGTAAGGGACATAATTGGCGACGGGCGGGACGGGGCTCGGCAGTTCTATCCCCAGCTCTTTGAGACGCGCGGCGGTCTTGCTCATGAAAATTCTCCGCTTGCGGGAACTTCGCCACAAACGCGCCGCCTTTTGCAGCGCATTCATGGGATCGCAAGGCCTGTAGGGCAATGGTCCAGCTCTTGCAAACGTCTGGCGCGACACTCAGACTGGCGACGCCAATCAAAAAGGGGCGACCTTTAAGATTGAGGAGCACTGCATGAAGGCGACCTTCGCCCTCACCATTCTTGCCTTGACCCTGGCGGGCGAGGCGCGGGCTGATCCGGCGGTCCCCTTCGTCTCGCATCGCGCGGCTTATACGATCTCTCTCGCCAGGGGCGACGGCCCGCAGGCGCCGGTCGCGGCCAGCGGCTTGATCGCCTATGAATTCCGCGGCTCGGCTTGCGACGGCTACGCGTCGGATTTCCGGCAGATCACCGAGTTGCAGCGCAACGAAGGCGATCCGATGGATTCGGACACGCGGGCCATCACTTTCGAGGACGGCCAGGCCAAGAAAATGCGCTTCAAGATCGATTCGATGATCGCCGACGCGGCCCAGCCGACGATCGACGGCAGCGCGACGCGCAGCGATTCCGGCGACATCTCCGTCAGCCTCAAGCAGCCTAAGGAAGAGACTCTCGATCTCGGCAAGGACATCCTGTTTCCGACGCAGCACCTCGCCCATGTCGTCGAAGCCGCCAAGAAAGGCGTGCGCACGCTCGAAGCGCGGGTTTACGACGGATCCGACACCGGCGAGAAGATATTCCACACCCTGACGGTGATCGGCGACGAGGCCAAGGAGCCCAGCGCCGACCAACTCCAAGCCGCGATGCTGAAGTCGGTGCGGCGCTGGCCGGTGACGATCTCCTATTTCGACGAGGCGAAAAAGGATTCCTCGCCCGATTACGTCCTCTCCTTCGACCTCTACGAAAACGGCGTGTTGGGCAGTCTCAGTCTCGATTACGGCCAGTTCGTCCTGGCGGCGAAGTTGAGCAAGTTCGAGCTTCTGCCGGAAGAGCCCTGCACACAATAAGGTTGCGACACAGCGCGTCGCGCGAATCGTTTAGGCGCGATACAAAGGCGCCGAGGGGCGGCGCCAGAGGGCGTCGACAAACGCCCGTCGCCAAAGACGGGCTATCGCCGCCGAACGGATCGCGCATGCGCATTTTGCTGACCAATGACGACGGCGTGCACGCGCCGGGCCTCGCCATTCTCGAGGAAATCGCCCGGACTCTCTCCGACGACATTTTCATCGTCGCGCCGGAGACGGATCAGTCCGGCGTGGCCCATTCGCTATCGCTGAACGATCCTCTGCGGTTGCGCGAAATCAGCGAGCGCCATTACGCCATTCGGGGCACGCCGACTGATTGCGTCATCATGGGCGTGCGCAAGCTCATGGCCGATCGCAAGCCGGATCTGATCTTGTCCGGCGTCAATCGCGGCCAGAATGTCGCCGAGGACGTCACCTATTCCGGCACGATCGCCGCCGCCATGGAAGGGGCGCTGATCGGCGCGCCGTCGATCGCGCTCTCCCAGGCCTATGGCGGCGAGGGCCACAAGGCGATCCATTGGGAATGCGCGCGGGCGCATGCGCCGGCGCTCATCGAGAAAGTCTTGAAACAGGGCGTGCCGCCCGGCGTGCTGCTCAACGTCAACTTCCCGCCTTGCGCGCCGGACGAAGTGGCCGGCGTCGCGGTGACGACCCAAGGCCGGCGCGACACCGAATTGCTGCGCATCGAGGAGCGTTCCGACGGCCGCGGCAATCCCTATTACTGGCTGATGTTCAGGCGCGGCCGTTTCACGCCGGAGGCGGGCACCGACATCGAGGCGCTGGCCTCAAAGAAGATTTCGATCACGCCGCTGCGGCTCGACTTGACCGACGAGCCGACGCGGGCGCGCTACGAAAACGCGTTCGGTTGAGTTGACCGCCGACCAGTCGGCCGTCAGCCTCGACCGAGGAGCTAAAAAACTTTCCGATCGCTCGAGGGGGCGGGAGTGACGGTCGGCGCGGAGGCTCAGGATCGAGCGCAGTTCATGCTGCTGATGCGCGCCAAGGGCGTGCGCGATCTGAACCTGCTCAGGGCTCTGGAGCGCGCGCCCCGCGCGCTGTTCGCGCCGCAGCGTTATGGCGACATTGCCGGCCGCGACATCGCGCTGCCGATCGGCTGCGGCCAAACGGCGCCGCCGCCCTCGATTGTCGCGGCGATGATCGAGGCGCTCGCAGTTCAACCGCATCACCGCGTCTTGGAGATCGGCGCCGGCGCCGGCTACGCGACCGCGTTGATCGTCCAACTCGCCGCGTCGGTGCTGACGCTCGAACGCTGTCAGTCGCTGGCGCTGGAGGCGGCGACGCGGCTCGAAGCGTTCGGCGCGACCAATGTCAAGGTGGCCTGGGCCGACGCCCTGGCCGACGGCGCGCCGGCCGGGCCTTTCGACCGCATCTTGATCAACGCGTTGATCGAAGAGCCCTGGGATCGTTTCGGGGATCGGCTGACCGAGGACGGCGTGATGGTCGCGGCGCGGAGCGTCGCGCGCGACGGGGGCCGCGAACAAAGGATCGTCAAAATCTCTCGCCACGGCGACGGCGGCTTCCGCGCCGAGGATGTCGGGCCGGCGCGCGCTTTCGCCCCGCTCGCCGCGGGCCTGTCGCGCGGCCTTTGAGGCGCGAAGAAGGCCTCATATCGTTAAAATTCGAACGGAATGATTCACCCTAAACCTTCCCTTAACCTCAACACGGTTAAATCCGCCAATCATCAGTACGTTCGGGTGGGTTAATCCGATGAGTGAGAGTGGGGCGTTCAATTTGGCGCGCTTGTCGGCGCGCCTGGCTGTGACCGGCCTTGTGGGAGCATGGCTCGCCGGCTGCTCCACGGATGCGACGCGGTTCTCCGACGCTTTCTCGCTGAGCGACGGCGCGCCCACCCCGACGGCGACTGTCGGCTCCGCCGCTCCTGTGCCGAATCCCAATTACGCCGCCGCCTCGCATCCGAGCCCGGTTGCGGTCTCTTCTCTGCCGGCGCCGGCGCCGCAGACGACCGGCTCGATCAAGCCGACCACGACCCAGCCGATCACCGGCTTTTCCGGCGGCTGGAGCACCGTGGGCGGCTCGGCGGTCGTCGTCGCCGACGGGGAAAATCTCGACGCGATTTCGCGCCGCTACGGCGTGCCGCAAGCGGCTCTGCTGCGCGCCAACGGCTTTTCGAGCGCGAGCCAAGTGCATCCTGGCGTCCGGCTGATCGTGCCCGTCTACAACGCCGACGGCGCCAAGGCCGCCTCGGCCGAGTCGAAGGCGCATGGCGCGGAGGCCGAATCCAAGTCGGCGAAGGCCGAAAAAGAAGCCAAGGCGAAGAAGGACAAGGCCGAGAGAGAAGCCGACGCGTCCGAGCATAAGCGCAAGAAGGACAAGCTCGCCGAGGCGAAGGCGGCGAAGGCTGATAAGGCCGAGAAGTCCGCCAAGCCGGAAAAGCCGGCCAAAGCCGAGAAACCCGAAAAGACCGCCAAGGCCGAACAGCCGGCCAAGCCGCAGGCCGAAGCCAAGGCTGAGGCCAAGAAACCGACCGCAACCGACAAGACCCCGACCGGCAGTCTCCATCCGGAGGAGGCGACCTCGTCCGAGCCGATGACCAGCGCTCAAGCCGATGCGGCCGGGATTTCGCCGGAATTCCGCTGGCCGGCGCGCGGCAGGATCATTCAGGGCTTCAAGGCCGGCGGCAATGACGGCATCAACATCGCGGTGCCGGAGGGCACCTCGGTCAAGGCGGCGGAAAGCGGCGTCGTCGCCTATGCCGGCAATGAGCTCAAAGGCTACGGCAATCTCATCCTGATCCGGCATCCGAACGGCTTCGTCAGCGCCTACGCCAACAACAGCGAACTCGAAGTCAAGCGCGGCGATCAGGCCAAGCGCGGCCAGATCATCGCGAAATCGGGCCAGAGCGGCAACGTCTCCTCTCCGCAATTGCACTTCGAACTGCGCAAAGGCTCGACCCCGGTCGATCCGACGAGCTATCTCGCGGGTCTCTAAACGAAACCGCGGGACCAGAAGTCCAGTCCTCCAGTCTGGACCAATATCCCGCCAGATTCGCCGCGAGACACGTTGAATCGGCGGGAATAAACGAGACGGCGGGTCCCAGGAAAGGCCCGCCGTCTTTTTGTCGCGGGGGCCGCCGGCGCCCTTGACCGGCTCGCGATCGAATCTACCTTCCCGTGTGGAACGAGCTCGCCCATGCGGCGGTGCGGAGCCCCGCCCAATGAGCCCGCCCGGCGCGGCCTGGCGCGAGCGATCTCCTCGGTACGAAGGAGGAGCGGCGTGCGGCGCGCGCTCTTTGCGATTTTCTTTTTTCTCGCCTCCCTCTATCCGGCCGGCGCCGATGTGCGCATCGAAGCCAGTCCCGGCGGCGAGGTGACGGACTTCCTGGCGCTCTTCGCCTTGCTGCGCCAAAGCGGCGAGCGCGTCGTCATCGACGGCCCTTGCTATTCGGCTTGCACGCTGGTCCTGACAATGATCCCGCGCAGCCGCCTCTGCGTCACCCGGCGGGCGGTCCTTGGCTTCCATGCGCCGCGCGTGGTCGATCTGCAAGACGGCCAAGTCTACGCCGCTCCGCAGGCGACGCAGGCGGTGACCGAGGCCTATCCGGCGCCGATCCGCGCCTGGATCATGCGGCATGGCGGCCTCACCAGTCGGGTGATCTATCTTCGCGGACGGGAGCTTACGGCCTTCTTGCCGCTCTGTCGGTAGAATCGCGCCGCTCGGCGGCTTGATCGGCGCGGTCGGCGATCTTGCGCGGCGTGGCGCGGATGGCGGGCGGCGCGCCGAGCCGGCGCCGCCCGAACGCCGTAATTTGCGCTCCGGCCGTCGCGCCTCAATCAAGCGCCGCGCCGGCGGTCGCATTGACCATTGTGCCTGTGAACATCTGGGCGCGGTCGGAGGCCAGGAACGCCGCGGCTCTGGCCGTGTCGGCGATGCTGGCCGGCCGTTTCAGGAAATTGTAGCTGGCGATCCCGGCGATGACCTGATCTTTCGGCGCATTCATTCTGCTCGCCTGCATGGCGATCACCTGTTGAATGGTGCGGCTGTCCGTGTTCGCGGTCGTGCGCAGGCACACGGCCCTCACGCCTGAAGGGCCAAGTTCGAAGGCCATGTTCTCCATCAGCGTCTCGATCGCGCCGAAAGCGGCGCCGATCGCCGCGCCGCCCTCGACATGGCCGCGCGCCGGGCTGCCGGTCAGGAAAATGACGACCCCCGAACCCTGCCGCGTCATGCAGCGCGCCGCCGCCTGCGCGGTGACGAATTGCGATTCGACGATCGTCTGCGCGGCCAGGAACTCCGAAACCGACAAGTCGACGGCGCGTTTTCCGACGCCGTACTTGCTCGGCTCCGGGCCAGTCGCGTTGAAGACGACGTCTATCCGTCCCGACCGCGCGACGCCGTCGAGATAATCATTGACCGCAGCGTCGTCGAGCGCATCGGCCGGGGCGGCGTGCGCGCGTCCGCCGGCGGCGACGATCGCCGCGGCGGTCGCTTCGAGGCTTGATTTGGTTCTGCCGGCGAGAAAGACCTCCGCGCCCTCGGCGGCGAATTCTTTGGCGACGGCCGCGCCGATCGATCCGCCGGCGCCGAACACGACGGCGCGCTTGTTCTGAAGCATTGCCGAATTGGTCATGGGATGCCTCCGGTCCGTGCTGCTCAGCAAAAGCGATCCTCGGGAGGGATCGCGCGGACCCGCGCAGCCGGGTCTGCGAACTAAAGACGCGCGACGGCCGCGCGCGCGGACATATTGTGCAAAGCACCGGCTCCGTTGCCGAAGGGAGGAGGCGCGGGCGAGTCGCGGCGTCACAAAAGTACGATATTGACAGCCGCGCGCCGTGCGCTCACCCGCGACTTTTCTCTCGCTCGCCGAGGGAGGACGCGCAGGCCTCGACGCGCCGCTGCAGAAAGCGCCGCTCGCTCGGATTGCGGGCGAGGGCGAGGGCGGCGCGAAAATGCTCGGCCGCGGCGTCCTTCTCGCCGCGGGCGAGCTCCATCTCGCCGCGCGCGGCGGGATAGAACGGATAGGCGGCGAGCCGATCGGCGCCGTCGATCGCGGCGATCGCGTCGAGCCCGCGTTCCGGGCCGTCGCGTTGGCCGATGGCGATGGCGCGATTGAGCGCGACGATCGGCGAGGGCCGGATCGCCGACAGCGTCTCATAAAGCTCGACGATCGTCGCCCAATCCGTCTCCTCGACCGAGGCCGCGCGGGCGTGCTGCGCCGCGATCGCGGCTTCGACGTGGTAGGCCGTCAGATCCGCGCCGGCGGCGGAGAGTTCGAGCAGCTTCAACCCTTCGCCGATGAGCTCCTGATCCCATTGCGTCCGATCTTGATCGATGAGCGAGAGCAGGGCGCCGGCTTCGTCGGCGCGAGCCTGGAGGCGCGCCGCGTCGAGCGCCATGAGCGCGGCGAGCGCGTAGCTCGCCGGCGTTCTTCCCAACGGGTGCGCAAGGAGCTCTGCGGTCAGGCGCATCGCCTCTCGGCAAAGCTCGGCGCGGATCGCCGTCTCGGCGCAGGCGCCGTGATAGCCTTCGTTGAACAGAAGATAGAGCGCGCGCTGCACCGCGGGGAGCCGCGCCGCGACCTCCGCGGCGGCGGCGACGTCGAACAGCTTCTTCGATTGGGCCAGGACAGCCTTCGCCCGCGTGATCCTTTTCTCGATCGCCGCCCGGCTGCTGACGAAAGCGCCGGCGATTTCGCCGACGCTGAAGCCGCAGAGAATGTGCAGAATGAGCGCGACCTGCGCCTCCTCGGCCAGGCGCGGATGGCAGCAGGAGAACATCATGCGCAGGAGATCGTCTCGAATGGCGTTCGCGCCGAACTGCTCCTCGATGATCGAGGCCCGCGTCCATTCGCTTTCGAGATAGCGGCCGAGTTCAGGGGCGTAGCTGCGCGCCGTACGCTGGCGGCGCAAGGCGTCCAGCGCGCAGTTCTTGGCGGTCGCCATCAGCCAGGCGGAAGGATTGTCTGGAACGCCGCGGAATTTCCAGACTTCCGCCGCCCGGCAGAAGGCTTCCTGCACCACGTCTTCCGCCAGGCCGAGATTGTGGACGCCGAAAATCCGCGTCAGCGCCGCAATCATGCGTCCCGCCTCGCGGCGGAAGAGATGGTCGCTCAGCTCCATTACGCTTTCAGCTCTTGGTATTGGACGTTCAGCGCCTGAACCGGCCGCACCTCGACCGCGCCGCCGACGTCGAAAATCGGGCAGCCTTTCGACAATTCCACCGCCTCGTCGAGATTGGCGGCTTCGATCAGCGTATAGCCGCCGATCAGATCCTTGGCCTCGGCGTAGGGGCCGTCCTGGACGTTTCCTTTGTCGCCGCGGACGACCTTGCCGGCGGCCTCGAGGGGCCGGCCCATATCCTTGATATGGCCCTTGTCGCCGAGCGCTTTGAACCAGGCGACCCATTTCTCCGTGTGCTTTTGCCGCTGCTCAGGCGAGGCGAAATAGTCGCGGCCGCGGAACAGAAAAGTGAATTCGCTCATGACGGAGCTCCTCGTTGGTGTTGCGAACAGCATAGAGACGCGCGAGGCGCGGCCCGGCGGACATTTATTTTCCCGCTGAGGCGCGCCGTCGCTCAGAGCCGCGCCAGCGCCACGACGCGCGCGCCCATCGCGACCAGGATTGCGCCGACCGCCTGTTCGACCGCGCCGCGGACGCGGCCATAGGCGCGCTGAACCCGCGCTTGCGAGAACAGCAGGGCGAGAAAGGCGAACCAGGCGATCTCTTCGACAGCGACGATGGCGAGCGCCGCGAGCCGCACGCCGAGCGGCGCCTCGGCCGGCAGCATGGCGACGAAAATGCTGCTGAAATAGACGACCACTTTCGGATTGGTGAGCGTGAGCGACACGCCGACCAGCATGGCCCGGGAAAGCGAGCCGCGCCGCGTCCCGCGTTCGGTCGGCGCCTGATCCATCGGCTCGGTGCGGCCGGCCTCCCGCCAAGCCGCCAGTCCGAGCCAGACGAGATAGATTCCGCCCAAGATTTGCAGCGCGCCATAGATCGCCGCGAAGCGCGTCATCGCCAGCCCGACGCCGAACGCGGCGGCCGCCGCCCAAAGCACGGCGGCGAAGGCGACGCCGGCGGCGACCGCCAGCGCTGTCAGGCGCGATCGGCTCGCGGCCGCGCGCGTCACCAACAAGAAGGCCGGGCCCGGCGTGACGATGGCCAGCATATTGGCTACGGCGATTGCGCTGAGCGCGAGCCCGTACGACATGACGCCTCCCGCGATTTTTTAAAGGAGCTTAAAGTTCGTTGTCGCGGCTGTAAACACTTGGGATCGAAATCAAACGCGTCTCCAAACGCGGCGCCGATGGCTTATTGCGGGCAATCGCCGATAGAGTAACCTCGCATCGGGATCGGAGCGATTTGGCGGTGTCGAAAAATCTTGTCTTCGTCGGCGACCTCGTCTTGCCGGATCGCATTCTGCCCGACGGGGCGCTCGTCTGCCTCGACGGCCGCATCATCGAGATTTGCCCGGCGGAGCAGGCCCGAAGCGACTGCGAGCTTGTCGACTGCTCGGGACGCTTCGTATCGCCAGGCTTCGTCGACATCCATGTCCATGGCGGCGCCGGCGCCGATTACATGGATGGCGACGTCGACGCGGTCGTCGCCGTCAACAGGGCGCATGCGCGCCATGGGACGACAACGATCTTTCCGACCACGACGACCGGATCGCGCGCGCAGCTCGACGCGATGATCTCGGCATGCGAAGCCGCGAAGGAGCGCTGGACGCCCGCAGACGGCGCGCGAATCGGCGGCGTGCATTTCTATGGCCCGTATTTCGCCCCGGACAAGGTCGGCGTCCATGCGCCGAGCGGCCGGCGCGACCCGGATCGCGAAGAATACGAGAGCTTCCTAAGCCGGGACATCGTCAAGATCGCCACCTGCGCCGCCGAGCTTCCCGGCGCGCGCGACTTCTACCGCTTCGCGCGCGAGCGCAATTGTATGATCACCTGCGGCCATTCCAACGCCGAGTGGGCCGAGCTGGAGCGCGCCTATGCCGAGGGCATGCGGCATGTCGATCATTTCTGGTGCGCGATGAGTTCGGTCGCCTCGCTGCGCGGCCGCTTCGGCGCGCCGATGCGCGCCAGCATGGAGCAATACGTACTCTGGAATAAGGGAATGAGCACGGAAGTCATCGCCGACGGCGAGCATCTCTCGGACGAATTGCTCAATTTCGCCTTCGATATGATCGGCCCGCAGCGGCTCTGTCTGGTCACCGACGCGAACCGGGCCATGGACGCTCCGCCCGGAACGTACCGTTTCGGGCCGCAGGAGGGCGGGACATTGGTCGTCAGCGACGGCCGCGCGGTTCGCGGCGAAGACGGAAGCCTCGCCAGCTCGATGTGCGGTATGGACGTCATGGTGCGAACCATGGCGCGCGCCGCCAAGGCGCCGCTGCCGCGCATCGTTCAAATGGCGTCGCTCACGCCAGCCCGCCTGGCCGGCGTCTCGGGAACATGCGGCAGCCTGGAAATCGGCAAACGCGCCGATATCGTCGTGCTTTCGCGAGACATCGAGCTTGAAGCCGTCTATATCGAGGGCGAGCCGGCCTAAGGCCGAAGACGAGAATTCCGGATCCATGGCTCAAACCGCCAAACCGCTCGATCGCTTCGCGGCGGCGATCATGCTCGTGCTCTGCGCGAGTTGGGGCTTGCAGCAGATCGCCGCCAAGGCCGCGCTCGCGGACTTTGCGCCGATCACCCAGGCCGCGTTGCGCTCGCTCGGCGCGAGCCTCGCGGTCGGCGCCTTCGCGCTGGCGCGCGAGCCGAAGATTTTCCGTCGCGACGGCTCGCTGCCGCTCGGCGCTCTGGCCGGCCTGATCTTCGCGGCCGAATTCATCGCTTTGTTCCTCGCCGTGCAATGGACCAGCGCGGCGCGGGTCATCGTCTTCCTCTATTCGGCCCCCTTCTTCGTCGCGCTCGGCGCGGTCCTGTTCCTGCCGCAGGAGCGGCTGCGGACCCTGCAATGGCTCGGCATGGCGCTCGCTTTCTTCGGCGTCGTCGTCGCGCTGTCGGGGGCTGGCGGCAAACAGGGATTGATCGGCGATCTGTTGGCGATCTTCGGCGCGGCGACCTGGGCGATGGTGACCGTCATGGTCAAGGCGACGTCCTTCCGCTTCGTCCCGCCGATCAAAGTGCTGCTCTACCAGCTCGGCGTTTCGGCGATCGTCATGACGATCGCCGCGCGGGTCGCGGGCGAGCCCTGGCCGAGTCATGTCTCGCTGATCGGCGCGGCGAGCCTGATCTACCAGACCTTCTGGGTTGCCGGCGCCACGTACCTCGCCTGGTTCTGGCTGCTGACGCGCTATCGCGCCGGCGATATGGCGGCGTTCACGTTTCTGACGCCGGTCGTCGGCGTTCTCGCCGGCCATTTTCTGCTCGGCGAGAGCCTGTCGCCGGGTTTCCTCGCCGCGCTCGCCATGGTGGCCGGCGGCGTTCTTCTGGTGAATTGGCCGGCGCGGCCTGCGGCCAAACCGGCCGGCGGGCGCTGAGCCGAAGATGGACGACACCTACGATAGATTCGTTGGCCGCCTGCGCGAATTCGCCAGTTCCCAGCGCGCAGAACAAGAAAAGATCTATCAAAAATCGCCGTGGACGCATTGGGGCGTCGCCTTGCCGCAGATGGACGTGGCGATCCGTGAGACACTTCGCGGCGTCCCGGCGCAAGAACTCACCGACCTGAGCGCGCGCCTCTGGCGCGAGCCGGTTTGGGACATGAAGATCGCCGCGGCGCGCATCCTGGCGCAGAAGGCCGTTCCGCCCAGCGAGCGCGTATGGCGCTTCGTGCGCGCGCGCATGCCTGATCTCGACGGCTGGGCGGTGGCGGACAATCTCGCCAATGTCGGCTCGCGCTGTCTGCTCGCCGACGAGAGCCGGCTGGACGCGGTCGAGGCTTGGACCAAAAGCTCCCATCTTTGGACGCGTCGCGCGGCGCTCGTCTTCACTTTGCCCTGGACCAAGGACGGTCGCGATCCCGAGCGAATGCTCGGCTGGGCCGCCGTGCTCGCCGACGATCCCGAATGGTTCATCCAGAAGGCGATCGGCTGGTGGTTGCGCGAATTGTCGAAGCGCGACGCCCGGCGGGTGCGCCGCTTTCTGCGCGACCACGGCGCTCGGCTCAAAGGAGTCGCGCGGCGCGAAGCCTCGAAATATCTGACGGAATGAAGGCCGCGTCGCGCGAGCTTGTTTTCAGGTTCGGGAACGAAAGCGCGACGGCGCCGTTAATGCCTCCGACTTGATCTCTGGGCCGGTTTTCGCGGCGGGATCGAATCCAGAATGGCGGTTATTCGAGGAGGCTGTGATGAAGCGTGTTGTGAAAGCCCTTCTCTCGGCGACGCTTTTGATCGCCGGCGCCGGGATCGGGCGCAGCTTCGCCGATGAACGGGAAGTCAACAACATCTGGTGGAATTTGGATAACGACTACAACGATACCCATCAGACAGCCTGCGTCGCCGAGAATTACAACGATTACACGGTGGACGCCGTGTTCGAGGTCTATCCAGGAACATTCGATTTCGAGGGCAACCCTGTACCGAGCGCCGCCGTCCTCACGATGAGGCCCTATGTGACCTACAAGCTTTTCGGCTGGCCGGACGGCTCCAGCGCCGATCATCGCTGCGTGTTGCGGTCTTACACCGTGCATGTCCCCTAGAGCGAACGCGCTCCATCCGCCGCTATATGCGAGAGCTGACGGCCGCCTGCCGAAAGGCCAGCGCGTTCATGCGAGCGCGCGCCCCGTTCGATTTGCTTCGCATGGGACCAACTGCGGTCGATCGCCGCGCTCAGTCCGAAGGACGGCGCGGCGGTGCGAATGATTGTCTCCAAATCCGAAAGCATGGCCGAAAATCCCAGCCTCTCGCGGGCGAGAGTCGCATCCGCAAAGAGGATCGCCGGGTCGCCCGCGCGACGCGGTCGCACCACGACCGGCGCGCTCCTGAAAAGGTGGGCGATTGACGTCACGATTTCGCGAACGGACCATCCGCGTCCGGCGCCGAGATTGACGCGCAGATTTTCTCCGCCGCGGAGCAGATAATTCAGCGCCAGAACATGCCCTCGCGCCAGATCGCCGACATGCACATAGTCGCGAATGCAGGTTCCATCCGGCGTCGGGTAATCGTCGCCATAGATTTCGAGGCGGTCGATTGTGCCGCTGGCCGCCAGCAGGGCGCGCGGAATGAGGTGAGTCTCGGGATTGTGCCGCTCCGCGAGTTCGCCGTCCGGATCGGCGCCGCACGCGTTGAAATAGCGCAAGGCGACGTACCGGAATCCGTAAGCTTGCGCATAATCTTGCAGGATCTGTTCGCCGACCAGCTTGGTCCGCCCATACGGACTGATCGGCGCGAGAATTGCGGTTTCTTTGATCGGCAGCGAATCGGGCGCGCCGTAGACCGCGCAACTGCTCGAAAAGACAATGTTGCGCAGACCCGCTTCTCGGCAAGCGCGCAGCATGGCGACGAGCCCGCTGACATTGTTGCGATAATATTCCTCCGGATCGACGACCGACTGGCCGACATAGGCGGAAGCGGCGAAATGGACGAGCGCGACAGGGCGATAGGCGCGGCACGATTCGACGAAGGCGGCTTCGTTGGCGACGTCCGCCTGGACAAACGGTCCCCATCGCACGGCGTCGCGGGCGCCGCTGCTGAGATTGTCGTAGACGATCGGTCGGAAGCCGCTGGCGGCGAGCAGCTTGCACGTGTGGCTGCCGATGAAGCCGGCGCCGCCGGTTACGAGGACAGGGCGCGCGTCCATGCTGCGTTCATTCCTTTGCCCGTCCGAGAATATGGAGCTTTCGGCGTCACGCGAGCAGCCACTCGCGCGGCGGCGAAAGAAGTCCGCGTTTCGGCGACCCGATCACGTCGAAAGAATACGCCCGCCAATGGTAGTCGAAGGCGAAGCGCCATTCGGCGTCGTGGAGGCCGACGCTGACGTCGTAACGGCCTGCGGCAAGATCGAGCCGACGGAGGCGCAGCTCCACTTTTTTCAACCCGCTGAGCGTCTTGACCTGGATGCGGTCGGCCTCGGTATTGACGTCAATGCAGTCTTCCTTTGGCCCGCGGCCGATCGCCGCCGAGAGCCGCGGCCACTCGATCGGCCGCGGCGCATCGATCGTGATTTCAATGACCAGGCCCTCTCCCGAATGGATTGCGCGCGCTTCGCTCCCTCGCTCGTCGAGCAGTCGAACGTCGACGATTTGCGCCTCGAGCGTGCCGAAGCGGTTCTCGTCCAGGTTCAGGGCGACGCCGGCGGTCGTTACAAGCGGCTTCATCGTCGCCGCCGCGCGGCGCGCGGCCTCGGCGTCCATGTCGGCGCGGTATTGGGCAAGGACTTCGGTCGGATCGCCCAGCGACGCGGCGCCGCCGCGCCTGATCCAGAGCGCGCGATCGCAAAGCGCCTCGATCTGCGTCAGATCATGGCTGATGAGCACGATGGCGCAGCCCTGCGCCCTGAACTTCTTGATTTGCTCGAGACATTTTTGCTGGAAGGCCACGTCGCCGACGGCCAACGCCTCGTCGATCAGCAAGATTTCCGGATCGACATGAATGGCGGTGGCGAAGCCGAGACGGAGCTTCATGCCGGCGCTGTAGGTGCGCACCGGATTGTCGATCGATTGCTCCAACTCGGCGAAGGCGATGATTTCATCGAGACGCGCCCGCACCTGGCGATGCGTTAGACCGGCGATGACGCCGTTGATGAAAATATTCTCCCGTCCCGACAAGTCCGGATGCGTGCCGCTATTGAGCTCCAACAGGCCGCGCAGCCGCCCGCGCCGGATCACTTCGCCTTCGTCCGGGCGCATGACGTCTCCCAGCAGTCGCAAGAGCGTCGACTTGCCGGAGCCGTTCTGGCCCACGACGCCGAGCATGACGCCCGCCTTTACCTCGAAACTGACGCCGCGAACCGCCCAAAAGCGATCGAGAGGCTTCAGCCGGGAGACGCCGCGCACCGCCATTTGTTTGAGCGTGCGCGGGCGCTCGGCATGATAGCGCGCGAAGCGCTTGCCGAGATTGCGGACGTCAAGCCTGATCTCGGCCATCAAAGGTCTTCCAAGAAGCGGTAGCTCGCTTTCCTGAAGTAGCTCGCCGCCGTCACGAGGAGAACGAGCGAAAAGGCGAGCGTCGCCGCCAGGCCGGCAAGGTCGGGAATCCGCCCGTCGATCAAAACCGCGCGGTACGATTCGAGCAGACCGTACATCGGATTGATGCGCAAGATGGCGCGGTAGTGCCCGGGAACCTTGTCGCCGCTATAAAATATCGGCGTCAGGTAATAGCCGATCTGCAGCAGGATCGGGACAATATGCTGCATGTCGCGGGCCGCGACGTTCAACGCGGCCGCGAAGAAACACAGGCCCAGCGTTAATGCGTATTGCACGACGACGATGGCCGGCAGCCAGAGAATCGCGAAGCCCGGACGCGCGCCTTCGACGATCAACAGCGCCAACAGAACCGGAAACGCCACGGCGAGCGAGAACAAATTGGCGGTCACCGACACGATCGGCAAAGCGGCGACCGGAAATCCGGGTTGGGAGACGAGGTTGGGATTCGAGGTGATCGCCGCCGTTCCGTCGGTCACGGCGGCTTGTAGCCATGTCCAGGCGAGGATGCCGATATAGACAAAGGACGCGTATTTATCGATAGAAATGTTAATTATCACTTTGAACACGAAATAGAACACGAGCAGGAACAACAAGGGCGTCGCCAGCGCCCAGGCCATGCCGATGGCGGTGTTTCGATAGCGGCTGACAAAATTGCGGCGCACCAGGATGAGGACCACGTCGCGGAAGTGGCTCCAGTCGTGGCCTATTGCCTGGAGCCCGGCGCGCGGCGCTCCGCTCCGCCGTCCGGCGCTCCGCGAACGGTCCTGATCCTTCGGCGCGGAAGCAGGGCCGAAGGCGCGTCGGCCGCTCCGCAAGGCCGCCAAGCCGATCCTCAATGTCCGCCTCCTTCGACTCTGAAGATCGAACATGGACTTATGTTCTAATTATGTTATGTTAACCTTTAACATAAAGGCCCGCAAGCAGGGGCGTCGGGCGCCGAGGTTTGTAAACGGGATAGCGTTTTCAGTTGGTTGAAAGTCGATGGGATGCGAGCCGATCTGACGGTGGACAAGGGCGCCGGCGACCTGCCTCCGGCGCGTCAAGGGGTCGGGGCGCTGATTTGCCTCGAGGCAGGACCTGCGGCGACCGGCTCCGCGCATCCTCGCCTGATGGTCGTTTGGAGCGGCTCGCGCCCCATTGGCCAACTGTACCTCGCCGGCGAAGCGCCGCGGCCGCTTGAGACGTCGGATCTGCGCGCCTCGGTCGTCATCTGCACCCGCGATCGACCGGAAGCGCTGGCGCGCTGTTTGGCGTCGATCGCCGGCCAGAGCCGCCGCCCCGACGAGGTGATCGTCGTCGACAACGCCTCTCTCGGCGGCGAGACCCGCAACGTCTGCCGCAGGGCGGACGTGCGCTATGTGCGGGAAGACCGTCCGGGGTTGGACGTCGCCCGCAATACCGGCGCGAGAGCGGCGCGTGGAGAGATCGTCGCTTACACCGATGACGATGTGATTCTCCACGCCGACTGGCTCAAGCGCCTGATCGAGGCGTTCGATCAGCCCGACATCGCGGCGGTCACGGGCCTCGTATTGCCGGCGGAATTGGCGACGGACGCGCAATGGCATTTCGAGCGCTGGTGGGGATTTGGGCGAGGTTTTCAGCGGCTCGACTTCGGCGCCGAATTCTTCGCTTCCGACAAATGGCGCGGCTGTCCGGTTTGGCGGATCGGCGCCGGCGCGAGCATGGCGTTCCGCAAGTCGGTTTTTGACAAGGTGGGCTATTTTGACGAGCGGCTTGGCGCAGGCGCCGCCGGCTGTTCGGACGATTCGGAGTTCTGGCATCGGGTGCTGGCGGCGGGCGAGCGCTGCCGTTACGAACCGACCGCGGTCGCCTACCATTTCCATCGCCGAGACATGGACGGCCTTCGTCGGCAAATCCGCGCCTATATGCGCGGCCACGCAACCGCCTTGCTCGTGCAATTCGAACGCAGCGGAAATCTCGGAAACCTGCGGCGCCTGTTCGTCACCTTGCCGCTTTACTATGCGAGCCGCGCGCTTCGTCGCGCGCTCGTCGGCTGGCGCGACGAGGACCGTTTCACGCGAGAGCAGGTGGCGGGGCTCATTTCCGGCGTCATCTACTATCTGCGCGCGCCGCGCCCGCTCTCCGGGGGAGAGCCATGAACGGGTCGGCGGTCTGCGCGGCGCGGCCGGATGCGCGGCTCGTGAGCGTCGTCATTCCCGCCTACAATGCGGCAAGGAGCATCGATGAGACCTTGACGAGCGTGCGCGGCCAGACGCACGCGGCGCTGGACATCATCGTCGTCGACGACGGCTCGGAAGACGACACGGCAGAGATCGTCCGCCGCCATGCGCAGCAGGACGACAGGGTCCGGCTGTTCGTCCAGCAGAATGGCGGCGTCGCTGCGGCGCGCAACAAGGGCGTCGCCAACGCTCGCGCCGAGTTCATCGCCCCTCTCGACGCCGACGACCTCTGGGCGCCGGCCAAGATCGAAAAACAATTGGCGGCGTTGGACGAAGCGGGGGCGGAAACGGCGCTCGTCTATACCTGGTACACGACGATCAACGGCCGCGGCGAAATCATCGACGCCAACGACAGGCCGTCGCATGAAGGCGACGTGCTCAAGCAAATTTGCTGCGGAAATTTCATCGGCAACGGCAGTTCGCCGCTGATGCGCAAAAGCGCGGTTCTGGAATGCGGCGGCTACGAGCCGGGCCTGCGAGCGCAAAAGGCGCAGGGCTGCGAGGATCTACTGCTCTATTTCCGTCTCGCCGAGCGCCATCGTTTCGCGGTCGTGCGCGAGCATCTCGTCGGCTATCGCGAAGTGCCGGAGAGCATGTCCGGCGATTCCCGCCAAATGCTGCGGTCCTTCCGCCTCGTCGCCGCGGAGGTGCGGGCGAAATATCCTCATTTCAACGCCGAGACCCGGTTCGGCGAAGCGAGCCTGGCTGAGTGGCTGTTTTGGCGAGCCGCGCGAGCCGGCAGATATGTCGACGCCCTCCGCCTCTTGCTGCTCATCCTGCGGCTTGATCCGAACCATGGCCTTTTGACCCTGTCGCCGGGTTTGGCGCGGGCGAGCCTGCGCCGCGCCTTGCGCCCAAGACGACCGCCGGCGCCGCGTTCCGCGGCCCGCTTTCCGGCCGGGGCGGCGACTGTCGAGCAGAAGCTGATCGCCTCGAACATCGCCGACGCGATCTGATCGCGGCCGAACGCGCGGCGATTTTGTTGAAGGCTTAATGCCGACATCCGCCGCTCGTCCTTGCTGGGCCAGATGTCTCAAGTATCATTGTAATAAACCTGAGCCGACATTTCGGAAATATTATTTAGCTTAACGGATGGTAACAGAATATCAAAGTTGACGCCGAGTAAATATCGGCCATGATTTGAGCGTCTCAGGCTTAACTGGAGGGCAAACATTATGACGAGCTCCACTGCACGTTCCGGCGATTTCCAGGACCTCTCGAGCCTGCAAAGGTTCGCCTTGAGCTTCGACCGTTCAGGTCGCGAAGACTTCCTCGACCGGATGGCGCGTCTCGACGCCGCGCGGGACACCCGGCCCGCCGATTCGACGCCTCCGCATGACGACGACGCGCTTGTCCTGGCGGGGCGAGCCTTGGACGAAGCCTGGGCCCTCGAGGTTCACGCGCTGATCTTGGCGAAGCGGGCAAGGAATGCAGAGGCGACGGCCGCGGCGCAGGCGGCGCGACAAGCGACCGCGCGGATCGTCCAGCGCATCGAAGCGGCCGCCGCGAGCAGCGCGGAAGATTACCGAGTCAAGGCCCGCGCCGCTTTGTGGCGTCGCAACGGCGAGCCGGCCAAATCGCGCCGCGCTTGATGCGCCAATCCTGACCGTCGCTCCAGGCGCGATCGTTCTCGCGCCTGGCGACAGGCGATCCCAGATTATTCGTCGTGTTTTAGATCGATTCCGGCGAAATCGGGCGACCGAGGTTGCGCCGTCACGCGTCCAGCCGCTTCCCCAAACGCCCGGCCAAATCCTGAATGAATTGCCACGCCGTGCGGCCTGAGCGGGCGCCGCGCGTCGTCGCCCATTCGAGCGCGTCGCGGGCGATCTCCTCGCGCGGCGCCGCAAGGCCGAAATGGTCGGCGTAGCCGAACACCATGGCGAGATACTCGTCCTGGCTGCACCGGTGAAAGCCGAGCCATAGGCCGAAGCGGTCGGACAGCGACACTTTCTCCTCCACCGCCTCGCCGGGATTGATCGCGGTCGAGCGCTCGTTCTCCATCATGTCGCGGGGCAGCAGATGGCGACGGTTGGAGGTCGCGTAGAAGAGCACATTGGCCGGCCGCCCCTCGATGCCGCCTTCGAGCGCGGCTTTCAGCGATTTGTAAGACGTGTCGGCCGCGTCGAAGGAGAGGTCGTCGCAAAAGACGAGAAACCGGAACGGCGCTTCGCGCAGCAGCGACATCAGGCCCGGCAGGCTCTCGATGTCCTCGCGGTGGATTTCGACGAGTCTCAGGCCGGCTTGAGGGTCGCGGCGGTTGATCTCGGCATGGACGGCCTTGACCAGCGACGACTTGCCCATGCCGCGCGCGCCCCAGAGCAGGGCGTTGTTGGCGGGCAGGCCCTTGGCGAAACGCTCGGTGTTTTCGAGCAGCGCGTCACGGACGAAATCGACGCCGCGCAGCAGCGCGATCTCGACGCGATTGACCTTCCTGACCGGCGCGAGACCGCCGCGATCGGCATGCCAGACGAAAGCTTCGGCCGCGGCGAAATCCGGCGCCGCCGGAGGCGGCGGAGCGAGCCGCTCGAGCGCCTCGGCGATGCGGGCGAGAAGCGGATCGGCGGAATTGTCGAGGGCGGGAAGCGGGCGGAGCGGCTTTTGCGGCATGGCCACTTGATCTATCCGACGGCGCGTTTGGCGCAAGCGGTCCGCAAGCTCCACGAACTCTCCGCAGAGCTTCGCCGCTTCATGCGCCCGCGGCTCGGCCGCGACCCCGAGAGTGCGGGCTTTTCCCAAGATTTTTGCGGTCCGTCGCCCTGATCTCATCAAAATTTGATTGGATAAGCCGAAACAAATCTCGTCCGAGATTCGCCCTGCAGGGGCTCAGAACGAGGCGACAAGGAGAACGATTGGTGAAATTGTCTGCATTTTCAAAAGGTTGCTTAGGCGCGGCCGCGCTTTTTGGACTGTTCGCCTCGTCGGCGGCCGAAGCCGGCTGGAACGCCAATGGCGAATGGGCGCGCGAGGACGGGGAGGTGCGGGTGCGCCTGTCGCGCTGCGGCGGCAATATTTGCGCCGTCAATACCTGGACCAAGGACCCTTACGGCCAGGAAAAAACCGGCGACCGGTTCATCATGACGTTGGTTTCGACCGATTCTGGCCATTGGACCGGCTCGGCCTTCGATCCGCAGCGCCACCTTGTCTACTCGATGGATGTCAGCCTGAGCGGCCAGCAATTGACGACGCATGGCTGCATCGCCGGCAGCTCCATGTGCCAGACCGCGGCTTGGACGCGCGTCTCGAAGTAACCGGCCGGAGACCTGATCGGGCGTGACCCCGGGAGAAGCCGTCATTGCGGTCTGGGTCCTGTGGGTCGCCTCCTGGATCGCGGCCGCAATCTGGTCCGATCCGGCCGCGTCGCGGCCGGCCGCGCGCGAGGAATTGCTCTACCGAGCGGTCACCGTGGGCGGCGTGGCGCTGCTCGCCGCCGGCCATCGCCTCGACCACGGCGCTCGGCTATGGCGACTTGGCCAACCCGCCCAGTGGGGCCTCGTCGCCATCATCGTGATCGGCTTGGCGTTCGCCTGGCAGGCGCGGCTCTATCTCGGCCGGCTATGGTCGAGTTCGGTCACCAGAAAGGCGGATCATCGCGTCATCGACACGGGCCCCTACGCCGTCGTGCGCCACCCGATCTATACCGGGATCATCGCCGCCCTCTACGCCACCGCGATTTGGAAGGCCGACGCCTTCGGCATTGCCGGCGCGCTGCTGATGACGATCGCCTTCTGGCTGAAGGCGCGGCTTGAAGAACGCTTCCTGCGCGAGCAATTGGGCGCCGAGGCGTACGATTCCTATCGGCGCAAGGTTCCGATGCTCGCGCCGTTCGGACCGAAAGGCGCAGCTCCCTTGCCGAAGTGGGAAGAGCAGGGGTGAGGCGTAGGACCTTGAGAATCGTCGACGTACTTTCTCGCTGATCCGTTTCAGGCCCCTGTTTTCCACCTCTGTACCATCGCCCTGCTTCTCTCGCTTTCAGGAGGGGAGGCTCCCCTTTCGCTCGGCGCTCTGCTAGATTGCGCAGGCGGAGGGGCTCATCATGCAATTCTCATCGCGGCGCGCCGCGCTTGCTTTAGCGTTCACGCTGGTTTCCGCCGTCCCGGCCATCGCCGAGACGGCTGACGATTTCGTCAAGCGCCTCCTGGCGCGCGCGCCCGCGATCGGGACGACTTACGCCTGTTTCGAGCGCGTCTACGACGCGGCGCATCTTGCTTCGCATCCCCAGCAAAATGTCGAGACCATGACCTTGCTGGTGAAATATACGATCGCCGCCCATCCCGATCCGGGCGAGGCGCCGCAATACGAACTGCGCATCGGCGTCAAGTTCCGCCAAGCCAAACGGATGAAGGAGGTCGACGGCGAATGCTCGGCGACGCATCCCGAGAATGATCCCAACGGGCCGGTCGCCGCCCATTGCGGCGTCGCCTGCGACGGCGGCGCCATCGACGTCGCGTTGAAGGACAACGGCGCCATGCTGGTGACGATCCCGGCCGGCGCGCGCACCTGGACGCCGGGCGCCGACGACAAGCAGGACGAGGCGGACAGAGAAGCGCTGCATGGCGGCTTCGGGACGGACGACAAATTGTTTCGCCTCGATCGCGCCGACATGCGACAATGCCTCGTCCTCGCCGCCGACAGGAAAGAAAAGGCGCAGATGACGCGCCAGCATTGAAGGAGCGGCCGATGGAGCGTCGCAATCTCTTTTGCATCGCGCTGGCCGGCCTCGCCGGTCTCGCCGCGACCGGCGCGCGGGCGGACGTCCGCGCGCAGAAGGTCGTCTATCACCTCGCCGACCCCGAGAAGGTCGGCTTCGTACTTGGCAACATTCGCAATCATCTCGACGGCGCCGGCGGGCCCGCGGCGATCAGAGTGGCGCTCGTCGTCCATGGCCGCGCGCTCGCCGCGTTTCGCGCCGACGCGCATGACCGGGCCGTCCATGAGGCGACCGAAGCGGCGGCGAAAGCGGGCGTCGCGCTTTACGCTTGCGCGCATACGATGGATGCGATGAAACTCGGCCTGAACGATCTCAGGCCGGGCTTCGCCGCGGCCGAGAAGGGCGGGGTGGTCCTACTCGCCGATCTGCAGGCGCAAGGCTGGGCCTATTTGCGGCCGTGACCGTCTCGCAAGGGAGGAAATCTTGTCCTTGACGACGCTGCTCGCTTTCGCGCTCGTCGCTTTTATCGGCATTGCGACGCCCGGCCCGACGGTCCTGCTCGCTTTGAGCAACGGGTCGCGTTTCGGCGTCGGCCGGGCCGCATTCGGCATGGCCGGCGCGGTCGCCTCAGATTTCGTTCTGATCGGCGCGGTCTCGGTCGGCCTCGGCGCGCTGCTCGCGGCCTCCGAATTCTGGTTCGCCGTGGTCAAATGGATCGGCGTCGCATATCTCGCCTTTCTCGGGATCATGCTGCTGCGCTCGAAAGGCTCGCTCGACGAGGCGCTGCGCGAAGCGGCGGCGGGGCGATCGAGATCGGCGCGGGCGATCTTCCTGAAGAGCTTCCTCGTCGCCGTGACCAATCCGAAGGGCTATCTCTTCTTCTCGGCCTTCCTGCCGCAATTCATCGCGCCGAACGCGCCGCAAGCGCCGCAATTCGTGACGCTCGCGCTCATTTTCGCGACGATCGACTTTATCGTGATGCTCGCCTACGCGACGCTCGGCTCGCAGGCGATGCGCGCGCTGAAGACGAACGGCGCGCTGTGGCTGGACCGCCTCTGCGGCGGCGCGCTGCTGGCCTTGGCCGGGTCGCTGGCCTTCTATCGAAAGGCGAGCGCGTAGAGCTCATTCCTCGGACGGAAGCAAAAGGGGCGGGGGCGAGCGGCGCTGCGCATCGGAATGGAGCGGCGCGGCGCGGGCCGGTTTGCAACGGCCGTACTCTCACCCCAAAGCCTGCCGCCTCGGAGAGCGCTCAGCCGACGCTGCACATCGTCGCGACCGCTTTTCGCGCGATGCTTTCCAGCTCCGGCGCCGCCACGCCGGCGCGCGCCCTTATCGCGATCGTGTGCAGCGCGCCCGTCGCCAGGGTCGCCAGCGCGGCGGGATCGGCGCCGGCGGCGATTTCGCCGCGTTGTTGCGCGGCGCGGATCAGCGCTTCGAGCCGCTCGTCGAGGCGCCGCACGCTCTCGGCGAGGGCGATGCGGATCTCCTCGTCTTCGGCGGCCGCGGTCGGCGCGGTCGAGACCGAGAAGCAGCCAGGCGGGCGGCCAGGCGCGCCGCAATAGATCGCGATCGCGCGGACGTAGAATTCGTCGAGCGCGTCCTTCAGCGGCCTATCCTCGCGCAAGACTTCGCGCATGGCGCGCGCGCTCATTCGCCAGTAATGTTCGAGCGCCTTCAGATAGAGCGCGCGCTTGTCGCCGAAAGCGGCGTAGAGGCTCGGCCGGTTCATCCCGGTCGCCGCGGCGAGATCGTCGAGGGACGTGCCGGCATAGCCCGCCTTCCAGAATGTCTCCATGACCCGGGTCAGCGCCGCTTCCGGGTCGTAAGCGCGCGGACGCCCGCGCCGGCGGGACGCCGCGGCGCTTTCGCCTTTTTCTTGTTTTTGTACCATATCGCAAAAAATCATTGACAGCCGCGGCCGGCCCGGTAATTCTATGCGGACCGATACAAAAATCAATGGGAGAGACGAAAGTGGAGCTCTATTTCTCGCCGCTCGCTTGTTCGATGGCCTCGCGCATCGCCCTCTACGAGGCCAAGGCCGAGGCGAGGTTCGTCGAAGTCGATCCAAAGACCAAAAAGACCCTCGCCGGCGACGACTTCTTCGCCGTCAATCCGATGGGCCTCGTGCCGACGATCCGTCTCGAGGACGGCCAGGTCCTGACCGAAAACGCCGCTATCCTGCAATATATCGCCGACCGCGCGCCGGAAGCGGGTCTCGCGCCAGCCGGCGGCATGGCGCGCGCGAAGCTGCAGCAATGGCTGAGCTTCATCGGCACGGAGCTGCATAAGGCGCTGTTCATTCCGCTCTTCGACAAGAAAATGCCCGACGAGGGCAAGGCGCGGACCCTGGAGAAGGGCGAGAAGCCGCTCGCTTATCTGAACGCCTATCTCGACGGCCGCGAATTCCTGCTCGATCGGCTCAGCGTCGCCGACGCCTACCTGTTCACCGTCCTGAATTGGAAAATCGCGACGCCGGTCGATCTCGAGAAATGGCCGGCGGTCGACGCCTATTATCATCGGCTCAAGCAGCGGCCGGCTTTCGCCCGCGCGCTTTCCGAAGAGCACGCGCTCTATGCCGAGGAGGCGAAGCGGCATAAGGCCGCCGCCTGAACGGCTTCGTCCGAGCGAGGCTGCGCCGGCCGCCTGGCCTGTTAATCGGCGGCCGGGATTGCTATATTCGCACGAGCTCGCCGGGCCTTGAACCCGGGCGAGGGAGATCGCGATGGCCTCGAAATCCCGATTCAAAGTCATGACCCTGACCGACGCCGCGGCGGCGCGGGTCAGCGAAATCATCGCCAATTCGGAAAAGCCGATCGCCGGCTTGCGAGTCGGCGTCAAGAATGGCGGCTGCGCTGGAATGTCTTACACGATGGAGTTCGCTGAAAGCGTGAACCCGCTCGACGAAGTCATTGAAGATAAAGGCGTCAAGGTGCTGATCGATCCTAAGGCGGTGCTCTTTCTGCTCGGCGCGCGGATGGACTATCGCACCGATAAGCTGTCATCCGGCTTCGTCTTCGAAAATCCCAACGAGACCTCGGCTTGCGGCTGCGGCGAGAGCGTCGCGATCACGCCGGCGAGCCCCGAGGCGCTCGCCGCCCAGGCCTAGAGCCAATGGACGCGGCGGGCTTGCAGAAATTCTTCGAGCCCTTCGCGGCGGTGACGATCAAAGGCATGTTCGGCGGCCGCGGCGTTTATGCCGACGGGCTGATGTTCGCCCTCCAGGCCGGCGACGATATTTATCTCAAGACCGACGCGGTCAGCGCGCCGCGCTTCAAAGCGGCCGGCTCGAGGCCTTTCGTCTATCGCAGCCCGATGGGTCCGCGGGAGACGAGCTATTGGCGTCTGCCGGCCGCGGCCGAGGCGAACGTTGGCGCGCTAAAAGAATGGTGCGGCCTCGCGCTTGAAGCGGCGCGCCGGGTCGCGGCGGCCAAGGCGGAAAAAGGCGCCCCGCGCGGCAAGAGCCGCGCCAAGCCGCGCGCCGGCGGCGCAGGCCCGGCAAGATGACGGCTTAACCACCGGGATGGACGTCGAAGGATTAAAGGAGCTCTTCGAGCCCTTCGCGCCGGTGAGCGTGAAACGGATGTTCAGCGGCCATGGCGTCTATGCCGAGGGCCTCTGCTTCGCCCTCAATTTGCGCGGCGACATTTTCCTGAAAGCCGACGAACTGACCCAAGCGCGCTTCGCCGCGTCCGGCGCCGAGCCCTTCGCCTATGAGGGCCATCGCGGCAAGGTCATGGTGATGAGCTATTGGCGGCTTCCGGCCAGCGCCTATGACGATCCGGACGAGTTGAAGGCCTGGTGCGGCTTGGCTATGGAGGCGGCGAGGCGCGCCGCTGCGGTCAAGGAGGCCAAGCGCGCGCGACGGCTCGCCAAGCCGGCGAAGGCCGCGGCGGGCAGGTCCGCGCGGGGCAGGGCGGGAAAAGGCGAAGCAGGGCGGCGGGGCCGGTGACGCAAAAGATTACCACGGTCGTTTTCGACATCGGCAATGTCCTGATCGAATGGGATCCCCGCCATCTCTATCGGCGCATTTTCACGACGCCCGACGAGACCGAGCATTTCCTTTCCACGATCTGCACCAGCGCCTGGAACCTCGAAATCGATCGCGGCAAGCCCTTCGCCGAAGCGGTCGCCGAACTCGTCGCTTCTTATCCCGAGCACGAGGCGGCGATCCGCGCCTTCGACGAGCGTTGGAGCGAAATGGTGCCGGGCCTGGTGCCTGGCTCGCTCGAACTGATGGAGCGGCTCGAACAGCGCGGCGCGCCGCTCTACGCCATCACCAATTTCTCGGCCGAGAAATTCGCCGAAGCGCGGCGCCGCTTTCCCTTTCTCGACCGCTTCCGCGGCGTGATCGTCTCGGCGCATGAGCGATTGCTGAAGCCGGACCGGGCGATTTTCGAATTGCTGCTGAGCCGCTACCGGCTCAGAGCGGAGGAATGCCTGTTCATCGACGATTCCGCCGCCAATGTCGCCGGCGCCCGCGCCGTCGGCATGGCGGCGCATCATTTCAAGGACGCGGCGGGACTGGAGGAGGCGCTGGTCGCGCATCGACTCCTCTGAGCGCCGATCCGCTATAATTCCTCGCCTTCTTCCGAACCGATAAGGCGGCGCTCGCCGCCGAAAACTTTGCGCAATCGCCATGGCCGTTGATGACCGTACTCGCCTTGCGGTTCCCTTCATTCTCAGGATCGCCCTGATCGGCGCTCTCGCCGGCGCGGCCTATGGCTATTTCGCCGCGACGGCGGCCGGGGGCTCCGGCCTCTATGGCTTCGAGCGCGGGCTGCTGACCGGCGCGGTGATCGGCGGCCTGTTGAGCTCGCTGAACTACTTCATTCTCGAAGCGCCGCGCCGCAATGGCGGCGTCCGCCGCGCGCCCTTCCTGCTGCATGTGGCGTTGAAATCGCTGATCTACCTCGTCGTGTTCCTGTTCGGCGCATGGATCGGCCAACGGCTCCTGCCCGTTCCGGGCGTCGGCGGTTTCGAAGTTGGGCTCGTCGATGTCCTCTACTTTTTCGCGATCAGCTTCGTCGTCAGCTTCGTGCTCGATTTGAACAGCTTGATCGGCCAGAACGTACTATTGAATTTCATCAGCGGCCGCTACTTTCAGCCGCGCGTCGAGCAGCGCGTCTTGCTGATGATCGACATGAGGAGCTCGACCGCCGCCGCCGAGCGCCTGGGCGAAGTCGATTTTCACCGCTTGCTCAATCGCTTCATCGGCGATCTCACCGGCCCGATCGTGATCTGGAAGGGACAAATCCATAAATATGTCGGCGACGAGCTGATCGTGACCTGGCCGCTCGCCGCCGGCCTCAAGGACGCGCGCTGCTTGCGCGCCTGTTTCGGCGCCGTCGCGCGCTTGGCCGATCTCGGCCCGGTTTACGAGCGCGAATTCGGCCTGACGGCGAGTCTGCGCGCGGCCCTACATTGCGGAGCGGTCGTCGTCGGCGAGATGGGGACGATCAAGAAGGAGATCGCGCTCATCGGCGATACGATGAATACGACCGCCCGCATCGTCGACGCCTGCCGCGACAGCGGCGAATTGGTCCTCGCCTCCGCTGCGCTGCTGCGCCAACTGACGACCATGCCGCCAGGCGTCGATGCGCGCCCGCTGGGACCGATCCCGTTGCGCGGCAAGAAGAGCCCGGTTGAACTCTTCGCGCTGAAAGAGGCTAAGGCGAGCGTCGTACCGAACGGCGCTGATGCTTTTTAAAGGTAGATGAACCCGCGGCGGCTTTCCGCCGCGTCGAGAGGATAGTCGTTCTCGACCTGGATCGCGGCGCCAAGCGCGCCCGGCTCGTCCAACCCCGGAATGAAAATTTGCGCGAGCCGCCGCGCGGCGATCTCGTTCTGATGGGGCAGTCGGACCATCGGACCGCCAGCCCTCGCCGGGGTCACGACGCTGTTGGCGAGGCCGCGCCAAGCAAGGAGGTCGCGCGCGACGCGGGCGCGGACAAGCAGGCTCATGTCGCTCCATTCCGGCGGCACGAGGCAAAGAAGCCGCGCCGCCATGCCCACCGCAAGGCCGTGCGCTTGCGCGAAGCCGAGCAATTTCTCGAACTCGCCTCGCTCGACCCACCAGGCGCCGGCGGCGACCTGAAGCGGCGTTCGCCCGGCGCCGCCGAAACGGTAGATTTTTGCGCCCGGCGCCAAAGCCCAGCGCAAAGGCGCGATCATGCCTCCGGTTTGCGCGTAGGCCAGAACATTGCCGCGCGCGTCGACAATCGCATTCCGTGGATTGAGATCCGTTCCCAGCGCGCGGCGCCGGCTGTTGGGATCGTCGAACGCTCTTTGATTGACGAAGGAGGGCATCGTCACACTCTCGTGAGCGCGCTTACCGGTCGCCGTCAATTGGCGACCGGACGGACGCGATTTACGGGATTGCGACGATAAGGGTTCGACAGAAAGAAAGAGAACCCGACATCGAGCCGATCGCCTTATTCGTCCGCTTCGGCTTCGACCTTGGCGGGCGCCGGTCTCACTGGCCGCAACAGGAAGCTCGGCACATGATCGCCGAGGCCGACGATCGGCGCGTCATTCTCTTCGCGCCGATGGTGGGGGCGGCGGGCCTCTTCGCGTCGCTCGGGCCTCGCCTGGCGATGCTCGTGACGCGAGGAGCGGCCGCTGCGCTCGCGCGGCTCCCGATCCTCGCGGGCTTCCGGCGCCTCCGAGCGCTCGGCGCTGCCGCGCGCGCGGCGGCCGCTGCGGGCTTCGGCGCGGCCATGGCCGCGCTCGCCGCGACCGCGGCGATGCTCCCGCCGCTCCTCGCGATGCTCGGTCTCCTCGGCGGCGAAGGCCTCTTCGCCGCCCTCGGCCCAGTCGATCTTGCGGTTGATCAGCTTTTCGATATCGGCGATCGCCTTGGCGTCGGCCGGCGTCACGATCGTCAAAGACTGGCCCAGTTTGCCGGCCCGGCCGGTGCGGCCGATGCGGTGCACGTAATCCTCGGCGTGATGCGGCGCGTCGTAATTGATCACGTGGCTGACGTCCGGAATGTCGAGGCCGCGGGCGGCGACGTCGGAACAGACCAGCAATTGCAATTCGTCGTTGCGGAACGCGTCGAGCGCGGCCATGCGCGAGCGCTGGTCCATGTCGCCATGCAGCGCGCCGGCCGAGAAGCCGTGTTTCTGCAGCGAGCGCGACACGACCGCGACGTCGCGCTTGCGGTTGCAGAAGATGATCGCGTTCTTGAAATTCTCCGCCTTGCGGACGATCCGGCGCAGCGTCGCCCGCTTTTCCTCCGGCGACGAGCCGGAGCGCACCAGCTTCTGCTCGATCGTCTCGGCGGTGGTGGCGGCGCGGGCGACTTCGACCCGGGCCGGATTTTGCAGGAACATCTCCGTCAGCCGGGTGATCTCCGGCGGCATCGTCGCCGAGAAGAACAAGGTCTGGCGGGTGAACGGGACCAATTTGCAGATGCGCTCGATATCGGGAATGAAGCCCATATCGAGCATGCGGTCGGCTTCGTCGATGACCAGGATTTCGATGCCGGTCAAAAGCAGCTTGCCGCG
>JAJPHH010000194.1 GCA_021325385.1 Alphaproteobacteria bacterium
CGGTCGCTCCGCTGCGCTTCGCGAGCCTTGACCCCCGCCCGCCTCGACGGCCTTGTGCAACCAAGACGTTTTGCTGACCGAAACGGCCGAACGGCCGGTTTCGGCAGCAAAACGTCTTGATCGCCAATAGCCACGCCGAGCGATCGCCGTCACCCGCAGGGGCGAAGCGCAGCGAAGCACCCGTCATGGCGCCTCATGGGCGGATATCGCTTCGCGCGTACCTTCAAGGCGCCATGGCGGGTTGACGGCGATCGGGCGGCATGGCGCCGCGGTGTCGAAAGCAAGCCATCAGCTCCGCCCAGGCGCAGGCTTTCCCCGGACAGCCCTGCGCGCAAGCAGGAATCCAGGAACCGCCGCGCGGGCAGGAAAGGCCGCCCTGGGTTCCCGCTAGCGCGGGAATGACATGCATGCGTCGGGCGCGTCTACGTTCGCGCAACCTCTGCGGCGCTCATTTCTTCACCCCGTGGCGCGCGGCGACGCTCTCGCAGAACTTGGCGATCGCGGCGATTTCCTTCACGATTTTGTGGGATGGATACGCGATCGCCATCGGCGCGCCGGTATTGGCGCATTCCTCCACGACGCGCGAAGCTCGAATGAAGAGCTTCTCCTCCGCGCCGAGCACCGCGTCGACATGCTGGCGCCGCGCGACGCGGCCGAGCGCGCCGATTTCGCAACGATTGACGATGACAAGAACTCGGCCGCGAATGGCCGGCTCGCTGCGGATGGCGGCCAGCGTTTCCGAGATTTGCCGAAGGCCCGGTATGACGTTCAGGCCGGTGACGAGGACGCCCTGCGAAGCGGCGAGCACATGGACCGTCCATGGCCGCCACTCGACCGGCAGGTCGACGACGATGACGTCGTAGCTTTGCGCAAGTCTTTCGAAAAAGGCGTCCAAAGCCTCGACGTTCAATTCGACATGGCGCAACCGGCTGCGCGGCGCGGCGAAGACATGGAGGCCACTATCGTGACGGCTGCAGAACATTTCCAGCAGGTGCGAGTCGAGCCGCTGCGGGGCTCGGACCAGTTCGTCGATCTGCAATTGCGGCTTGATGTCGAGATAGTCGCAGACATGGCTGGTCTGGACGTCGAGGTCGACGAGGCAGACCTTCCGACGGGCGCCGCCCTTCGCCCGGACGAGCTGAAGCGCGGTCTCCGTCGCCAGCGTCGAGTTGCCGACGCCGCCGGCGCTCGGCAGGAAGGAAACGACGTCGGGCCGGCGCGGCGCGGCGGCGGACGGCGCGGGCGATCCCCCGCCGCGCTGGCGTGCGACAATGTCGAGAATTTCCTGCAGCGGCGCCGAATCCGACACCCAATCCGCGCTGCCGGACTGCGCCAGCGCTTTGTACTCGCTGGCGGAAATATCGCCGCCGATCAGGAGGAAGAAGACCGCGCCGCGATAGCGCGTGACAATGTCGAGCAGCCGCGAAAAATACTCGCGATTTTGCGCCGGCGCGGCGATGAGCGCGACGGCGCGCCCTCCCCCGACCTCGCGGCGCGCGACGTCGCCAATATTGCCGATCACGGCAAGATCGGAAATCGCCGCCGCGAGCCGCTCTTTCAACGCCTCGAAAGCGTCAGGATCGCCAGAGGCGTCGAGAAGAAAAACCGCCATTATTTGATCTTACCTCAAGACGCAGCCGAAGACGCAGATTCGCTCACAACCGAGCGGCAGCTGTGGGGTCTCGCATATTGAAGGAACTGCATACTGTTCTGCAAAAGGCTGTCAGTAAGTATCGCCTGCGCGATCGTCAACATTTTGATGCAAAATAGCGCAAACGAATGAGGGTTTATTGAGTTACCATACTCTCACTCGTCAAGGTCGTCGCGAAAGAAGGTATCAATACGCCTTTCTTGGTGCCCGAAGGGCACCCCGACGGCGTCGAAAAGACCCACTTCATCAACGCGTCAATAAAATAGAACTGATAGCTGACGCAACTTATCGACACCGTGACATCCATTGGCAATCCGTTGGACTGGCCGACATAGCCAAGGTTATTGGTTTTATACGTTATTACTACATTTTGTCGCGTGAGAGATGGGTAGATTGCGTGCATGTTGTTGAAAATCGTCGTGAAGGCCGTGTCGTCAAAGGAGACCGACGGGCACGTTCCTGCACCGCCTGCGGTGCAAGACATCGGGCAAGACCCTCCGGAACTGGCCGGCGTGCAGGTCGCCGACATTTGGGGGCAGTTTCCGCTCGGCCCGCCGCCGTTGCCGTCCGTAGTAGAAGTATCCAGACACGACTGGCCCAATAGACTTGGATCGTAGTTCGAGGAGAGATTCGTTATCCCGGACGCGACCGGGTTGGATACGATCGCTGTCCGAGCGCCGATCACAGCGGCCTTATTTGCACTTTGCCAGTTGAACAGCATGAGGGTCACGTCGACGGTGCCAAAGACGACGAGCATGAAAACCGTTATGGACAGCGTTGCTTCGACAAGAACGCTGCCGGCGCAATCGCGCAAAAGTCTATTCACCGATCCATCGCTCCTCGTGCTGGACATTCAGAGTCAAGGAGTTGCTCAGACCTAAGGCAGAAAGCATGATGCCGGTGTAAGGCACCGTGGCCTTCAGTTGTATGATTGGTGTATTGGTTAGAGTCGTACAGTCAGTCGGTTGGGCTAGCGTTACGTTGGATGTCTTCCACCCTGTTATGAGGGGGTTGCCTGAACCAGCCAAATTCCCATAGACAGCCAAGTTCTGCGCCTTGGTGAGCGCCCAAGAACTGCAGACCGAGCTCTGAGGAAGTCGTGCGAGATACCGAGCGGCGTCACGCATCGACTTATCCGCTGACGACGCCGTCGAAAATACAATCCCAAAATCGGTCGCGCCAGCCATCAGCGAGATAGCGACTGGTATGATAAGCGTAGTCTCGACGAGCGCAGATCCGCTTGAATCGCGCCAGAGGCCACTCAGCTTCTCGCGGACACGCATCAGGCGTTTGACCGGAGACATCATCGTACGAGCTGCACGTTATGAATGATGGGTCCGCCTGGTGTATTGGCTGAGGAAACACCGACGAGCTCACCATATATACTTCCGTCGGAGAGCGCCGACTCGGTCATAAAAAATTGAGAAACCAGCGTGGTCTGCGGCAGCTGTTTCTTACCGGTTATGCCCCAGTACGAACAGTCGACGACGGCGACCTCGATGAGCCGCCTGGCAGTCGATCCCAGAGTGCTGTTCGAGCAGGCCGGCGCGTTGCCTCCAGCGCTCGTAGCCGTGGGCGTGTGCGGCTCATATTTGTCCGTGAGCCACGTTCCCGCATTTCCAGTCCCGGCCGCCTCCAGACCGTAGATTTGATACCGTGTCGTGACACCCGCCGGGAGGGTTCCAGGATGGTGATTGGTCCAATAGGCCTGCAAGTCAGTACTATTTGCTCCTGAGCCGACGCCGCTTGATGAAAACGTTCGGTCGCGCGGCAACGGGCAACTGCAAGGATTTGCGCCGCTGCAAGTGCTGCCTGCTCCCTGCGTGGATCCGCAATAATTGTCATACTTCTGATAATTTGAGTCGGCTTGGTTGAACGTAAACGACTGTTTGGTTTTACCCGTGCCGGTGGTGTATGGTTGTGCGGCCGTCCATGATGTATCGCTGTTCGGATCATATTGTACACAGTTGTTACCCTTACCCGAAGTTTGGTAACCGTTGATCACAATGGGCGCCGATAGCGATTGAGAGCCTGACCCTATCGGGCTGTCGAACCTGACGTTCATGCCTTGTTGGGCGAATTTCGCAACGTTTCCGGTGTCAGTAGTGGTTGGGCCTGTCGCAGAATAGCAAGCGCTGACGTTTGACTCGGCCCAAAAAGGCGTTTGGTTGTGCGGGTTTCCATTTTCGTTCGGCGCCTCGACAAGCCCCCAGTTTCCTGCTGCGCCGGCGCCATTCACCAAGTGCATCATGGTCCCCACGGGTACATTGGTCGCGAAGTTTTTGGCGTTTCCCTTATTCGTCTCCTGACTCTCGAATGGATTGCAGACGAACGATTGCAAGGGAACGCAAGTATCGAAGCTGCTTTCAGCCATTGCAGACGCGCTGGTGGACCTCTTGTTCGAAGTCACCGCCGCAAGAAAGGTAGGCGCCACCTGGCGATTAACAGTTGTGACCTTGATATAAAAGGCCTGCTTCGGATCTGTCGTGGCTGTATCTGGATTAAGGGAACTATAGAACGTTACAGACGAGACTTGCGTCCCGGAAAGGGCGACGTTGGACCAATTTACGTTATTCGTCAGAAGGTTCTGTGCTTGAGTGGTCGCACGCGTAATTGCGTCCTGGGCACCGTCGAGTTCGGCGGCGCCGGCCAACGCCGCGGCATCGGCAAGCTCCTGCAAGTCGGAATTCAGATGATAAAATGAACCCCCGTCCAGGGCCAAGCCAATGATCCCCACGGCGACCGGGAGGAGCATCGTAAAATATATGAGTACGTGTCCCCGCTCGTCCTTTCTAATCCGACGGAACGAGCGCCACGTCCGACGCCAACTTCGCATCTTTACAACTCCCTACCCGCTTTACTTCACACGCCTCCTATCGCCGCCGCCAATTATCTCTGAATGTCTCCGTCCGGCCATGTCCGGTACCCGCGGCTCGCCCACAATCGCGCACCCCTGCGCAAAGCCGCCCCTACTGCCCTCCAGTGCCCGTGCCCCCGACGCCGCTCGTCGTGATGTCATAGACCGGCGGCAACGGCCTCGGCCCGTCCTTGTCCACATGGTAGCGATTCACCGCCTCGGACATGCGGGCGCCGTCGCCGGGTATATGCGTGTTGTAGACGTAGCGCGGCCAAGGATCGATGGTCTGGATGGCCGCGTTCGCCTCTTTGGCGTTGCCGGCGGTCGGCGAGATCGTATCGCTCCGCCGCACATATTCCGCGCCTGGATCGTCGAAAGGCGGGTTGGAGCAGCCCGAGAGCAAACCCGCCATGAGAAGAGCCGCGGCCCATTCCGGTTTCATCGCTGCGCTCCTCATTTGCCCGGCGGATCCGGCGGCTCGAGCATGTGGCCGTAAGGCCCGTTCAAGTTGCCGCCCTTGGTGACATAGTCGCGATAAAGCTTCTTTCGGTCGAGATCGCCCATTGCGAACAGATCGGCGTCATTGGCCGGCAGGGTCGCGTCCAAGGGCGATTGCAGCTCATTGCCAGGCGCGCCGGGCCTCACCAGGTGCGGGGTGACGATGATGACGAGCTCCGTCTCCTGCTTCTGATAATCGGCCGAGCGGAATAGCGCGCCGAGGACGGGAATCTGGCCGAGATAGGGAAGCTGGGCGACGGCGTTGGAATTGGTCGTCTGCAAGAGGCCGGCTATGCCGAAGCTCTGGCCGTCGCGCAGTTCGACCGTGGTCCGGGCTTCGCGCGTGATCAAGGTCGGGATGGTGAAGCCGCTGATCTGCACCGTGTTGGCGGTGTCGATCTCGCTCACCGACGGCGTCAATCTGAGATTGATCAGGCCGTTGTTGAGCACCGTCGGCTGGAACGTCAATTGAACGCCGAACGACTTCCATTCGACCGTGATCGTCGGGACGGTCCCGCTGGTCGATTGCACGACCGGCACCGGAATCTGCCCGCCGGCCAGGAAGCTCGCCGTGTCTCCGGAAAGGGCCATGAGGTCCGGCTCGGCCAGCTTGCGCACCAGGCCCTTGTCCTCGAGCGCGGTGAGCAGCGCGTCGATATGGACATGGTTGCCGTTGATCGCGGTCGTCAGCAAAGTGCCGAACGGCGTCGCGTTCGAGCCTGGAAAGATGCCGGCGAGCGTCGGCGGCGTCGTTCCCGGCGTGGGCAGGCCCGTATTGATCGCCGTTCGCCCGTTGAACGCCGTCCAATTCATGCCGAGGCCGCGCTCGGCGGTGCGGGAGACTTCGAGGAACCGCACCTTCAGCATCACCTGCTGAGACGGCGCGACCTTCATCGCGTCGATGACCGGCGCGTCGCCCGCCAAGCCCTTGGCGACAGCCATCGCGCGCGAGGCGGCGACGGCGTCCGTCGCCTCGCCGCTCAGCACGACCTCGCCGTTGGCGCTGGAGACCTGGATGCCCTGCCCGCCGGTGCTCGATACGACTTTGTTGCGCAGACTGGCGGTGTCGGGCGTGACCTCGAGGTCGAGCACCGCAATCAGCTGCTTCTTCGGATCGAAGATGGAGATATTGGTCGTGCCGACCTTCTTGCCCTGAACATAGATCGAGGAATCGGTGAGGGGCAGAACGTCGGCGATGTCCGGCTGGCCGACAATGGCGGAGACGAACGGCCGATCGATCTTGAACGTGCGCGACTTGTTGAGAGTCACCACGACGTGCCGCACCGGGCCGGTTTCGACTTCGACGGGAGCAGCCTCCAGGACATCCGCCGCGGCCGCGGGGCGCGGGTGGGCGCCGATCACGAGCGCGGCGAAGCCGAGAGCGGCCACGCCAAAAGCCGCCTTGGCGAAAGCAACCCTGCCAAGAGCGACCTTGCAACCAGGCTGCGCGCCACTCCCGACACTGAATCGCCAACCGCCGAACCGGCTCCTGATCGCTTTATCCACGTCGCAGGCCCCCCTCGCGCCTCAAGCTTCACATTAAGGCGCAGTCCTTAAATTACCCTCGCTCTAATTAATTATTTGCGCAAGCGCGGCGATTGGGCCGCCGGGCTCCATACCCTATTTTTTTCGCCTTCCCGCCTCGCTGCATAGAGCCGGGCGGCCGCTATGGCGTCTTCGGCACCTCGTAATCCTCGCCCTTGAGACCGCGGACGATGGTGACGGTCCTGGTCGTCGGCTCCTTCGGCAGAGGAGGCGGCTCCTTGGCGGCGGGCGTGGCCGGCTCCGGCGCCGACATGCGGGCCGGGAGGATGTCGGCCAGGAGATCGGTCGGCCGCGCGGCGTCGGGATAGAGGTCGCGCTCGGTGATCCGCTCGTTCGGACCGGATTCGGGCTCCGAGGCCTGCCGCAGGATCAGCGACAGCCGTCCGACATTGGTCGCCAGCAGGATCTTGAGGGCGTCGGCGGAGTTCAGCTCCAAGGTCACGGCCCGCGCAACCTTCGGCTGATCCGTCCGCTCTCCGGCCGTCTGGTCGATGGCCAGCACTTTAACGTGCTGCAGAATCGTTTCCGAATAATTCTGGGCGGTGTCGCCGCCGCTCGTCCGGGTCAAGGCGACGTCGACGTAGTCGCCGGGGAAGATGAATCCGGCGACGCCGCGAACGTCGTCGACCGGCACCGTGACGGCCCGCTTGCCTTCCTCGATCGTCGTCGAAAGAGTACCCTTCTGGCCGGGCTGAGTGATTTTCGAGGAAACGATCGGCTCGTTGCGGACAAAAGGCGTCAGCACGATCCGGCGGCCGTCTTTGAGCAATTCTTGCACCGTGGCGAAGGAGCCGTCGGGCAGAACTTTCGACGGCCACTTGATCTCTGCGACCGTATCAGAGGTAAGGGACGTACCATATCCGAGCGGGCCGGCGGCGACGACGATGGTTCCCGCCTCTTCGGCCGGCGGGGCGCTCATGGCGTGGCTCGCAAGCCAATCGCGTGCTAGAAACGCCGCAGCGCCCCCCATCAAGAGAGCGACGACAAGGATGATGAAATTCGAGCCGGAACGCATGGCGCGCGCCTATTTAAACTAACCCTACTTAAGCTATTAAACTATCATTAAGCAATTTGCTAAAGTCAACGGCCGCGTCAGGTTCTTGGAATGATAGTTAAGATTACGACTGAATCGCCAAATTTATCGGGATCGGCGAGCGCGGGGCGCCGTCTCGCCTTGCCGGCGCGAGATAGTTAATCATGAATGTAGCGCTTAATTTAACAAGTTCAGACCAGGATAGGCCCGGATGATCGAAGTTTTTTCCGGATCGAATCCGGCGACGGCGTTCGTGCGGATGTTTATAGAGCCGTCAAACCGATGGTTTCTTCTTTACGCGTTGTCCTCCTTTACGGCCGCGTTGGCCGTCTTCATTTATCAAGCGAGCCGGACTCCCGGAATGACCAAGGGAGGTCTGCTGAATTATATCTTCCCGAAGGAGACATACCGCCATCGCTCGGCGATCGCGGATTATTGGTTCTTCGTGGCGAACAAATTGGTCTTCGCGATCGGGCTCGGCGCCCTTGGCGGCGCAACCTATCTCGTCGAGCGGTCGACTTTCGCCCTGCTCGAGCCGTTCGGTCCGGCTGCGGCCGGAAACGCGCCGGTCTGGCTGGCGATGTCGGTCAACACGCTCGCCTGGGCTCTGGCCGCCGATTTCGGCCTTTGGCTGGCGCACTATTTCTTGCACAAATCGCCCATCCTCTGGGAGTTTCACAAAGTCCACCATTCGGCGGAAGTCCTGACCCCGATCACCGCCGGGCGCGTGCACCCGGTCGACGACGCCCTGTCGATCCTGTTTTCGGCGTTTTTCGGCGGAATCGCGTTGGCGCTGGGTCGTTTCGCCTTCGGCGGCGAGGCGTTGATGTTTACTTTGTTCAATTTGAATTTTCTGTTGGCGCTGTTCTACATATTCGGATTCCACTTGCGCCATTCTCATGTTTGGCTCCCTTACACGGGAATATGGGGCAAGATCTTCGTCTCCCCCGCCCACCACCAGGTCCATCACTCCGTCGCGCAACGCCATTGGGACAAGAATCTCGGCTTCATGTTCGCGATCTGGGACTGGCTATTCGGCACGCTCTATCCCGTCGACAAACGCGAGGAGTTCTCGTTCGGCGTGAATGGAGCGGAAGAGGCCGAATATCATTCGGTGTTGGCCCTGTATCTGCTGCCCTTCCGCAAGGTCTGGCGGCGCCTCGCCCGGCCCGCGCCGACGCGCGGCTTGAAAGTCGACTGAAACATTAAGAAGCAAGCGCGCGTTGCTGGGCGGCGATTTAACTAAAAATCAATGGGACTCTGGTTGGCTAGGACCTCGTCGCCCGCTGAAAGGGGTCTTTCCGTGGTTCGGATCAACCGACTGGCTGCAATGCAATTCATCGGCCCCGCGGCCTTGTTCGCCGCGGTCGGCGCGGCCGAAGCGGCCGCGCTGGCCCTGAGCCGCTTTCCCTCGTCCGAATGGCTCTGGGCGGTCAATCTTGGCTATTTCAGTCCCTTCCAGCAGGCGCACTATACGCTCAAAGGCCTGCTCGGCTTCGACTACGAGCAGTTCTACCTCGTCGCGCTGCCGCTCTTCGCCGCCGCGCTGATCGGCCTGGCGTTGAAGCGCCACTTGCTTTTGGGCGTCGCCAGCAATCTGAGCTTCGCCTATATCGGCTTCGTTCTGATCGCCTGGCTGCACGCCCAGCCGGACGCGCCTCAGGCTTCGCTGGTCGCGCTCTATACGCCGTCGCAAAATCCGGACGCGCAGATGCTGGTCGCGCTGATCGTCGTCTCCGTTTTCTCGTTCCTGATCACCCATTTCGACTTCCTGCGACGGGTGCGCGCCGAGGCGCGATGAAGGTCTATCCCGAGATTTCGTTCGCGATTCTGATCGTCACCGCCGCCCTCCTCTTCTGGATGGCGTTGACCGACCTCAAACATTTCAAAATCCGCAACGATTTCGTCCTCGTCCTGGCCGCCCTCTATTTCGTCCATGCGGCCGTTTCCGGTCATTGGGTCGAAATCCCGTGGCATTTGGGCCTCGCCGCGATCGTCTCGGCGGGCATGCTCTACGCCTATTACCTGCAGCAGATGGGCGGCGGCGACTTCAAGCTGCTCGCCGCCTGCTTCCTCTGGGCGGGGCCGCAATGCGGCCTGCCCTTTTCCCTGCTCCTTCTTCTCTTCATCGGCGTCCATTACGCCGCCGCCAAGCTGGGCTGGGTCACGGCGCAAAAGACCGAACGCGGCGTCTGGGTGCCGCTCGCGCCCTCGGCCGCCGGCGCCTTGATCGGAACCTTCATGCTCGGCTGCTTCACGCCGGTCGTCTGAGGCGAGCCAAATGCCGAGGCGCTTGGCCCTGACGGCGCTCCTGGTTCTCGCCCCTCTCGGCGCCGCCGCGGAGGAGCCGGGCTTCGGCCTGCAATATTGCGCGCCGACCGTGGTCCCGAAATGCGTCGACGCCGACGCGACTTTCGCCAACCCCGCCCGCACCGCCGCCTGCAAGCGGGACCTGATCCGCTACGTCAAGTCCGTTCTCGCCTTCCGCGAGTGCCTGATCCGCCAATCCGAGGCGGCGGTGGCGGAGGCGAACGCGACGGTGGAGAGGTTCAATTGCTCGAGCGCGGCGGGGAAGAGGTGCCCTTGATGCGATGATACGACCAACATGTCTGAACGCTGCGCCGATGCGCTGACTTTTCATTCCGGCGTTGAAGCCATGCGCTCGTCCCCCGCCGGAGCCCACAGACCGTGGAAGTATCAGTTCCCGTCGGAGCGGACGTTCACATTTAAAAGACCGCCAGGACCACTTATTTGGGCGTTCTGAACGGCCTCCGGCCGAAATGACGAGACGCCAGAATGCTCGGGCGCTCGATGAACCTCCAGACCAGCCAAGCGACGCCGATCATCATGGGCGAACACAAGATGCCGATTTTGGGAGGCGAAGCGGCGCCTCCGCTCCATGCGACGAACATCCTCCAAACGATCGTTAGCACGAGCCAATGCGTCAAATAGAGGCTATAAGAAATCCGGCCGAGCCATTGCGCGATTGGCGATTCCAACAGGTGGTCGCGAAAATCGTAGCGCGCGAGCGCAGAGCCGATCACGAATGGCGCCCCGAAAATGAAGAATGGCGAGAATCTGCAGAGAGCGATAATGGTCAATCCTGCGATCGCCAATCGCCATCGCGGTCCGGCGCCGGCCCACGCGATGAGCGGCATGAACGGCATCGCCCATGCTTCGATATAGAGCGACCACACAGGCGGATCGACTGCTTCGAGCGACGGGTCGCTCGGCGCTCTGAACGGATACCAGAAGAACGCTCTCCAGTCCGGAAGCATGTCGGCGATCAGGTACCCTATCGCCAAGCTCCCGGCGTAGACGGGCCATAGCCGGACGAAGCGCCGCAGCAAAAAACTCCCATACCGGCCATCCCAGGCCCGCGTCAGGACGTAGCCGGATAGCCCAAAGAACATTACGACGGCGGCAAGGGCGGTCGGGAAGGCCCAACTCAAATCCAGAGGCAATGTAATATGATAAACTACGACGTACAGCGCCAGAACGCCGCGAAGGCCATCCACGGCCGGAACCCTCGCCGGCCCGCTTTCGACTACCCCCGGTCCAACAAAACGACTGATCCGGTGCTGACTGCTTTCCTCTCGGAGAGCAGCCGCCATGCGGTCTGATGCGAGATGATCCATGATGAACGCCGAGCTTGACGACGGCTTGCCGCCCTCCGCCTCTAGGATGCGTCAACGCGCAAGGCCCGAGATCCCTGCCGAGAATTCGATAGGACGGTCATGAGGCGGCTCGTCGCGAAGATGGCGATAATGGCGATGATCGCGCCCGCGATCATATCCACGAGGTAGTGATCTCCACTATACGGAACGGAAATAAGCATGAGCGCGTTGAGCCCGCCGATTGCGGGAAAAAGCCATCGCACGTTCCGGCAAGCGTAAGCGAACAGTATCGCCATGACTGTGTGAAACGATGGGAATGTCACCACGCCCGTGTACCGCAGCACTTGCGCAGTAGGAGACCCGTTCAGCGCTCGGATGACCGGCGCCGGCTCCGGTAAAAATCCAAGCGCGTCGCCTGGCCCGATGGCCGGCACGAAAGTGGCGACCGCGAAGGTCATCAGCGCGGCCAAAACCAGTCCCATCAGCAGTTCGGAGTTCCCCTCGACGGGCTTCGTGACGGCCAAGACTGTGATTATAAGGAACGGCTGCCAAAAGTGGCTGCGATACGCTTGATCCAAAATCTCCATGAACAGCGGGTGGGCCTGAAGGAATTTCGCCCACCGAAGCCAGTCAAAGCCGAGGCTTAGATCCAACCTCGCCAGAAGGGTGTCCTGAATTGGATAACCAAGGGACAAACACAGATAAGTAATCTGAATACTGAAAAAAGTAAAAATATAATACAAAGATATATAAAACAGAATTTCAGCCAATATGGTCAACCGTTGAACACTCACGTATAGGGCGCACACCGGCCAGACCAGGGCGGGCGGAATGAGCAAAAATAGGGGCGAACGTTCAAACCGAATTCCGATCCAGGCATTCCAGGCCAGGGCGATAACAACGAAGCCGACGACGGCCAGAGCGGGAACGCTTGCCGGCCTCGACAAGATCCGGCGCCAATTATCAACGACACGCTCCGCACGATTGACTGCCCCTTCGGCGGGACGCTCCTTCGGGAGAGACAGAGACATCGACGTCCATATCGGTGAAAGCAAGGCGGCGCCTTCTCTGACGCTCAGATCAATGTTCCGAGACCCGCTCGGCTCTGGCGTAAATCGTAGCGTTTTCATCGGCGTAAATTCTACGCCACAGGGGCAACCGGATCAGCAAGCCCTCAGGAGCCGAATGAGGCGGAACGATTGCCCAGGACGCGTTGTAGCGGTCCAGCAAGGCGGAGAATTGATCTCTCTTCTGGTTGCGAACGTCATCATCGAACTCCTCGAGCAGTCCGCCGAGAAACAATTCTGCGCGTCCATCGATGAACGTTTTCACGCCATTGAAGATGAGGAACCCGCCGAAAGAATAGTCGTTGAAGACATTCCCTGAAGTGTCGACGTTCGCCTTCTTTGCTGCCTCCAATGCGGCGATCGGAAAGGCGGAGTCCGGCGGAGCCGGCTTGGAATTGAAGAAAATAGCGAAGTTCAAGCAGGCGAAACTAGCAATCGCGACTACCGCCGTGCGTTTGCTTACCAAGGGGGACGGCGCACCGAAGGATCTGAAGCGGTCCGCCAAAGGTTTTGCCATGACTATCGGTGTTACGATGGCGAAAAGGTCGACAAATCGTACGTGCTGTATCATCAAGCAGCCGCACAAGAGGATAGGAACGGCTCGTGCAACATTACGCCAAGGCGGAATGATCAAGGCGAGGCTGCCGAGCAAGGCGACGATGGGCGCGACGCTGTGCCAATCGAGTCCTAGAGGGCGCCATTCCAGGAGCGTCGCGTTGATCGGCCCGCTCCCCAACAACTTGTAGGCCACCAAAAGGGAGGCATAACCATACGGGGTGATCCCGGTCGCCGCGACGGCGCCTACGATAAAAATCGCCCAACTCCAGAAAAGTCGGCTTTTTTTTTCGGGAGGAGCTTCCGTGAGGCCCAAAACGCCAATCGAAGCCGCGATCGCGGCGGCTACCGGAGCGCTGGCGTGAAGGTTAGCCCAGAGCGCCACGATTGCTAACAACAGATAATTCGGCGCCCGTTGCTGCTCGGCGCAGCGTACGAGCGCGCTGGTCCAGGCCACCAGGAGCGGAAACACGAAGATGTGAGGCCGCGCCAGAAGATGCCCCGAGATCGCGGCGAGAAAAATCGCAATCAGCGCTATTGCGATCGTGGCTTTAACATGCTCCAGCAGAATTTTAAGAATAAGCGTGAAGGCGAGAGCGACGACTGCGGCGGAAAGATATATGACGCCCGTCCAGCCGCCTATGACGAAGGCGCCCGACAACAGCAACTGTGAGAGCCATTCCTTCGCGATCCAGGGAGCGCCAGCCATCGTGTAGGAGAATTCGTCGTATCGCGGCAGCGTGAGCGTGCTCCAAATCTGCTTCCCGACGACGATGTGCCAGTAGGTGTCCGGATCGAGCAACAGTCGCGACGGCCGCGCGGTCAACGCCGCCGTGATGACCAAAATAGCCAAGACGAGAATTGGGGATGTTTTTTCGAGGCTGGAATGCAGCCCTAATAAGACCCGATTGCCGCTCGATCTCCGCCAGCGGAGGAAAGACGCCCCTCGCGCATCAGTGGACAAGCCGCGGAGCGCCTGAAAGCTCAGCAAATGCAGACATTCGGCGGATTTCGCGCCATCATTGTCCGGCGCCCTCGATATTCTGCGCCACCGGTTCTCGCGCGCGACAGCCGCTGTCTCCGCGGATGCTGGGTAAGAGTATCTACTCGTCATACCCGCACTCGTCACAGCTCAATCACGCAACTCTTACGACGAAGACCGGGGAGGCAGCAGAACGCCGCCAGAAGGACCGTACTCGATTGAGCGCCACACCGGTTTGTCAGCGCTCCTGGCGGGCCAGCGCCGACCCCCATTCGGGGGTCGGAGCATTTGTCGTTAATTGCGCTCAGTTGGCGCCAATCCCTGTGCTCAGGGCAGACCACTGGCCGCTGACCCAGGTTCCGACAGCGGCGATGATCGTAATCACCGCGACCACCAGAATGCCGAGCAGGACGGTGTATTCGATAAGCGCGGCGCCGTCCTCATCTTTTGCGACTTTCTTCGCAAGCATCACAAATTTACTCATAGCCGTCTCCAACGGTACATGATCGCGCTACTCGACGCGGCGAGAAATTCACCGCGCGGGTAAAGCTTGCGTCAGTTGGCGCCGACGCCGGTGCTGAGCGCGGACCATTTTCCGCTGATCCAGGTTCCGACGGCGCCGATGATCGTAATCACCGCCACGATCAGGATGCCCAGAAGAACCGTGTATTCGATGAGCGCGGCCCCATCCTCGTCCTTCCGGAATTTGTCCGCGAGCTTTACGAGTTTACGCATTTAATCGACCCTCCAGCCTTTCAACGAAACGGGCGATGGACAGCTGCCTGACGCACGCGCCGCCGAAAATCCTGGCAAGAGATTTTCAAATTTTAATAGACTGTTAAGATCATTATCGTGTCAATTGAATTTTTATATAAACGGCTTGTTAACGTTAACGCTCTTACTTCACTCGTCTCGGAGGGTTGCTGAAAGCGGGGTAGACATTCGGGATTATGGGACCCTCCTCCAGCTGAGGTATATTGATCGCCGGCGCTCGAACATCTTGAGGAATCCCAATGCTTTTTGCGGCTCGGACCGGCGCGGATCAGGCGCGCCGGAGATGACGCCGGAGCGGCGCGGAGGCATCCGACCGTCCACGCTCCCCCGCATCGGGGCCTTGGCCCTGGTCTTCGCCCTCGCGCTTGCCGTGGCTTCATTCTGGCGCCCGGCTTGGGGCCTGATTTACTACGTCCCGAAATTAAATGGCGCGTTCGCCAAAATGCACGCCGACCCTCTCCTGATCGAAGCTTTGCGGGAGCAAAACGAGCAGCTTGCCTCGAAAAGCCAAGAATGGGCGGCGGATCAGGATCGGCTATGGCGGATCGAGCGGCTTTGCGGCGGCGGCTCGCTTCAGCGCGCCGTCATGAGCAAGCCGAGCTCCCGACATTTGCGCGAATTCGTCGATGCGAGCGGAGGCCTGATCAGCCACGCGCTGCTCATCGACGAGAAAGGCCGGGTCGCCGCCGAGCCCTATCCGTCCTACAATTTCGATCAGGCGCGAAAACCTAAATTCTACTATACGTTTCGCCGCGGCGCGGGCGCGCGCGACATAAGCTGGATCGAGCGCTCCGCCGACGGATCGCATCCCGTCTGCTGGCGGGCGGAAACGATGGTCGATCCCGCTTCCGGCCGTCCGATCGGAACGCTCGCGCTCGAAGTGAACTACGACATGGCTGGATCGTTCGGATGCGCCGAGCAGCCCGTTCATACGGAACAGGAGCGCGCGACGAACCGGGTCGAAAGCGGAATATCCGATGGAGCCTTTTAATCAATTTAAGCTGTTCTTAACCCTACTCCTTTCACAATTCGCGGGAGGACGGGCGAGATTTTCCGAGCTTGACGGCTCGGGCGGGCCTGGATCACCCCCGAGGCGCTTCAAAGGCTTGTACGAGCGCATGAGCGTTTCCAGCTAGACTGGTTTCGAGATACGCATTCTATCCTTCGACCGCATCGGCGCAGAGGCGCGGCGCGCGGCCAAATCAAGGAGTTGCAATGAACGCCGCATCCCTTCCCCTCCTCGCGCCGCTCACGGCGATCCTCTACGTCGCGCCGGTTCTGGCGGTGCTGGCCGTGGTCGTCTGTGTCCACGAATTCGGCCACTTCATCATCGCGCGTTGGCGCGGCGTTTCGGTCAAAGTCTTTTCCTTCGGCATGGGGCGCGAGCTGATCGGCTTCACCGATCGCAGGGGCACGCGCTGGCGGATCTCGGTCGCGCCGATCGGCGGCTATGTCCGCTTCTTGGGCGACGCGGACCCGGCGAGCGCGACGAGCGGCGAAGCGGTCGCCGAGCTTCCGCCAGAGGAGCGCGCGAAGACGCTGGCCGGGCAGCCGATCTGGGCCCGCGCGGCGATCGTCGCGGCCGGGCCGATCGCCAATTTCCTGTTCGCGATCCTGGTCTTCGCCGGCCTCGCCTATTTTCTCGGCGAAACGATCATGCAGCCGCGCGTCGAAAAAATCTTGCCTGGCAGCCCGGCCGAGCAGGCCGGCTTTCAAAAGGGCGATCTCATCCGCAGCATCGACGGCGCGCCGATCTCGAACTTCGCCGAAGTCATTCGCTTCGTCGCGCTCCGGCCGGGGGAGAAACTGGATTTCGTCGTCGAGCGCGACGGCCGCGAAGTGACGCTCGCGGCGACGCCGGCTTTGACGGCTGTGGACATGCCGACGGGAAAGCAGCGGATCGGCCGGATCGGCCTCGGCGCGTCCACCGACCCGAAGGACCTGATGACGATCTATCCCAACCCGCTGCAGGCGGTCTGGCTCGGGCTCGAGCAGAGCGGAACGCTGATCAGCCTCAACGCCGAATATGTCTGGCGGCTCGGCGCCGGCCGCGTCACCGCGGATCAATTGTCCGGACCGATCGGCATCACGCAAGCCTCGCACGCCGCCGCTTCGGCCGGCCTCCCCGCTCTGTTGGGCCTCGCCGCCATGTTGTCGCTATCGCTTGGCCTGATGAACCTTTTGCCGGTGCCGATGCTCGATGGCGGCCACCTCCTTCTCTACGCCGTCGAAGCAGGTCGCGGCCGGCCTTTGAGCCGCCGCGCCCAGGAATTCAGCTTGAAGGTCGGGCTGTCGATTGTCGGCGCGTTGATGCTGTTCGTGACGCTCAACGATTTGCGGCATCTCTGGTCCGCCTGACGGGCGCCTCACGGGTAGCGCGCGGGGGGATCAACGCTCCGTGACGAGATCGCGTTTGATCCTTGCCGCATGGTTCGCGTCCCTGGCGGGTTCGTTGTTCGCGTTGATCGGCTCCGCCTTCGCCGATCAGGTTTACGAAGCCGCCAGCCTGACCGACGCGCTCAAGACCCTGCCCTGCGAAGCCTTTCGGAAGGATATTGACGGCGCTTGGATGCTGGTCGCCAAGATCCGCGTCGGGACCAGCCTGTATTACGGCGAAGTTTGGAAAGAGACGCGGGAGAGCAGGATTCTGGACGGCCGCTGCAGCCAATGAGCGACCTCGCCTGCTTCGCTTTCGCTTGCAGACGCGGGAAGCGCCCGACGACCGCCGCCGTCGTCAGGCCCGATCACTGCTCCGCCGCTGGCGACGCCTCCTCGCCGCCTTGGTGCAAGCCGAGGCGCTTCATTTTGGTCCAGAGCGTAACGCGGGAAATGCCGAGCCTGCTGGCCGCTTCGCCGATGCGGCCGGACGAGGCCGCGAGGGTTCGCAAGATTTGCTCGCGCTCCGCGGCGGCCCGCGCTTCGTCAAGATGCACGATCGCCGGCTTGGCGTCCTCGCCGGCTTCGAATTCCGGAAACATGTCGGCTGTGACGATCTTCTTGCCGCTTCCGAGCGTCAGGGCGCGCAAGAGGCGAGACCGCAATTCGTGGAGATTGCCGGGCCAATTGTGCAATCGAGCGGCCGACACGGCTTCGGAATCCACCTGGGGAAGATCGACGCCGAGCTCGGCCGCGCACTCTCGCAGCAGATCGTGGATCAGCAGCTCGATATCCTCTTGCCGGTTTCGCAACGGAGGCGTTCGCAATTCGACGACGGCCAATCGGTACACCAAATCCGGCGAAATTTTCTTCTTCAATTCGGCGCTGGCGAGGTCGGAGGAAGAAATCAGGCGAGCGCCGAAGGGGATGTCGTTGGCGAAGTCGCCGACGCGATGAAATTTCTTTTCATCGATGACCTGTATAAGCTTGGTCTGGACCGCCGGCGGCATCTCCTCGATATGGTGGAGAAAGAGGGTTCCAGCTCCAGCTTTCTCCAACGCGCCTGAAATAGACGTCCGTTCGCCGTGCTCCTGCCGCGCCAATGTTTCGCCGAATAAAATTCGATCCGCGTCCGCCCCCGCGAGAGCTCCACAGCGTATCTCGATAAAGGGCTCTCGGTTGCGCGCCGAGAGTTGATGGAATGTCCGGCCGATCTGTCTCTTGCCGCTGCCGGTCTCGCCGACAAGGAGAAGGCTGACATTGGTCGACGCAAGTCGCGTCAGCCGCTCGCCAAGAGCGAGCATCGCGGCCGATCGCATCCGCGGCTCTGGAGCGGCGGCTTTGGGCGCGCGCCGCGCCTCGACAATCTCGCGTATTCTCTGCGCGAGAACCGGAGCGTCATAGGGCTTGGCGACATAGTCCAAAGCGCCCGCTTTGGTCACGCGCACAGCCTGGTCCAATTGCGCCTGGGCCACTGTGAAGATGAACGGGGCCGATTTCAGATATGGGAGCGATTCGCGAAAAAGGCTTTCGCCGTCGCCGTCCGGCAGAGTCCCCTCGCTCACCACCAAATCGAATGGGAGCGACCTCAAAAGGGCTCGCGCTTGGCGCTGAGTGTATGCTCGCTGGACAGCGAATCCTTCTGCTTCGAGGCTGTTTGACAGCGCGAGCGACAATTCGTCGTCGTCTACGACAAGCGCCTTGAGCCGCCTTGCGGCGAGACCAGTTTCGGATCGTCGGTCGCCATCGTCAGCCATCGAGGGAGCCCCAGCGCGCCTTCGGGAAAAGATTTAATTTTTAATTACTATCGTGACGAAGTTTAAACGGTCAATGTCCTTGAGCCATGATTCGCTTGTGATTTTCTACCACTCCGCCATGATCAATGTTCAGACTTCTTAACGCGCGGTTCTGGGTTATGAACTAATTTTCTGTTGACGTATGGACAATAGAACTCGACCCGACCCGCTCTTCGCCGCCGACGCTTCGCTGGAATCTGGCGCGTGCGGCATTTTAATCGTTTCCTTATTCGACGCCAGCGGGGTCGACCGCGCTGTCCATTCACGTCCTTGTGACCGCAAGTACGCTGATCTCGACTTGGCGCAACGGTTTAAAGCCGCGCTACAACGGCTCCGTTCACCAAAGTAAACATCCTAGCCACGTCTGGTTAAGTATACTTTACTGGAATCCGATCAGCCGTCGCGCTAAATACGAATTTAACTCGGGGGCTCGGCTCATCTCAACCGTCGGCTTTTTGAAATTATGAAGCTTCGCGGCGGTCGCTTCGCCGGGCCCCCTGCTTAACCGCCAGATAGCGACGAACCCGGGAGAGGGAGATGCACACCGACGTTTCAGTCGGAACAAAGATTCGAAACACGCGCGAAGCTAGGAAGATCAGTCAAAACGAACTCGCCCAATTGTTGGGCGTTTCCGCGGCGGCTGTCTGCTACTGGGAAACAAAAGGGACGACGCCGAGAGCCAAGACGCTGAAAAAAGTGGCCGAAGCATTGGGCGTTTCCGAGAGCTATCTCTCAGCTGGAGCGGAGGTCGCGCCGAAAGAGGGCTTCGATTCGGTTGCGGCCTACATTGAGCAGGCGAAGGCAAAAATCGCGACCATTATTGGAGTCGATATTGATCGGATTTCCATCAACATCACATTGCGGGGATGATCGGCTCGGCTCGGCGCCAACAGCGCGCCTTTGCTGGAGCGCGCGACCGGTTTACAATTCCTGCCGTACCGTAAGGCGCTAAGCGCAATCAACGTGAACAAAAAGCGGCTAAACCGGCGATCTGCGCCGAAGAGCGGTCAGCCGATCATCGATCGTCGGCCCGTCGAATTAGAACCATCGACTTCACGGAAGGACTACTGAGTCGGGTCAACCTTAACCTTGGTTGCGCTCCAATCTTCTTCGATAAGATCGCCTTCTCTCAATTTATTGATCTCGTCCTCAGTCCCAACCGGAGAGCTTTTGAATATGTACCATGAGCCGTCCGGATCCCTTTTTTGATAGATGACGCCGCGATGCGACTGATGGTCAAAACAGTCGCGCTTATTCATCACGCCGTTGCTCCAATGCCAATGGGCTTGCATGCACATGGCGCCAACCCCGTTTACCCACCATCGCCCGGTGGCGTAGCTGGCGGCGCCGTCCGCCGCGGACCATGCTTTAAGCGTCCCATCCCCAGCAAAGAATCCTCCGCCCCTCGGCCAGACCCAAGTCTTGTTTTTATAAAGTAAGTAGAGTTGGCTCTCGGTTAGAAGCTTTGCATCGCTAGGCAAAACTGTCGCATCCTTTGCGACCGCGGCCTCGCCCGCCGATACCGCTAAGGCGGCGGCCAGGAGAAGGCCCGCGTTTGGCCGCCGTACCAGTCCCAAAAGGGAATCTCCTCCGGGACGCCCGTCGCGCCCGGACGCAAGGAACCTAGTCACGCAATTTTCCACATGGGTAATCCAACATCGGCTGGCATGCCGCCGCAATCCAACCCCGCGACGCTATATTGATTCACCTGTAGGCCCATTGGCTTCTGGCTCCCCGCCGCATTTTTCACTGAATCGGATGTCTGCGCCTTCCTTGCGGTAGAGCTTAGGACAAATCAAGCGCCGACCGGCGCCATCGTCGATGGCCAGGAGGCAATCAATGGCGCCGCTCTCGGCGAACGGCCAGCCCCGCTTCCGCCGTTTCCAGCATAGAAGGGATGCCATTGATCTCCCTGGCTATTCCTCTCTCTGCGCGGAGAATCGCCGCCAATTCGGTCGGATGCCCATTCTCGTCCGACGGGCTTCATTTCCGCGCATCCGGAAAGAAAGGATCCTCACATTTGCAATTGCTCGCCATCCAGGTCTCCCGATATTATGGCATTGGACAAAATTCGACGCTTCCGTTAAAATAAACTTGCTGGGGTTGTTAATCTTCCGCAACCGCTTCAAACTGGGATGGGGTGGCCTTGGCGGCGAGTTAAGGGGCGATTTTATGTCCAATCAGAGGCTTCGGCCTGGGGATCGCGCCCGAAACGGACGGCGGAAGACCGCCAGCGAAACCAACCTCGCGGCCTTGCCGAACTTGCAATTTGATTGGACGAATGACGGATGGGCTAAGGCCCATCTTCCGACGATCAGGATCGCCGCGCTCTTTTGCGCTCACGATTCGCGTTGGGCCGACGAAAAACTCGAGGCCTTGCGCCGAATTGACGACAGTATCGACCCTGTCAAGCACCTATTGGACGATCTGGCGCTCGTGCGCGATCACTTCATTTCCGTGCTGTCTCTTATCGAAGCGGCAGAAGCGAGAATCACGACGTCTTCCGCCCGTCTGCCAAGTTTGTTTCCCGAAAAAGCGCGAGGTTCGATTTAGATGCTCGGCGTCCCCCTCCCGCTTGATGACCATTGCCGCTTACAATCGTGACATTGACATCAATTTGAGCAACGGGAACGCCTGTCGCGGCAGAGATTTTGGCCTTTATCTTTTCAATGAGCTCGCTCACCGATTCACCGGTCGCTGTCTCCGCCGCCGGAGCGCGCCTTCCGCCGATCGCGGGAGCGGGCCTTCCGCCGATCAAGTAATCCTCAGACACTCCGAGCGCCTGCGCGACTTTCGCTAAAGTCTTGGCTCTCGGCACGATTCCCTTCGTTTCCCACTGACATACGGCCGCCGGCGATATGCCGAGCAATCGGGCGAGTTTGTTTTGCGAGATCTTTTTATCTTGCCGGCGGTCCCTGATTTTTTTTCCGACCGAAACGTCGATGAGCAATTCTTGATCCTTCGGCACGGTGGAACCCGCTCGAGTCACGCTGACATAAATGTGGCACAACAATTCATCCCGAAGGAAGGGTCCATATCCTTCCCTGCGTCGCGACGTCGCAGTGTTGCGGGCTTACGCAGCGTCACGCGCGTCGTCTCCGACGCCCATGTAGGGATCGAAGCCGCTGTCGTCCAGCTAATGAGCGCGGCCTGGCGGCGCACCGCCGCATTCATACGCTGCGCAACGCCCTCGCCCATGCCGACAAAAGCAGCCGGCGGGTCGTGTGTCCGCCATCATCGCCTACCGCGTTCGCGCAAGCCATAGCGCCGCCGGGCGCAGCGGCGAAAGCCGACTAAGCCGGCCCGGGCTCACCGTCTTGAGGACGAGCCGAGACCGATGTCCTCGTCCATATAAGCTTTCCCGCCGAGCGCCAGCCGAAGCTGCATTCCAGCACGGGCCCGAACGGCTCAAGGGCGAAATCAGGCGGGACGCCGATCACCCGGCGGCAACGCGACCAGGTCGTGGGCGTGGCGTCGTGAAAATCCTTGTGAGGCGCGCCGCCCTGGGCGAGCTCCGCTTCGTGCGTCTTGGCCCGTCCGCGTTGCGGGCGAGCGCGACAATCATCGACCCGGTTCGCTTCACACCACGCCGTGAAGCGGGAAATCGGCGCGCAGCAGAATGCGCAGGAAAGGCCGGAGCGCCCTGATCTGCGACGATGCGCTCAACCTCCTCGAGCGCGCCGAAGCTGACGTCGGTACTGGACGACCGCAGCTGCCGGCAAGTAGACGCCGGCCGCAGGAGGCATGGCGCGGTCGGCAGCAATAGCGTCGCATCGTAACCGCGGCGGAAAAACGGGCCCTCATGAAAGCCGTGCCGCGGAGCGGCGCTGGCGTCGAGATCGGAATGGTCCGCCTAGGCGGCGCGCCACGCCGCATCACCGAGATCTCGCAGACGCCGCTGCGTCTTGAGAGGAAGTCCAGGCAAATTTTCGCCTAGCGGATCAAGACCCAAAGCGTTCATCTTCAAATAGAGCAATTTCGAACCTGCAGCGTTGGTTCTTTCATGCCATATCGTGGATCCTTCAAAAGCGATGAAATCGCCTCGCCGCGTGTCGATCACGAGCGGATCAATGTCTCTCAACGCGTTCTCCGGCCTCTCCGCCTCGGAAAGCGAGGCCAAGAAATCGTCATAGCTGTCAAATTTGTTTTCGGAACGCTGGTGGTACGGATAGAGGATAAGTCGAGAATCAGGCGCGACGTCGACACAAAAGCCAATGGCGAGTTGAGTCCCTCGTCTATCCTTGTGAGGCGGAGGGTTTTGTGGCGCGTCCTGCCGGTATACTTTGAGGTGCCTCTCGGAAACGATAAGCTCGTCCGCAGGGAGGCCGGTCAACTCGCCGACAGTCTCAACAAGCTCCGCCACGAGTCGCTCCTCGTCGGGGAAATCAAAGAGAAATTCGTGCTTGAGACGTCTTTTCGAACGCGAAATATCGCCTGCGCGCATCGACGCCTCGATTCTCGCGTCAATATAATCCAGAAACTCCTCGCTGACGCCGTTCTTGACGACGACGAAATCGTTCTTCGAAAACTCCGCGGCATAGTCGCTCGCCACGAAATTGAATAGGCTCGTTGGAGTTTTCATGACGCGGTCCTTTCCGACGATACATTCCCGGATGTTTGAGCTCGACTAAAGACGTAACGCAAGACACGAGGAGCGGCGCGCGCTTTCGGCGTATTCTCCGGCCTTTGAGAGGCTAACCCGAAGGTGGTAACGAGGCTCGGCAGATATCAACTTATGCTCTCCCCACGGCCGTCTCTTGGGGCGTCTGTCATTCGTTTCGCAGTTCGACCGTCCCGAGCGGGTACCACGGGCCCTCGCCTTGAATAGCCAGGGCGATGTCGGGACTATCGCGACGTGGCGGCGCCAGCCCAATTTGCACCGAATAACGACCCGGCGAAGATCCGTTCGTCCTGACCGTTAAATCGTCTCTCCGCTGGCCGGGAAGAAACCCCTGCATCGTGATCCCGGAATCGATCACCTTCGGGCCGATCTTCACCAGCACATGACGGTCGAAATACATCGGCGCATTGCCGACGTTTTCCCAATCCAACTGAACATGGAGGTCGTCGCCGGCCTGCGCGACGATTGGCAGTGTCGCTCGCCTGAGCACAAATCGATAGCCGAGCTTGGCCAGCATGTTCCGAACATCGGCAAGCATCTCCGCCGGAATGGGCGCGCTCTTGTTGCTTATTTCCGAAACATGGTTATCGACTGCCCATTGAAGCGCCTCCCTCCAAGGAGCGCCTTTCCTGATCCAGGTCGCCATGACGCCGCATGGCTCCATGATCACTGGCGCGATTCGCCAGGCCGCAGGAACGTCGGCAACGACCCGAGGGTACTTATAAGCCATCTCGCGTCGCCCGCCCCAGCAATCCGCCCTCCAGCCGAGCCCGATCCGGATCGCTTCACGAAACGCTTCGCTGTCGTTCTCCCACATGCCGTCGTTCACGATCGCCGGCTGTTCGAACTGCGCCTTGAACTGTTTGGCCAGCCACAATAACGTCTTCGAACTGGGATAAGGCGGCGCTGGATCGGTTCTCCAGAAATGCTGTTCGCCCCAGTCGCCGATCAATCCGACATCGACCGAATCAATTCCAGGATTGTGGCCAAAACGCTCGCCTAAAGCGGCGATAAAGCGCGCCAGATCTCGCTGGACATCGTCATCGTCCAGGTCCGGGAACCATGTCTCGACGCCGGCGAAATTAAAACTGAAGCCTCGGAAACCGGCTTTCCTGAGGCCCACCGGACCGCCGTTCCCTTCCTCATAACCCATAATTCGGAAAGCGAGCCGCTGCCCCGCCGCCTGCGCGGCGCGAAGCGCTTCGTCGATTGGGGCAAACTTATAGACGCCTGGGGCGGGCTCTACATCGCTCCAATCGACCCTGACATACATGGTGGACGATGGTATTTGGGCGTCGGTCGCGGCCGGTCGCGAAAATGTCTGATAGCCGACGCCAGGGTTCTTGATGACGCCCATGCACTCCACGGGACGAACCGTCTGTGTCTCGCTCGGCGCTGCATCCTGCCTGTCCGTCGCCAAAGCAAATCCGGCTACCGTCGCCGCCGCCAGAACTGCGCTCATCCGCCGCGACAGGCGCAATAAGATCGCTTGCATGGGACCTTCCGCCGCCGTCGTTCGAGAATGCCGCGGCCCGCGCAAAAGCGCGGGCCGCGGTTTCTTCCGAGCTTGAGATCGACGACTTATTTATCGGCCGCCTTCGCGCTCAAAATCGCGCGTGACTCGGGCGACTCGCTGCTTGCGCCCTTTATCTCGACTCGTTGATCCAGATCGCGTTGGTCTTCTTTGCGGCGATCCCGCTCGCCGCCGCTCCTTGTCAGATACTCCGATGCGCCTCCCTCGCCGGCGAAGACTCTGACAAGGTCGCCTGGCTGCAGCAGGCAGGACCCGTAAACCCTGTATATTGTGGCTCGACCGTTCGTCCGGCGGACGAGATTATATGTAAGCGGCGCCGCGCCGGGCGTATTCGGATTGGCGTCGATTAGGCTTACCGTCGCGAGATGAGATCGATACACGATGCCCTGCTGGGCGATCTGGAGCTCCAAGTCCGAGATTTCGTGTTGGAGGGCGAATCGCGCGTCGAGCTTGAGTCTCGTCAAGTTGGCCTGAGCATCGCTTATCTGCATCTGGGTTTGCTGAATTCCGACCGCCACTTCCTGTTTTTTGAGCAAGGAATCCAAATACTCGGCCTGCGCTATTTCGAACACAGCTTCGCTGAGGCGCCCGCTGGAGGTCAGCGTTTCCAGGTTTTTGACCCTCTGGCGCCTTCGCTCGATCGCTGCGTCGATGGTCTCCACTTGGCTTTTTCGGACATTTAGCGTCTGTTTGGCGCCGTCTATGAGTTGCATTTGCTGCTGCTGCTGGGCGGCGTTGGACGCCAGAACGGTTTCCCGCTCGGCGGTTTGCGCGGCGATCAACTCCTTAGCCCGAATTTCTCCGGAAAGGTCGATCAGGGTCGCCGGCGTCGCCACCGGGACGGCGGCTAATTCGGCCCGAAGCACGGCGTCTCGCGCCAGGAGACGTTCAAGCGTCTGCTTCGCCTGTTCGCCGGTGCCGGCTTCCTGCATCGTCTGGAATAACACCTGGTGGGATTCCAGTTTGATATCCTCGTACCCTCCGGCAAGGCTGACTGCGTGTTGGGCCGTCAGTCCGGGCGTATATTTGTAGGCGCCCGGATTCTTGACCAACCCGTCAACATAGATCGGCTGGTGCTCGGCTATCGCGATCGTGATGACGCCTACATGCCCCAATGTGGACTCGAACGCGGCGCTGATCGCGTTGCGAAGCTCCGCCATCGATTTTCCAGCCGCTTTGAATTGGCCGAGGATCGGGACAGAAATCGTTCCGTCTTCCGCGATTTCGAAATCGCCGCTTACCTCGGCGCGCAGCCGATAACTTGGATAGGCGTTCTTGGCCGGCATTCGATCGAGTTGGTCCGGGTCAATTCGCTCGTATTCCGTCAAGGTGATCCTGTCGCCCGCTCTAAACCGCGCGGCGCCGCCATCGTCCATCGAACAGATCGCGCTGTCTGGCGAGGCCATGGACGGGGCGGCGTCCTGTCCAAACGCAGAATGTACGGAAGCCGCCGTGGCGGCCACGGTCAGGCAAGCAGCGATGTTGAACCAGGTTTTCATGTCGGAACCCTCGCGGTTACGGGTTGACGAATGCCAAGTCTTCTGCGCCCCTATTCTGGAATGCGGCGCTGTTCATGGAGGTGCGGCGCCAAGTTGAGCGCGTCCTTTCGGTCCGGACGGTCGTCGTCCGAGTAAAGAACGTGCCTGCCCTGCATGAGTTGAAACAAATTCGTCCAGCTGGTGTGGAGGCGGCGCTTCCCTGCGGCCGTCATGCGCCAGGGCAAGATCCAGCCGCGCCGCGACCTGATTGAGAAATTCCTTCGTCGTTAGCCAAGGCTGGTTCGGGCCTATAAGCTGCGCAAGATCCCTCGTCATCATTCCGGCGCCGACAGTTTCCCGGCACGCGCGCTCCAACTCCATAGCGAAGCGCTGCAAATATGAATCCTCATCGAGCTTCGCGCGATGCGCGAGGCCTCGACTCCATGCGAAGATGGAGGCGATCGGATTCGACGAGACCGCCTTGCCGGCCTGATATTCCCGGTAATGTCTTGTCATTGTCCCGTGGGCGGCTTCAGTCATGACGACAGCTCCGCCTCGCGCGACCAGAATGGAGGTCATGAGGCCGAGCGACCCGAATCCCTGCGCCACGAAATCGGACTGCACGTCGCCGTCATAATTCTTACACGCCCACACAAAGCCGCCTTCGCCTTTAAGCGCGGTCGCGACCATTTCGTCGATGAGGCGGTGCTCGTACGTCAGCCCTTCCCGCTCGTAGTCCACCTTGAACTGTTCGTCGAACACATCTTGGAAGATTTTCTTGAATCGTTCGTCATACAGCTTCAGGACGGTGTTTTTAGTCGAAAAGACCACCGGCAACCCTCGTTGGAGGCCGTATCTCAGGCAGGTCTGGGCATATTCGCGGAAGCTTTCATCCAGATTGTAAATGGCGAGCGCGACGCCCGGACCAGGGTAATCAAACACGGTTCGCTCGAGACTTATCGCCTTGCCGTTAGCGTCATTGCCGTCGAAGCGTAGAGTCAATTTACCTGGCCCGGGCACAGCCAGCTCGGCGGCGCTGTAGAAATCGCCAAATCCGTGGCGAGCAACCACGATCGGTTTGGTCCATCGCCGCACCAGCGTTGGCGCGCCTGGGCAAAGGACCGGCTCTCGAAAAATAACGCCGCCGATAACGGCGCGAATTGAGCCGTTGCACGACTTGAGCGGATGACTCAGCGATAGTTCGAGCCTCTTCGCGGCATCCGGGTTGATCGTCGCGCACTTGATTCCAACTCCGGCCCGAAGGATTGCATGCGCCGCCTCCAAGGTGACCGCGTCGCCGGTGCGGTCCCGATGAGAAACGCTGAGGTCGTAGGTCTCGATGGGGATGTCGAGATGAGGCTCAATCAGGAGGGATCTGATGTCCTTCCAGATCACTCCGGCCATCTCGTCGCCTTCAAGATTAACGACAGGATGACGAACCTTTATCTTGGCCATCAAAGTCCTCCGCGTGCATTTTGAGCCAACGCGGCGCGGCTTTCGCCGCGCAAACCCAAGCAGACTGTCAGAATCTTCTCGGCGATCAGAGTTTCGCGCCCTTCCAAGTGATGGTAATAGAGGTTCGGCCGCGCGTTGACTTCCAGAATCGCGCCGCCGCTCGTCGTGAGCGGCAGCGAGGGATCGCGGCAGATCAGGTCGACGCCGGCGAGCCGCAGACCGACCGATTCGGCGGCTGTCCGCGCGGCGGCGATAATCTCCGGACAAAGTACGGAATCGGCCGGCTCATTCTCCTGGATCGCGTTCTCGTTGACGATCTGCTTGAGGCGAACGACGACGCCTGCGCCGGGTCGCGACCACAGTGTGTAACTTTGGCGAGCCAGCGTGTTAACGAGGTCCCTATCAGTCACGATCATGACTTGTGAGCGACGCGCGCCTTCCCTGACGCGCCTGAGGTTCTCTTTGCGCAACAGCTTCCGAATTGTCGACTTGCCGTCGCCGATGACGGTGGGAGGGCGCCGACGAATACTGTCGAGGGGTTCGCCGTCCAGCAGAAGAATCCGATAGCAGTCGCCCTCGATCTGCTGCTCGATCAGAATCTTTCTTCGAAAGGTGCGCGCCCAGGCCATGGCCGCCCGCAACTGCTTCTCGGTAACGACATTCGTCGTCACGCCGCAGCCGCCGCCGGTGAAGGCCATCGGCTTGACCACAAGCGGCGAGCCGCAGGAGCGTAGGAAGGATAGCGCTTGCTCGAACTCGTCGATTGTCGCGACAATGTAACGGGGGGTCGGAATTCCTGCTTGGGTGAGCAGACGATGGACGAGCAGCTTGTCGCCGGCTCGTCTGACCGCGGAAGGATCGTCGACATAGGTCTCGTTATCGCGCGCCTTCAAGCTCTTGCCGTCTCGCGACATCTCCATCTCGCCGTCGCGTCCGATCGCCAGTTTCACTCCGGTGGCTTCGCAGGCGCTTCGCCACATGGCCCGATAAAAGCCTACACGGGCCGCCCACATCCGCCGCACGCCGGTATTGGCGCGACTGAAAGCGAGGCGCCGCAGCCTGAACCACGCGCTCAGCGCAAGCATCGGCAAGGAGGCGCAGGATTGCGGAGCGGACGCGATTTTCATTGAAGCGAATGTCAAGGCCATCCCCCTATGGCTTGATCCGGCCGACCAATTGCGGAATTTCACCATCGCCGCCGCGATAGGACGATCGTTTGAAGAGCAGTCTTCCCGCCGCGACCGCAAGGTTCATCACGCTATGGAGCCCCGGAAGCGGATCGCGCATATCGTAAAGCGGAGTTATGTCCGCACGCGCCGCTTGTCGAATCCATTGAGCGAAAGCGAGCTCGCCGCGCGAATGCAGCGCGCGAAACGCCAGAAAGTCAGGGATAGGATCCCACATGACCAATCCGGTGCGGTACTTCTCGGGCGCCGCGTAAGGCCATCCCGTGAGCTGTGCATAGCTCAGGAGCGCTTGGTCGATTCCGCTCAGCGTCACCAGCGCATTTCCGTTGACGTATCGCGCGTTGACTTCGATCAGCTTCAACTCGCCATCGCGAGCGTCCCGTTTAAATTCGACGTTGCCAAGTCCGCGCAGCCCTACATGGCGAAACAGCCGCAGCCCTTTTTCCGCGACCTCGGGATTCCAGTCGGTTATATGGTAAGTGGCCCCGCCCTCATTCGTCGGATGCCGTCGCAGCAGGCGCTTGGTGAAGTGGAAGAGCGGCGTTCCGGCTTCGTCGATATAGGTATAGTAGCTGCAATAGCGCTCATCGCCGCCCGGAATGAATTCTAAGGCGACGACGGGAACGCTCAGCTCGACGCATCTTTGATATTGGCGTTTAAGCTCCTCCGCATTGTTCGCCCGAAGATATTTGGCCCCGATCAGGCGGGAATGCTGCGATAGTCGCGGCTTTAGAATGATCGGAAATTGACCGGTCTGAATCACCTCGCCGAGGCTTTGGCCAGCCCCCAATCGCCAGAATTTCGGATGCGCAATTCCGCACGCGCTGGCGCTTTCATAGGTCAGGAGCTTATCAAGAAGGCGAAACCGTGTTTCAGGGGCGGCCGGCTCCAGGAGATAACGGGCCGAAAGGGGCCGCCAATTGTCGATGACGAGCTTGATGGCCTCGTCGCTGCAACAAAAGACCGCCGACCCTTTGAGATGATCAGACGCCGATGAAAGAAGATAGTCTCGCCACGACTCCACGCCACGAGTTCTGGTTGGAAGGTCGATCCGCGTAAGATATTTCGATCGCAGGGCCGACACGTAGTTGTGGTTGATCGCATAGACTTTAATGCCGACCATCGCCAAACTGCGCGCCACGGAAAACGTGTTGCCCTCGCCGCCGAGCAGAATGACGGGCGGCCACGACCGGCTATCAATCGCCCGGCCGGAAGGCGACGGCGAAGTCGGGTCGCCCGCCCACTCTGGCTGCCGTGCTTTCGCCGCTATGGCCACTGCTGCACCCTCCGAGCATACGATTGTCGAACCAACAACCGCCTTTTTCGACCCTCAAGCAATTGCGCAACCTTCTCTGGTCAGCAATTGATCGACCCAGGCATTCGAAAATACGCCGACCTTGACGTTGGCAAGGTACGCTGCCGATCGCTCCTTCGCGGCAAGCAGCCGCGCATGCGCCTCAACTATATGGTCTCGAGGCACGACCACGACGCCGCCCGCGTCGGCTACGATAATGTCGCCGGGCGAGACGACGATGCCGCCGCAGCAGATAGGAAAGTTGATTTCGCCCGGCCCTCGATGCAGCGGGCCAATCATGTTCTCGCCTCGGGCGTAGACCGGAAAATCGAGCGATCGAATGGCCGACGCATCCCGAACGTAGCCGTCGACCACGAAGCCCGCGATTCCGCGGTGCCTAGCCTTGGTGCTGATGATGTCGCCAAGCACCGCATTTTTTATAGAGCCGCCGGCGTCGACGACGACCACGTCTCCCGGCTTGGCGACGTCGAGCGCCTTGTGCACCATGAGGTTGTCGCCCGGAAAGACTTTGACGGTGCAGGCAGGCCCGATCAGCGGGCGATCAGGGCCGGCGATGCGGCGTATCGAACTTTCGACCCCGTACAACCGATTGAGCTGGTCCGAAATGTCCGCGCTCGAAAACTCGGAGAACATCTCGACGACGTCCATGTTGGGACGAGGAAGATGCAGGCATATCCGAAACCCGGGACCCGGATGAATCTCGGCGGATTGCGGCCGTTGCTTCATCGGCTCGTCGCTTTGCTTGATGAGGCCGTTGACGTCGTTCATCGCAAGACCCTCGCCTGCTTGGTATCAACGAACGGGGCGATCCTTTTCCCGCTCGCTGTCGGTTTTGATTGTGCGGATAAAAACGAAGGCGACGCCGCATCCTGAACATCGATAACTTCCACCGGCCGCTCTCCAGCCGTCGCGCTCGGCGTCTTGAGCCGGCCGAACGCGGCGCGCGCAAACGACCAGGCGCCGAATTTCTCGTCACGAACGCGCCGCCAAATCGTCGGCCAAAGGCACGCCGCCTCGAGCGCCATAGCAAGGAGCCACCCCGTGGTCGCGCCGAGCAGGCCATAGAGCTCCGCTCCGATTGTGGCGAACAGTATCTCGATTGCGCCTAGCGCGCCGAGCATGAACGCTGCTGAACGCGCTCTGTTTTCGAGTCGCTGCACGGTCATGTAATGAACTTTGACCGCCATGAGCGGGACGCTCGCGCCGAGGAAACGCAGATCCGAGCCGACGAGGTTGGAATAAGCGGGATTCAATATTTTGAGCGCTGTATCGGAGAGCAGCCAGAACCCGAATGCGGCGATCACGCCGATTGCGATCGAAATGGCGAGCGAAAACCGGATGCTTGCCGCTGTTTCCGACCGGCCCTCGGCCCCGACGGTGAATAGGACTGTCGCCAATGCGGCCGGAACGACTCCTGCCAAAGTCAACAACATCCAAGCGGCGTAAAACGGCGCAGTCTGTTCCGCTGAAACAACTGAGGCGATCACCACGGGCAGGATGAGCGTCGGCGCGGTCGCCATGACGTTCAGCGCATAATACCAAAGCGCAACGCCCATGCGCTGCCATAACAAATCGAACCTTGGACGGTACCAGATTCTAGAGCCGCCGAGCCAAAGCATGCCGGCTAGAGCAAGGGAGGCCCCGCCCTGTCCGATGACCCAAGAGGCGATAATAAGGTCTAGTTGCCAGCCTTCCGGCACGACGGCGGCTGCGATGCCGATGATGAAGAGCAGTTTCGCAACAGCAAACAAAAGATTCCTTAAAAGGCGCAGCGGCGCACTCAACATGCCGACCAGGGCCGAGTCGAGAACGCTGCTTGCGGTCTGCACGCCGACGCCGATGACGAGAATGCAGCGAGTGGAGGAAAAGCCCGCCACGTCGCCTATGCTCGGCGCGAACGTCGCCGCCAAAGCCGCCAACACGACATAGGCAATGCCGAGAAGGCAGGCGATCGCCAGCGAAGCCAGGAGCGCCGCCGAGACAAGATGCGGCGCTAATCTTCGCCGACGGGGAATTTCGCCCTGCAATAGGGTGCCCAGGCCGAAATCCGCGGCCAGGCTCAGGAGCATCATTAGGGAAATGTCAGCGGACGCCAGGCCGACCGCCGCGGGCGTGAAGGATCTCGCCGCGACCCACCAATAGACGAAACCAAAGGCGCCGTTGGCCATCGTCGCAGCGGCCAGCGCGCCGGCGTTAAACGTAAGCGCGAAATGGGTCCCGAGCGCTCGCTGGGCGTGGTATAGCGGCGACCGCCAATCGTCAAAATCTATCGGTCTGGGGCGCGCAAGACCGCGGTCTGAGGAACGCGCCGCCCTGGCGTCGTCGACCGTACCGCAATCTGCTTGGTCGCCTCTATGACGCATTCATTCCTCGCAAATGTCTGAAAGGAAGCTCGCTCGATAATTGCGTCGTCCGGGTCAAAGCCCGCATGGCGGCCTCCCGCGCGAGTCGTCATGCGTGACGCATTGCGGCGCGCTCCAGACGTGCCGGTATACGACCGACCGGTCGCTTGTTCGGTAGACGAGGGCCTCGACGCGCGGGCTCGCGCCGAGCGCGACGCGCTCGGAAGCCATCACTCGCGGCGCCTCTGGGGCAGGATCAGTTTGCCAGAGGGGCCTGAGGTCGCGCGGATATTGACCGAGACCGAGCCAGCTAAAGGTTGTAGTCCATGTCCGCCCCGGCTGCAGCGTGATGTCGGTCCACGATTGAACGAGATGCCGGTCGACAAGCAGCTCGATCGCGTAACTCTGCTGGCCCTCTTCCTCGTTGCGCAGGCCAATGACGACGCTATCGGCGGCTTTCTGGTTTGGAACGATCCAGGCCTGGGTAAAATAGAATTGGCGATGCTGCAGCATGACCGCCACTGCCAGTCCCAAACCGATCGCCGCCAGACCTAACGCCGAAGCCATCGTCGAAATATCGCCAGGCCGATAATAGGCCCGGCGCCTTTCGGCCCGCACGACGACAGAAAGACTTCCAGATGACGCCCGCCGCTCGGCGACAGCCCAGACGATCCATGCCGCCGAGACTATGATCCCCAGTGAGATGAGCCATCCCGGTCTGGTGATCTGGCCCGCGAGATGGAGGATGAGGCCAGCGATGATCACGATCGAGAGGCTGATCGCCACACTGAGCACGGTCGACGCCAGCCGATCTTCCGGTTCTGCGCGAGCGGCGCGCAATACCGCTCGGCCCGGCAGGTAAAACAGCAGAGGTACGGCCGCCGCCACATCGAGCAGCGGATTGCGGATCCAAAGCAGAATCCCAAGACAGAGGAGCGACGCCGCGGCGCAACCGCCGGGAGAGCGACGGTCACTTGACGACATTGCGCAAGACTCCTGCGTCGTAATCAATCAGAGGGCGCTCGCTGGGCTTGCCCTGAGCAGTTGCGCGTCGATCTAGCCTAGTCGTCTTGGTGAGCGTGGCGGCTCCGCCGACCTGCGGCGCGGGGCCCGGCGCATTGGCGTCGTAAACCACCGGATGGCCGCCGCGGAACGTTCTGCCGACCCATGCCGCGCTATCGACTTTCTCGGCGAGCGGCGGCGGGCTGTTCAGTCGTTCGGGTTCGAGTAGGTTTCGAACGTCGTAAATGACCTCGAAGCCGTTATCGTAGATTCGCCCCACTCTAGGGAGCTCGTCGAATTTCTGCAGATCGACCGCCAGCGGCGGAGACTTGTGCAGCTCGCTGTCTTCGCCAGCCTCGAAATAGAAACCCCATAGCGGCAGGTCATGTTGAAGGCGCAGATCGACCAGGAGGAAATCGGGGTCTCCCTCACGAATCAAATTCTTGTCGAAGTCTGCGAGACGGCGCGACCTCGTATTCATGTCGAACAGCGCCTGGTCGAACAGCACCGAGCCAAGCTCCACGCCGTCCTCTTGCGGGGTCACCACCCTCTGGACGCCATAGGTCGCCAGGAGCAATTTGTTTGCGCGATCGGAGGCGAAGCGCCAGCCCTCTCCGAGCTCATCTCGAGTCCATTGCGCCGTGGAGATGCCCATCGGCTCGACCGAGCTTCCGTCGGCAGCAGGACGATACGGGCCGGCGACCAAGTCCGGCGGCAATTCCGCAATCACGCCGCCGACGATCATGATCGCCAGGCACAAGCCGAAGGCGGCGGCCCGTAACGGACGGGCCCGCGGGGTGATCAGCACCTTCGCCGCTCCCATAGCGACGACCAGGCCAACGCCGAGAAAGACGAAGGCCGACATTCGATTTCCCAATTCCCAGCTGCCTCCCGTCAGCCGAAGCGCGACGCTCACGGGAAAACCGAAACTCATGATCGTCAGAACAATCGCCCAGACATTATCGCGCATGCCTAGGAACGGTTTCTCTGGAGCTGCGCCTCGATCGCCGCGCAAGCCCAACGATCTGAAAAACCCTACGACCAGTCCGGCTGAGATGAGTATGACGGAGAGAATGGCCATGGCCCTATAGGCCGCCGGCTGAACGGCGCCCGTTGCGGACACAAAAAACGAGCGTCCTCCGCTCAATCCGGCCAACAGACCGTAGAAAGTGGCTACCGATCCGCCGAGAATCTTTCCAAGGTAAGGATTGGCCGCTCCTCCCGTAAGCCATTTCCACAGGCCGGCGCTCACGACGGCGACGCCCGCGATGGCGGTCGTCGCGCCGGCGCCTTTCCTGTCGCCGCGAAAGAATGTGGCCGCCGCCGCGGCGCTCAAAGTGATTAATCCGAAATATGATGAAAGATGATGGCTGACCGCCGCGGCGCACAAGATCAGGCCGCAGATCCAAACCATACGCCACCGATCGCGCACCGCTCCACGACCGATGAGCACGGCAATGAAAATTGCCACAAACACCAAGTCAAGGGCGAGCGTTTCGTAGGAGAACGCTGCAAGGAACGTATAAAAATTGCTGCTCGCCATGTATACGAGCGTCGCCAGCGCCCCGACCCAAGAAGACGCGGAGATCTTCTCGAAGATCAGAAAAATGACAGATACGCACAGCATCCGCAGGACGCCGACCAGAATGACGGCGCATGGGAAAACACCAAGGTCGGTTAGCTGCGCCAACGCCGACGTGACGATCTCCAGCCCAGGGTAGTAAGGGCTTACCGGCAGAAGGGAATTAGCGGTGAATAGATGATGCCGCTCCAGAATGTCGATTGTCGTCGACCAGTGCAGATATTCATCGTGGCCATAGAAATGAGTGGGACTCTCCAATATTCTCGTCATGAAGAGGCTGGCGCCGAGGATATTGAGCAGCCAGATCCGCTCCCGACGCGAGACATTCGGCCAAGCGATGCGCAGCACGACCGGTAGAGTAATCAGGGCGAAGCAGGCCCAAAATAGAGCAGCGCCATAAGTCCAGCCGTTCAACGACAGGCTGCTCGCCGTCGCATCGAGGACAAGCGCCGCCGCTGAGGCGAGCATCAACCTAGGCGCCCAGCCGAGGCTCTCGACCGGATTGACACAGTCATACCCTTGGCGGTCGCATCCATAGCCCAACCACCGAAACAGCGTCGCAATCATGGGTGCCCGGCCATGTCGCTGGAACGTTCACGTCGCGTCGCGGCCGAGCGCCCGCTCGCGACGAGAAGGCCTGCAAGCTCGGACCTCATTGGAGCGACACCCGCGGATACACTCCGGCAAGACGTTGCGACAGGATGGTCTTGAGAACGCGCCATCCATCGGGAAACGCGCGCAGATTACTGACCCCATGCACCCGCTCGGCCTCGCAACTCGCGACCTCCATGATTTTGAGGCCGTGGGACAGAGCCCGCACGCAGAGCATCGTCTCGATCTCGAAACCGTCGCATGCGCTTTCAAGCACAGGCAGCGTACGTCTCCAGAAGGCCATGTAGCCGTAACATAGATCGGTAAACCGGCAGCCATAAAGCATGCGCACCGATGTCGTCAGCGCCCAATTGCCGAGCGCGCGGATGAACGACAGATCCGTGCTGCCGCCGCCTTCGATATAACGAGAGCCTTTAGCGAGATCGGCGCCGGCCAAGAGAGCGCCGATGAGCAGGATCATTTCATCCGGATTCATCGAACCGTCCGCGTCGATCATGACGATGACGTCGCCCGTGGCGCGGGCAAAACCAGCTCGCAACGCGGCGCCTTTGCCGCGCCGGCTTTCGATGACGATCCGTACATCGGGATAAAGTCGTCGGGCGACGTCGACTGTCTCATCGGTCGAAAGGCCGTCGACAATGATCAACTCGTGTATCCAACGAGGCATTCTCGGCAACACGAGAGCCAAATTGGCCGCTTCGTTGAAAGTCGGCATGACGACGCTGACTCGCGGGATGGGAACGTGCAGTTGATCCTCTATCAACGGTCCATTCGCTTCATCTTCCGATCTATCGCTGTGCACGGCTATCGAGGTTCGTCGAGGCAGGTCATGACGCGCCAACTCGGCAACTTGTTCGACCATAACGGCGCCCTCGCCTTGAGGCCCCCGCTCGTATGTGGCGCAAGCGAGAGGGCATAGCAATCGAGCGTTCTTACTACGTCTAAATCGATTGACGTCGCCGGTGGAGGTAACTCCAATTCGCGATCTATGGAGTGTGGTCGGCCGCGTTATTATTTCTCGATTGGCTGCCCGATCAGCGGGGGTCAAAAGCGGGCAATAGGTTGCGGTCGCGCGTGCGCGCGATCTCGCGTCAAAGCGGGGATGCTAGCCAGGTCATGCCCCTTCGAGACTTTTCTGTTGCGCGGGGCTGATTCGGCCACCGCGACGAGGGCGCGACGCCGCTGTTTCGATAAACACTGTCACGGATGGCTCTGATGCAAGAAGTACCAGCACGCATGCCGCAATCGCTCCAAGCGCTGGCGTGCTGCCCGCGCTGCCGGTCGGAGCTCGTCTCAAAGAGTGATTCAGTAACGTGTTCTAATCGGCGATGTCTTTATTCCGACGTGGGTTTCCCGACGGCGAACGGTCAACCGGTGCTGATCGATTTCGATGAAAGCATATTCGACCGAGCCGCTTATACTGACGGTCGCGGCTCCGTCATGCGGCGCGACGACAGCGGCCAAGAATTGCGGACAAAAGCGTGGGCTCTCCTGTTTGGCGGCAACCGGATCGCGCCAATGATGTGCCGGCAAATGTTGTCCGCTCTGAAGGAGCGGTCGGAGCAGCCGCTCGTCCTGGTCATCGGCGGGGGCGCGGTGGGCGCTGGGGCCGCGGCGCTGTACGAAGATCGTGACGTCCAGCTTATTGGCACCGACGTCTACGCCTCCTCCAACACCTGCCTGGTCGCGGACGCGCATCGGCTTCCGTTCAAAGACGAGCTGTTCGACGCGGTGTGGGTCCAGGCGGTGCTCGAGCACGTTCTCGAGCCTCACGTCGTTGCGGCCGAGATTCGCCGGGTTCTTAAGCCTGGCGGCCTGGTTTACGCCGACACGCCGTTTCTCCAGGCGGTGCACGAGGGAGCTTATGATTTTACGCGGTTCACTTTAAGCGGCCACCGATGGCTATTTCGACATTTTGAACAAATCGACGCGGGGATCGTGGGCGGGCCTGGCTCGTCACTGATATGGGCGATGCGATATTACCTTCGAGCTCTCGGCCTGGGCGATACGACTGCTTCGATCGCGGCGTTCCCGTTCTTCTGGCTTCGATTGCTTGACGGCGTCATGCGAAGGCAGCCCAGCGCCGACGCAGCCGTCGGAACATATTTCTATGGCCGAAAGACGGAACGCAGTTTGACGCCGCGAGATATGATCCAATATTACCGCGCGCAAAGCCAGACTGGTCATCCTGGCGTCGGCGGCCTTGCTCGCTCGCCTCGGCTGCGCCCCGTGAGCGCGGCTTCGCCGGCCGATGCGCCGGTGCGCCGCAGCGCGACCTGAGCCATCCCCGCAGCTAGGGAACGGCGCCCTCGCCGACGCCGTGCGCAACCGCATCTCTATAAGTTCATCACATCCCGAACATTTCGCGAGGCGCCCCCCCTTCCGGGCGCCCTGCTCGCCTACGGCTTAGCGCAATTTCGGAATAGATCTCTTCAATGCGAGGGACGACCGTACTGGCCTTGAAGGCGTTTACTTTCTTCAAGGCGGCAGCCGACATTCGCGTCCGCAGCCCTTCATCCTTGAGAAGGCGCTGGATTGCCGACGCCAGACCCGTCGCGTCGTTAGGCGGCGCCAAAAGCCCGGTCTCCTCGTGATCAACAAGCTCGGGCATCCCGCCAATCCGAGTGGCTATGACAGGCTTTCCAAAGGCCATCGCCTCGAGCACGACCGACGCGCAAGCGTCTGGAAGGACCGATGGCGCGAGGCCAAAGAGGGAATTGCGCCAGGCGTGCATCACGGCGTCGTGCGGCCAGCTCTCAAGGAGAATGACGTTGGGCGGTAGTTCCCTCGGCGTGTCGGGGCATCTCCTTCCGATGAGCACCAGGGGCGGCGCCCTGTCCAGCATCGCGTAGGCTTCAAGCAGCACATGCACGCCTTTGAACCTTCGCAAATCTCCCACGAATAGAAGGTATCCGCCGCTCGGAAGCTGAGCGAGGCGCGGATCGTGGCATGGGCGCGCCAATCCTATCTCGTCGGAAACGAAATTCGGCACGATTTCGAACGGCAGCCGAGCCTTTGTCAGGCCATTCCCGACAGCAATTGCATTGCTGACTGCTAAGAACTTGTCAGCGACGCGTCTCTCCAGCGCGCCAAAGACATGATTCCCAAGAAGTGCGACTCCACCCTTGGCTGGGCCATAAAATCGAATGGCGCAATCGAGGCACTTTTTTGCCGCAGGCCCGTCGCACGGTTCGCCTTGCCGCATCGCATTCTTCTGCACACAAGAAAGGCTCAAATCATGCAACGTGATCACAAGCCCTGGTCCGCGAGCGCGTTTGAGAGGAAGGTAGGAATGAAGCAACCAGTTGTGCGCGTGCACGATCTCGGGATCATGCTCATGGAGCAATTTCCGGAGGCCGTACATCAGTTCAGGGTCTGGGAACGGCGGCGCGTAACGGCGGCCGGCATCGCTGAATAGCCGCTCGACCCGCTGCATAGTGCCCCGCAGACGGCGAATCGTCACCCCTTCATCGAGCTCGCATTCATCGAGGCCATGTTGCCAGGTCGTCGCAACCATAACGTCGTGGCCTCGCCGGGCTAGAGCCGTGCTTAGGTTCCGCACGTGCCGTTCTTCTCCCCCGATTATCGGAGGATAGAACTGGGCGATCATCAGAATCCGCATCTAAGCGATCCCTGTCCAACAAGGGCGGTCACCCTCCATACCGCAACGACGGCGGCCTTGCGCAAGTCCTGACGGCGGGCTGCCCGGCGATTACGTATTAGGGGGTAATCCCTTAAGCCGGCCGCCCGTCGTCTTTAGAGAAATGGACAATCCGGCCCATAACTGTGAACGCTTAGCTGGCATGGCGATATCGACGCTGCGCTCTGCGACCGCTTTGACGTTATCCGTCTGGTATTCTCAGCTCCCTTCTTCGAAGCCCGGGCGTCGTCGCTCGCTGGCTCTCCAATAACGGCCTAGAAAATGCGCCCCCCCGACAGTTTCAGCGTGGTGATAGCCGCCTTTACCGAGAAGCGATGGCCCGACCTTGTCGACGCTGTCGAATCGGTGAGGAAGCAGAGCCTTCCAGCGAAGGAGATCATTGTCGGCGTCGACCACAATCCTGTTCTCCTCAAGCGGATATCGGACGAACTGAGCGATGTCGTCGCGGTCCCCAATCGGTTCGCACGAGGCGCTCCAGGCGCCAGGAACAGCGCGGTCGCGGTCTCAACCGGAGCAGCCATTGCATTCCTTGACGACGACGCGGTGGCGGATGCGGACTGGCTGCTCAAATTGAGCGAGGGATACGCCGACGAACGCGTCTGCGCAGTCGGCGGCCGGATCGACCCGCTTTGGCTGGGCGGCCAGCCCGGCTGGTTTCCAGAGGAATTCAATTGGGTCGTAGGGTCCTCCTATAAAGGAGGGCCCGTAGTTGCGGAAACCGTCCGCAATCTCTGGACAGTCAATATGTCCGTCTTGCGGTCCTCGTTCGACGGCGTCGGCGGATTCCGGCCCTATTTCGGAAAGGTCGGAGCGCGATCTCGACCGGAGGACACCGAATTATGCATCCGTATCGGGCAAGCGTCCCCGGATCGCGTCATCGTGTACAATCCAGAAGCGAGAGTCCTGCACAAAGTGCACCCGGCAAGAGCTCGCTTCAGCTATTTTGCATGGCGCTGTTATCATGAGGGATTCGGAAAGGCCGAACTGGCCAGATATTTCGGTCGCTCACCCATCCTCGCGCTCGAACGGCGCTACGTTCGACGGGTGCTTTCCGACGGCGTCGTGACCGGCTGCCGCGAGGCCTTCTTCAGCGGCCGGTTCGACGGCCTTGCGCGCGCCGGCGCGATCGTTTCCGGCGCGGGTTGCGCCTTCGCCGGCTATTCGCTGGGCTCCCTGAAGGGCGCTTTGGCAGGCGGAAAGCGATCGCTCCCGCTTTTTAGCGACGCGCCGATTGCTCCTCGCAATCAATAGAGCGGATTAGGGGGAGAGCACTTGCGCGTCTTGATGGCGACGCCTCGGTTCCTTCCTGACATAGGAGGCGTCGAGAACCACGTACACGAAGTATCGAAGCGTCTCGTCCGCAACGGCGTCGAAGTCACAGTCGCGACGACGGACGCTCTGCAGCGCTATCCGGCGCGGGACTTCATTGGCGGCATCGAGGTCTTGCGCGTTCCGGCGCGGCCTCGGAGCAAGGACTGGCTCTTCGCGCCGGAATTATATCGCCTTGTACGGCGCGGACGCTGGGATCTCGTTCACGTTCAGAGTTATCACACCTGCGTCGCGCCGCTCGCGATGCTCGGCGCGCTGCGCGCCAGACTTCCTTATATCCTCACCTTCCATGGCGGAGGTCACTCCTCGCGCCTGCGCAATCGCGTGCGGTCTATCCAATGGCGCGCGCTGCGCCCGCTTGTCCGCCGGGCCGAACGATTGATAGCTCTCGCGAAATTCGAGGTCGAGCTCTACAGCAGGACGTTCGGGCTAACCTCGGATGCTTTTTCCGTCATACCAAACGGTTCCGATTTCCCAGAAAGCGCCGCGAGCGAAAGCGCCGAAAGCGATCCCAACCTCGTCGTCTCGATAGGCCGCCTTGAGAAATACAAAGGGCACCATCGGATCATCGCCGCCCTCCCCGCCCTTCTTTCCGTCCGGCCCGATGCTCGACTGTTGATTCTTGGTTCCGGCCCTTATGAAAGCCAATTGCGACAATTGGCCAATGAACTGTCCGTCGCCGATCGGGTCGAGATTCGCGGAATTTCTCCGACGGATCGCACGGCCATGGCTCGCGCGATTGCAAGCGCGGCCATCGTGGTCCTGATGAGCGAGTATGAGACGCATCCGTTGGCGGCGCTCGAGGCGCTCGCCCTCGGGCGGCCAGTCCTGGTCGCAGCGACTTCGGGCCTCGCGGAGGTTGCCAAAGCTTGGAACGCCCGCACAATCGCGCTCGGATGCACAACAGAAGAACTTGCGGCCGCGATAGCCGACCAACTTGATCATCCTTCCATCCCCAGGCGGGCAACGCTGCCGACCTGGGACGATTGCGCCCGAAAACTCGAGGCGCTCTATGTAGATATCCTGCGGGCGCGTCAGTGGGAGGCCGCCGGTTCATGATGAGAGTCCGGCGGCCACTGCTTGCGGCTGCGAATGGCGTTACGACAATGCTCGGCAACCTGCGGCTTGGGAGGGTGGCGCGGGCCTGGCGAGAGGGCGCGGGGAAATGGCGATCACGCGGCGCACCACCTTTAAGGGTAATCCTGAAAGCAATGCTCATTCGCCTTCGGCGCTGTGCATTGAACTGGAGAAACGCTGCGCAAGCATTGTAGAATTTGGCACAGATTGGCGCTTGTTCGCCACGGACGGCTGAACGCGAACGACCGGGCAGATGAAGAAGGACGACGCCATGCGCGAGCCGGCTCCGACGCAGAATGTCGTGGGCCATTCGATGGCTGTAGAATACGAGCCGCCTACCCCATTGCCCGGATGGCGGCCGTGCGGTCGAAGCCTGACGAGAGACGTCTACCCGGAGCGAGAGCGATCATGAGACGCAACAAAAGGCTAGTCGATTCCGGGCCATGAAAACTGCCGCGTCAAGGCCGATGGCCACCATAGACGCTGCAGAACCTGCTTGCGGGGGAGCAACGGTTAGGTCGACGAAGGAGCGACTGTCGATGCACGGAGACATTCAAGCAGCCGCCGCTGGCGCCGGACAGGCTGTGACGTCGGAACCGCGTCGAATATGCGTCGTGCTCGATAAAGGAAATCTTCTCCGCTGGCACTTGTGGCTCGTCGATTCCTTACGTGCGCAATACGACGTCTTCGCCCTTCTAAAAGCCGACGCGGAAACTGTTCGTCTACCCCTCTCGTGCAAATTGGCTTTCGAACTCGAGCGGCTCATCTACCGTATCCCGCCTGGCGCAGCCATCGACCGGATCGAAGCTGAGGCGTTTAAAGCGCCTGTCCTGTGCGGCGACGACGAATCTGAAACGTTCGACATCGCCATTGATTGCACGGGCGCCAGCAACGGCGTCGTTCAAGCAGAGAGGACTTTGAACGTCCTGTTCAACGGCCTGCCGGGCGAGATCGGCGCGCTGGCCGCGCTGCTTGATAATCTTTCAATTTGTGTTTCAATCGAAGAGGTTGAGCGCCCAGGGATTTGGGTGACGGCGACGCCGGCGCTTGCCGACCGAAGAGTGCTCATCCGGGCGATCGACACCGCCTGCTCGTTCGCAATTGATCTGATCGCCAAAGCGGTCAGGCAGCATCCATTTCAAGCGAACGCGCGCGTTCCGCCGTCGCGCGCACGCCCGCCAAGTTCTACAGCCGGGCTGGCCTATGTCGTCGCGAGTCTGGCCTGGAAGGCCAATCGGTTTCTTTCTTTGCGACTGGCTGATCGAGAGCAATGGTCGGTCGCATACCGTTGGATTGACGGCGACGCTCTCATCGTCGAACGCGAGGCCGAGTTCACGTTGCTCGCCGACAGCGGCCGAAGTTATTACGCTGACCCTTTTATCCTGCGGCGCGGTGGCCGCACCGCGTTGTTCATGGAAGAATTTTCGTTCAGTACCATGCGCGGCCGGATCGCTGTCGCTTTCGTCGAAAAGGACGGCTCGGTGTCCCAGCCCCGTCCGGCGCTTGAGGAAGATCACCACCTTTCCTACCCTCAGGTTTTCGAGTCTGACGGCGAGGTTTGGATGGTGCCGGAATCGGGCGCCAATTCCAGCATCGACCTGTACCGGGCGACCGACTTTCCGTTTCGTTGGCGTCACGAGGCGACGCTACTCGAAGGAGCCGCCGCTTACGACGCGACGCTCGTTCATGATGACGCGGGCTGGTGGATGCTCGCGGCGACGAGGCTTGGACGCGGTACTGGCTGGGACCGGCTCAGCATTTTTCACGCTCGACACCTCCTCGGACGCTGGCAGGCTTGCGCGGACAATCCGGTCGTTCTCGACGCGCGCGCAGCGAGGCCCGCCGGCGCGATAATATCGAGATTCGGCGCTCGCCTGCGGCCGGTGCAAGATTGCGGCGCCTATTATGGCGCGGCAATCGGCTTGTGGCGAATCGACCGGCTTGATCAAAACGGCTTTGAGCAGACACAGGTCGCGAAAATCGCCAGCGATCGCTTCGGCGTCCACACGTATAATGCCGCCTACGGTCTCGAGGTCGTCGACGCTTTCGGCAAAACGCGTGGGCGCAGGACAGCGACATTCACCTGCGAGAGCGTGCCTCTCATCGGGCAAGCCGCCAATATCGATCGCCCGGCTTTGTCCGGATTCAAAATCGCGCCGATATAGGCTTCCAGCGGGGATGATGACAGCCCGGGCTTGCCGGTTTCTCGGCGGTTACGACCGATCGAAGCCGCCGCCGAAACATATGACTTGTGCGCGCAAGTCGCCTCTCACTGTTCAAGACAGACCACCGATGCCGGGCCGGGGCGCCGCGCTTTCGGTACGAAAGCGTCCAAGAGCCCTCAAAGCCTATTGTATTCTTCAAAAAACGTGTTAATTTGTATTAAGTTTATTTTTAATTTCGGCCAAGTCTTTGAATGTTGGTTTATTTTGGTGACGGCCCAACCGGCAACAAGCCGGATGTGAGGTGAATGGAGCGTAACGTGTAAGGGGCGTAACGCGGGGGTTCCCAATGCGGGAAGCTTTTTCGGTTTTAGTCGTCGAACCCAATTCTCTCTTTCGTGAAGGTCTCTGTCGGATTTTAAGGGCTGCGCATTTCCGGGTGGCGAAGGACGCTCCGGCGATCGACCCGATCCTTTTGCAGTCGTCGGGCGACAATATTGATCTGTTGCTGCTCATCGGCGCGGGGACCGATCACCGAGAGGCGATCAGGCAAATTGAGCTTTTCAAGGAAAAATACTCGAATGGTCGAGTAGCCGTCCTCGCGGACCGCCATAGACCTAATGAAATCCTCGCGACGTTCAAGTCTGGGGCAAACGCTTATTTCATGCAGAACACCCCCTGCGACGCCTTCGTCAGATCGCTGGATCTGGTGATGCGTGGCCAAACGCTGATACCCGCGGAAATCCTCGCATCTTTCATGGTTCAGGGAGACGTCGCCGAAAGCGTTCCTAGGGACGTGGCCGCCGTAGCCATCCCGGCCCAGGCCGCCCCGCCGCGACCTGGCGCGCCAAAACTATCCGCGCAAGAAACTCGCATCTTGCAATATTTGATCGCCGGCGATTCGAATAAGGTGATCGCGCGAAAGATCGAGATTGCCGAAGCGACGGTGAAGGTTCATATCAAGGCCATACTCCGCAAAATACAGGTCCACAACAGGACGCAAGCCGCGATCTGGGCGATGAACAACAATTCGCTGCATTCCGGAATTGTTACGAACATCAATGGCAAAGGTGGATTCAACGTCGCTTGACTTGTCGTCGCCAGCTTTCGGAAGATTCGTGCGGCGGCGATGCGCCGGGTTGGGCGCGCTAACTAATTGCTCATTGGCCGCCTTGCCGAACCGTGAAGGCGGCGATGGCTTCGGCGATGGTTAGCCTTGAGATCAGGTCTTCGTCCGAAGCGGCTTTGTCTTCCAGCGAGTGACCGACTTCTGCGCCGTCGAGAATCCGGTAGGTCAGCTGGTTCCAGGCGCCTATCCGCGGCCTGCTGCGACGGTTTTGCGGCCGCTTTTCGGGCGCGCCGACGGCGCGCGCGCTCAGCGCCAATGGCGTATTATCGAGCAGCACGACGAAGCTCCTGACCGTCAAGTCTGTCATCAGCGATTCCCCTTTTTCCAATACGACGACGCCCGCTCGCAGCGCACGCGCTTAGCGGCCCTGTGGGGCGGGCGCTGTCCTTTTTAGGCTACATTGATCCCTCGCCGCCCGCGACCGTTCTCGGCGTATGGGCTGCGTACCGCGCGTATGAGGATGTCATCGGACCGCAATGGAGATCAATCCGAGCTTCAACAATAGTTCCATCTATGCCCTGACCAAAAGGGGTACCCCTTTTTCGCGCGAGCGCGCCAGGCTCCCTCAAAGAGATGATCTCGACGCGCTGGATCGCGATCGTCGGCTCAACTGGAAGCGAGGCGCAAATTCGTGAGGACCAGCGACCAATCGCCGTAAGTCCGAGCAGCGACGCCGCGCGCATTTGATCTCGCTCGTCATTGCGCCCTACTCCACGGTGACCGACTTGGCGAGGTTCCGCGGCTGGTCGGCGTCTTTGCCCATGAGCACGGCGGTGTGATAGGCGATCATCTGCACCGGCGCGGCGTAG
>JAJPHH010000054.1 GCA_021325385.1 Alphaproteobacteria bacterium
CAGGACGAGGCGGCCGCGCTCACCCGGTGGGCGCATGGCCGCGGCATGGACATGACCTTCATCGAGGTGATGCCGCTCGGCGAAATCGACGGGGCGCGGCTCGACCAATATCTGCCGCTGTCGCAATTGCGCGCTTTGCTCGCCGAAATCTTCACGCTGACCCCGTCGTCTTATGCGAGCGGCGGCCCGGCGCGCTATTACGATGTCGCCGAGACCGGCGGCCGCCTCGGCTTCATCACCCCGCTGACCCATAATTTCTGCGAGGGCTGCAACCGGGTGCGCGTCACCTGCACGGGCACGCTCTATATGTGCCTCGGCCAGGAGGACGCGGCCGACTTGCGCGCCCCACTCCGCCGCTCGGAGGCCGACGATCTGCTCATCGAGACGATCCGCGCCGCCATCGCCCGCAAGCCGAAAGGCCACGATTTCGTCATCGACCGTCGCACGCGCCAGCCCGCATTGGCGCGGCATATGAATGTGACGGGCGGGTAGGCTCACTCGGCTGCGATTTTCGCAAACTCTTCGGGGCTGGGTAGAGGCCTGGTTTCTGTTGGCGCACTTAGGCGCCCGTGCGCCGAAGCGATTGGCTACGAAGCGTAGCTGTCGATCATCAACGCCTATGACGAAACCGCGGACCGGCCGTAGGCGCGAGTGGACCGCAAAAAAAATTTGACTATATAGTGATATTGCTATATTATCGATTTGAATGGCGCCCCAGTCGACGCTCAAGCCGGTAATTTGGATTGGCTCAAGCCGACGGGATCTTCGGGCGTTTCCCGACCCTGTAAAAGATCGAATGGGCTTTGCTCTCTATGTCGCTCAGCAGGGCGGAAAGCACGTTGACGCGAAACCGCTCAAAGGTTTTGGCAACGCCGGTGTGGTCGAGGTTGTGACCGACCATCGTGGCGACACGTTTCGCGCAGTCTACACGGTGCGTTTTGCGGACGCCGTCTACGTCTTGCACGCTTTTCAGAAGAAATCGAAGACGGGACGCGAAACCCCCAGGGTGGAAATGGAGCTAATCGAGCGGCGATTGTGCGAAGCCGAGCGCATATCGAAGGAGAAAGATATTGAGCAAAACCGCTGAAACGGGCGGCGATAACGTTTTCGCCGATCTTGGCCTGCCGAACGCGGAAGAGCATCTCGTCAAGGCCAGCCTTGTCTATAAGATCGACGCCCTCATCAAGCAGCGCGGCCTCAAGCAGGTCGAGGCCGCCGATCTCCTGGGCGTGAAACAACCGGATATTTCAAAAATGCTACGTGGCGACTTTCGGCAATTCTCGGTCGACCGCCTCCTGCGCTTTCTGGTCGCCCTTGGGCAGGATGTGGAAATTGTCGTCAAGCCGCCTCGCGAGGTCGGCGCGCCTCCGACGCTCCGCGTGGCGTAGGACGGGCCCTTGCGTCCGTCGCGCCCATGGTCCACATAGGGGCCGGGAGGTTGGCGGGGGACGCACCACTCGCCAACCGGGTCAGGTCCGGAAGGAAGCAGCCCTAACGAGCCAGGGCGGGTTCTTGTCCAGCCTCCCGCTTTACGCCGGCGCGACGCGCATCGGCTTTAAACGTCAATTATCCGCCGATGAACGACCTTTCGCCCCCGGATGAGGGCGCGCCCCAGCCGTCGCTCGGTTTCGATTTGGCGCCCGCCTCGCCGGGGCCAAATGGCGCGACCGCCTACCGGGTGCTCGCCCGCAAATATCGCCCGATCCGCTTCGAGGACCTGATCGGCCAGGAGCCGATGGTGCGCACCATCGCCAATTCCTTCGCCTCGGGCCGCATCCACCAGGCCTATATCCTCACCGGCGTGCGCGGCGTCGGCAAGACGACGACCGCCCGCATCCTCGCCCGCGCCTTCAATTACTCGCTGCCCGGCAAGATCGATCGGCCGAGCGTCGATCTGCCGGAACTCGGCGTCCATTGCCAGGCGATCATCGAATCGCGCCATGTCGACGTGATCGAAATGGATGCGGCCTCGCACACCGGCATCGACGACATTCGCGAGATCATCGAGAACGCGCGCTATCGCCCGGTCTCGGCGCGGACAAAAGTCTACATCATCGACGAAGTGCACATGCTGTCGAAGGCGGCGTTCAACGGCCTCTTGAAGACGCTCGAAGAGCCGCCGGAGCACGTCAAGTTCGTCTTCGCGACGACCGAGATCGAGAAAGTGCCGATCACGGTGCGTTCGCGCTGCCTGCGCTTCGATCTGAAGCGCATCGAGACCGGCGCGCTGACCCGCCATCTCGAAAAAATCTGCGCCGCCGAGGGCGTTGACGCCGAACCGGAGGCCTTGGCGCTGATCGCCCGGCTCGCGGAAGGCTCGGTGCGCGACGCGCTGTCCCTGCTCGATCAGGCGATCGCCCATGACGGCGCCGGCGAAGTGAAGGCCGAGGGCGTGCGCGCCATGCTCGGCCTCGCCGATCGCGGCGCGATCATCGACCTTTTCGAAAAGACCATGCGCGGCGACGTCGCCTCCGCCATGGCGGCGATGCAGGCGCTGTACCAAGCGGGCGCCGATCCCGCCCAGAGCCTGCTCGACCTCGCCGAGTTCACGCATTTCGTCACGCGGCTGAAGATTTCCGGCGGAATCGGCGATCCGGCGATCAGCGAGGAGGAGCGCAAGCGGGGCTTGGAAATGGCGCAAGCGCTCGCCATGGGGCCGTTGACGCGCGCTTGGCAAATCCTCCTGAAAGGCCTGCAGGAGATCAAGGATTCGCCGCGGCCTTTGGCCTCCGCCGAGATGGTCCTGATCCGTTTGGCCTACGCCGCCGATTTGCCTTCGCCGGAAGAGGCGCTGCGCAAACTCGCCGAGGGCGGCGACAGGCCTGCGGCGCTGGCGCCGGTCGCGCCTCCGCGCAGCCCTTCCGGCGGCTCGAGCGCAGCCCTGCGCGCCGAGCCGCGGCTGGCCGCGGCGTCGCCGGCGCCCGCGCCGGCGGGACCGAGACTGGCGCGTTTCGAGGACGTGGTCGCGCTGGCGCGCGCCAAACGCGACATTCAATTGCAGGCTGCTTTGGAGCGGGACGTGCGCCTGGCGCGTTTCGAGCACGGCAGCATCGCTTTTTCGTTGATCGAAGGCGCGTCGCCGCAAATCGCTCAAGCGCTCGCCCGCCGATTGCAGGAATGGACCGGCGAGCGCTGGATGGTCGCCCTCGTCGCCGGGGCCGATGCGCCGACCCTGCGCGAGGTCGCCGAGGCCAAAGAGAAGGAGCGTCTCAGCGGCGTCGCCGCCCACCCGCTGGTGCAGAAGGTGCTGCAGCGCTTTCCCGGCGCCGAAATCGTCGACGTGCGCCGGCCCGAGGCGCCAGGCGAAGCGCCGCCGCCCGCCGCGCCGATGGTCGACGAAGACGTCGCCTATGGCGACGCTTCGATCGGCGAGGACGATTTCTAACGGTTTCGGAGGTCCGTCATGCCCAACATCATGGAGCTGATGAAGCAGGCTCAGGCCATGCAGGCCAAGCTGCAAGAGGCGCAGGCCGAACTCGATCATGTCGAGGTCGAAGGTCAGGCCGGCGGCGGCATGGTGCGCGTGATCCTGACCGCGAAGGGCGCGATGAAAGGCGTCGTCCTCGATCCGTCGCTGTTGAAGCCGGAAGAGAAAGAGATCGTCGAGGACCTGATCGTCGCCGCCCATGGCGACGCCCGCGCCAAGGCCGAGCGGGTGCTCGAGGAAAAGATGAAGGCGATGACCGCCGGCATGCCGCTGCCGCCCGGGCTGAAGCTGCCGTTCTAATGATCGCGTTTTTCTCTTCCTGGACAAAACGCGTCGTCGGATAGACATGGCCGAGACCGTCGCCGGGCCGGAGATCGAGCGGCTCATCCAATTGCTGGCGCGGCTGCCCGGCCTCGGGCCGCGCTCGGCGCGCCGCGCCGCCTTGCATCTCATCCGCAAGAAGGAGGCCCTGCTCGCGCCGCTCGCCGAGGCGATGAGCGTCGCGCATGAGCGCGTCACGACTTGCGGCGTTTGCGGCAATGTCGACACGCGCGATCCCTGCACGATCTGCGCCGATCCGCGGCGCGATCCTTCGACTCTGGTCGTGGTCGAGACCGTCGCGGATCTTTGGGCCTTGGAGCGAGCGGGCGTCGTACGAGCGAAATACCATGTGCTCGGCGGCGTGCTGTCGCCGCTCGACGGGGTCGGACCTGAGGATTTGAACCTGTCGAGCCTCGCGGCGCGCGTCGGCGAAGGCGGCGTCAAAGAGGTGATCCTCGCCGTCAACGCCACGGTCGACGGCCAGACGACGGCGCACTATGTCATCGACCTGCTCGCCGCGCAGAACGTCAAGGTGACCCGCCTCGCCCATGGCGTGCCGGTCGGCGGCGAATTAGACTATCTCGACGAGGGCACGCTGGCCGCCGCGATCAACCAGCGTACGGCGTTTTAGCAGAGCCGCCGCCGGCCGGCTTCGGAGCCGGCGCGCTATCCCGGCGCGGCGCGGAATCCCCAGCGCTCGCCGAGCGCCAGGCACTCGCGCCAGCTCGCCACCCCAGCCGTCGTCGAAATCTTCCGCATCGACGCCGCCGCCGCGCAATGCGCCAGGGCCAATGCGCGTCGCAAATCCCAGCCCTCGTGCAGCCCGTAGAGCAGCCCCGCCGCGAATGCGTCGCCTGCGCCATTGGCGCCGACGATCTCGGCTTCCGGCAGCGCCGCCGAGCCGATTGCGACCAAGCCGCCGTCGCGCGCGCCGGCGATTGCGCCTTCCGGGAAATGAGCGGCGACGACGCGCATCGGCCCCGAGCCAAGCGCGGCTTGGATCGCGCGGCGGACTGCGCCCAAGTCGGTCCGTCCGTCGATTCGCGTCGCGATCCCCGCCGCCGCGCCGATCTCGAAATCATTGACGATCAGATAGTCGAGATGCGGCAGGCAGGGCCGGGTCAGCGCCGCCAGGCGCTCGGGCGCGATCGTCATCAATTCGAGATTGGTCTCGAGCCCGCCTGCCCGCGCCGCCTTCAAGACGGCGACCCAGCCGTTCGCCTCCTCGCGCCAGGGCGCGTCCATGGTCTGATGCGCGCCAGGCAAGCCGAGATGGAGAATGCGCGCCTGGGTCTGCCCGAAATCGAAGTCGTCCGGACTCATCAGCTTGGCGACGCCCGGATAGAGGAGATGCGTCCGCCGGCCGCTGCCGGCGATCGTGAAGGCGTCGACGGAGAAGGTCGCTTCGCCCGGCACGACGCGCATCCGGCTGCGCTCGATTCCATGCGCGTCGCATTGGTCGGCGAGAAAGCGGCCGTTCTCGTCGTCGCCGACCAGGCCGATCGTCTCGACCGGCATGTCCCGATCGAGCCGCTTGAGATCGATCGCCAGATTGCAGGCCGAGCCGCCGCCTTGGCGGTCGATCGCCAGAACTTCGCTCGCGGTATCTTCTTGCGGCCAGGCGGCGATCAGCTTGTTGTTGTCGACGCACCACGTGCCCGCCGTGACGAAGCCCCGCCGCGTCACGGCTTCAGCCCATCTTCAAGACGGCTTCGGTGACGAGGTTGTCAGCGTCGAGATCGCGGTCCGGCCGGATCCCGTCTTTCTGCAGCGCGTCGTGATAGGAGGCGACAGCTTCGCTCGGGGTGAGCGCGCCGTCGGCCACGGCGCGCATATGCGTGATCATGGCGAGCGGCGATTCGGCGAGGTTGATCTTGCGGCCGAATAGAGCGACGCGGGCGCCGTAGCGCTCGGCCTGAGCGATCAGTTCGAAACAATCGCGCGTCGTGCCGGCGCCGCCGCCGAGCACGCCGACGATCAGGCTCGGATCATAGGAGGCCATCTCCTCCAGCGCCTTGGGGCCGTTATAGACCACTTTCAGGAAAAGGGGCCGCTCGGCCAGGGTGAGGCCGGCAAGGCAACGCTGGATGCAATCGTTGACGTAGTGCGGCAGCGCGTCCGGCGAGATCCCGGTCGGAATGTTCGGATTGAACACTTCAAGGAAATAACGAAAGCCGAGCGCGGCGGCCTCGGCGCGAAAATCGGCGAAAGCCTCCAGCGTCGCGACATCGGCGTCGATATCGTTGTTGAAGGTGATCGAATAGAGGCCGAGATTCGTTCCGATTACCGGCGCGCCGATTTCCGGCGTCGGGGCGCCCCACATGACCCGCGACAGATTGGCCGAGCGGAACGGCCGCGACGGCTTCTGTGCGTAAATTCCGCCGCGCACCCGCCAAATGTCGGTCGTGTCGTTGGCGCGGATCGCCGGCTTGACCCGGCTGCCCTTGAAGACGCCGCGGCGGACCAGCCTTTCGAGATTTCCGGCCGAGGTCAGCATGATGTCGACGACGTCCTGCTCGACGACCGCCTGAATCTGATCGAGGAATTCTTGGCGCGTGCGGGTGCGGAAGGACGAGCCGTCCTTTTGCCGGGCCGGACCGGCGGCGGCGATGCTCGGCCCCATATCCGGGTCCTTGGCGTCGGCGATGATGAAATCGGCGCGGCGGTATTTGCCGTCATGAATGCGAGCCAGCTTCTCATCGAGCCGCGTCATCAGGTTTCCTCTCGTCTCATCAGATTTCGGCTGAGGGCCGCGACGGCCCGGCTACGGCTTATACCCGGGCCAGGCAGGGCGCAAACGTCAGGCGGCGCGCCGCGCCGGCGGCGAAAGAGGCTGGCGCTCCCGGCCCTTTCCTGTTAAGAGCCGCGGCTAGAGGCGGTTTCGCCTCATTCTTGCGTGACCGTCCTGGACGACATCCCGGCGCGGCCACAAGCCCGGCGGGCGCTTGCGCGCCTAAGCCGAAGGCGCCGACCCCCTGAAAAGAGCTGGCGCCGTCTCGGAAATGGAAAGGAAGCCCGATGTCGATCAGCGCCGAGCGCAAACAAGCGCTCGTTAAGGAATATGCCTTGAAGGCCGGCGACACCGGGTCGCCGGAGGTTCAGATCGCGATCTTGACCGAAAGGATCGCCAATCTGACCGAACATTTCAAAACGCATGTGAAGGATACGCATTCGCGCCGGGGCCTGCTCAAAATGGTCTCGCAGCGACGCACGCTCCTTGACTATGTCAAGAGGCAGGACGAAAGCCGCTACAGGGCGCTCATCGAGCGTCTCGGCATCCGTCGTTGATTCGATCCAGCGGCGCGCCGCCGGACGATTTGTAAAGAGACGAAAGGGGACGGCGGCATGGGGCCGCCATCCTTGAAACATAAGACCGAGAAAGCGACGCGCCATGGCAGGATCGCCAGGGGCTGGCGACTTGAACCGCTCGAAGCGGTTTGACGAGCAGCCTCTCGCCGTCTTGCACATGGCCGTTTTGCTTTCGCGTTTGACCGAAAGACGATGAACCATGTTCGATATTCAACGTGAAGAACTGAATTGGTGCGGCCGCAAACTCATCCTCGAGACCGGGCGCATGGCCCGCCAGGCGGACGGGGCCGTGTTCGCCAGCTGGGGCGAGACCAGCGTGCTCGCGACCGTGGTCGCCGCCAAGGCGCCCAAGCCGGGCGTCGACTTCTTCCCCCTCACCGTGAACTACCAAGAGAAGGCCTTCGCCGCGGGCCGCATTCCCGGCGGCTATTTGAAGCGCGAAGGCCGCCCCTCGGATCGCGAGACATTGACGTCGCGCCTGATCGACCGGCCAATCCGGCCGCTCTTTCCCGACGGCTTCCGCTGCGACACGCAGGTCATTGTCACCGTGCTGAGCCATGACCTCGAGAATGATCCGGACGTGCTGGCGATGGTCTCCGCCTCGGCGGCGCTGACCCTTTCCGGCATCCCCTTCATGGGCCCGATCGGCGCGGCGCGGGTCGGGCAGATCGGCGGCCAGCTCAAGGTCAATCCGACCATCGACGAGATGAAGGATTCCGCTCTCGACCTCGTCGTCGCCGGCACGGCCGACGCGGTGCTGATGGTCGAATCGGAGGCCAAGGAGCTGCCCGAAGACGTGATGCTTCAGGCGGTCATGGACGGCCATCGCGCCTTCCAGCCGGTGATCGAGGCGATCATCCGCCTCGCCGAAAGGGCGGCCAAGGAGCCGCGCGAGCTGGTCGTCCCGGACAAGGCCGCGGCGCTCAAGGCGGTGCTCGATATTGCCGAAACCGAGCTCCGCGCCGCTTATGCGATCACCGCCAAGCAGGAGCGCTACGCCGCCGTCGACGCAGTCAAGGAAAAGGTGATTGCGGCCCTCGCCCCCGACGAGGGCGAAGCGAAATTCACCAAGGAGGAAGTCGCCGAGGCTTTCCACGAGGCGCAGGCCAAAGTCGTGCGCTGGAACATCCTCGACGATAAACGCCGCATCGACGGCCGCGATCTGACCACGGTCCGGCCGATCCTGGCGCAGGTCGGCGTGCTGCCGCGCACGCATGGCTCGGCCTTGTTCACGCGCGGCGAGACCCAAGCTTTGGTCGTCGCCACGCTCGGCACCGGCGAAGACGAGCAATATGTGGACGCGCTCGAAGGCACGTATAAGGAGCGCTTCCTCCTCCACTACAATTTCCCGCCTTATTCAGTCGGCGAGACCGGCCGAATGGGCTCGCCGGGCCGGCGCGAGATCGGCCATGGCAAGCTTGCTTGGCGCGCCATCCACCCGATGCTGCCGACCGCGGCCGAATTCCCCTACACGATCCGCGTCGTCTCCGAGATCACCGAATCGAACGGCTCGTCCTCGATGGCGACGGTCTGCGGCTCGTCGCTCGCGCTGATGGACGCCGGCGTGCCGATCAAGCGGCCGACCGCCGGCATCGCCATGGGCCTGATCCTCGAAGATAGCCGCTTCGCCGTGCTCTCCGACATTCTCGGCGACGAGGACCATCTCGGCGACATGGACTTCAAGGTCGCAGGCACGACCGAGGGCGTCACGTCGCTGCAGATGGACATCAAGATCGCCGGCATTACCGAGGAGATCATGAGGGTCGCCTTGGCTCAGGCCAAGGAAGGACGACTGCATATTCTCGCCGAAATGGCCAAAGCGCTCAGCGGCGCGCGCGCCGAACTCGGCGAATTCGCGCCGCGCATCGAGACGATGAAAATCCCGACCGACAAGATCCGCGAAGTGATCGGCTCGGGCGGCAAGGTGATCCGCGAAATCGTCGAGAAAACCGGCGCCAAGATCAATATCGAAGACGACGGCACGGTGAAGATCGCCTCGAGCGACGGCGCCAAGATCAAGGCGGCGGTCAATTGGATCAAATCGATCGCCTCCGAACCGGAAGTCGGCCAGATCTATGACGGCACCGTCGTCAAGACCGTCGATTTCGGCGCTTTCGTCAATTTCTTCGGCTCGCGCGACGGCCTCGTCCACATTTCGCAGCTCGCCAAGGGCCGCGTCGCCAAGACGACCGACGTCGTCAAGGAAGGCGACAAGGTCAAGGTCAAGCTGCTGGGCTTCGACGATCGCGGCAAGATCCGCCTGTCGATGCGCGTCGTCGACCAGCAGACCGGCGCCGATCTCGAGAAGCAGCAGGCTGCGGAAGCCGCAAGCCAGTCGGCTTGACCGAAAGCCGCGCTGAACCTTGAAGGCGGCGCCGTCCAGCGCCGCCTTTTGCTTTCTCGGCAGCCGCTAAAATCCATCCCGTAACTTTCAAGCAGGTCGGGACGGACCAGCCCGCGTGGGCCCCGCCCCGCTCCGCGCATTCACCATGTCCTCCGAAAGCTCGGAGCGCGGCCGGCGAGAATTCGGATCGTTAAACTTCGCGTAAAGAGCCGCGCGTATTCTCGCCGGAACGGGACAGACGAACGAAGTCAGGGCCATGCAAATAAGCCAAAGCCAGGAATTGGAGGACGGCCGACAGACCTACGCGATCGGCCGCATCAAGGCGGTCGGCGCCTGGCGCGCCGCCGACGCGGCGGGGAGCGAAGCCGACCGGCGGACGGCGCTGAACGCCCTGATCCGCGAGGCTGAAGATTGCGGCGCTGACGCGATCGTCGCGGTCGATTTCCAAATGGACGGCGTGACCGGCGCCGATATCGACGGCGTGGCTTTGAAGCGCGTCGTCGCGACGGGCGTCGCGGTGCGGTTCGCGCTGGCGGCGTAAAATCCCCTCTCCTGCTGAGCCTTCGAAAGGTATGATGCGCGCCTCTGACCACGCGAGGCGCACGACATGGCGAAAGCACGCCCGGAGAAAAAGCCGAACCAAGCTGAGCGCGTCACCGCGCTCGATCTGACGCCGGCCGAGTTCACGCCGGCCATGGCGGCTTATTTCGACAAGTGCCGCGACAAGCTCGGCTTTGTGCCGAATGTGCTGGTCGCCTATGCGCACGATATGGCCAAGCTCGAGGCGTTCGCCGCCTTCTACAATGATCTGATGCTCGCGCCTTCCGGGCTCTCCAAGCTCGAGCGGGAGATGATCGCGGTGGCGGTTTCGTCCGAGAACCATTGCTTTTATTGCCTTACCGCGCACGGCGCGGCGGTCCGCCAGCTTTCGGGCGATCCCGAGCTCGGCGAATTGATGGCGATGAATTGGCGCGCCGCCGATCTCAGCCCGCGTCATCGCGCGATGCTGCGCTTCGCCTCGAAACTGACCCGCGCCAGCCACGAAATCGAAGAGGCCGACCGCCAAGCCTTGCGCGACGCAGGCTTTTCCGACCGCGACATTTGGGACATTGCAGCGGTCGCGAGCTTCTTCAATATGTCGAACCGCATGGCCTCCGCCGTCGACATGCGGCCCAACCGCGAATATCACGCGCAGGCGCGGTAGCGCACTCCGTGTCATTCCCGCGAAAGCGGGAATCCAGCGCCGCGCGAACTTTCACGCGCGGAGGTTCTCTGGATTCCCGCTTTCGCGGCAATGACAGTGAAAACTGGAGAAACAAATTCTTTGTCCCTTCGTCAGCGTCGTGCGTCTCACCGTCGCGCTTCTCTGCACGTTCGGCGCGGTTTCCGCCTCCATGGCCGCCGACGCTTGCTTGTACAAGCCGCCGCCAATCGCAGGCCTCGCGCCCGCCGAAATCGTCGCCGATTATCGCTCGACTTTTCTCGCCTGCCATAAAGGCGAGGATGAGCGCGTCGCCATCCGCCAGATGGCCATCGCCGGCGCGTCCTGGCTGCTCCTCGTCGACCCAGAGCGGTTGACCGCCAGCCTCGAAAGCGCCAATTGCTGGACTTGCGCGCCGACCGACGAAGAGGCGTTGAAAGCGACGCGCTACGTCGCCGCGATCGAACGCTCGGCCGAGGCGCCGGGCCTTGTCCATCGCACTTTTCTGCAGGATGCAGGTCTCACCCATGGCGCCGGGCCCGGCGATTTCGTCACCGGCGATCTTTGCCCGAGCCGGCGGCCGCTCGATCGGGCGTTCTTCGAGAAGCTGGAGACGAACGGGCCGGCGACGCCGGTGGCGCTCGGCGTTTCAGGTCTCTGGCTGAAGCGCCACGCCGACGATTTCCAGTGGCTGCGGGCGCAGGCCGCCGCCGGCGCGCTCGACATCGTCTGGGCAAACCATACCTATCATCATCCCTATGCGAGAGGACGGCCAGACGACGAGACCTTCATGCTCGCCAAAGGCCTCGACCCGGATTTCGAAATCCTCGAGACGGAGCGCCTGCTCATCGCCAATGGCGGAACGCCCTCGGTTTTCTTCCGCTTTCCGGGCCTGATCTCGTCGTCGCCGTTGATGCAGACCGTGCGCCGCCATCATCTGATCACCATCGGCGCCGATTCGTGGCTGGCCAAGGGGCAGCAGCCGGGGCCGGGCTCGATCATCCTGGTCCATCCCAACGGCAACGAGGAGTTCGGGATCAGGCTGTTCGCCAAATATTACGACAACGGCAAAATCGCTCGACCTTTGCAGCCGCTCTCCGCCGCGCCGTGACGCGAGCCGGACCGCGCCGGGTCGGCTATTGTCGCCGCAATTCGTTGCTTACATGGGACGGCCGTCCGGGAGGGGGGCGGCGAAATTGAGGCCCATTTCACGGGCGGGAGGCGACGATGCGACACCGAGCGGAGCATTGGACCACGATCAAGATCGACGCGGAACAAGTCGGACAGCCGGACGAGCGGCGTCTGCAACAAGAGTACAGCTTGCATCTCGAACGGGAGGGACGCGCCGACGGCGCTGTGATCTATTGGCGGCGGGACGAGGACGGCGGCCGCGTCTATTATTTTTCGCCCCAGGCGGCGATCATCGCCGGCGCCTCGCTGCAGCGTTTCTCGCCGCGGGCGATCTCGCCGGACGATATGCGGGACTTGCGCGCGCAAGGGTTCAGCGTCGCGAACTGGCGTCATAGCTACGTGCATCCACGCTGACGCTCATCCCCTTAGCTTGAGAGCCACCTCTTCCGGCATTGGCCGGCTCTTCAGCCGGCCATCGGCCTCTTCGACGACCCAGACGCGCTTCTCACGCGCTTCGACGGCGAGTTCGCCCTTGTTGAAGAGTTTGTGCTCGATCTCGAAGCTCGATCGTCCGACCGCAGTCACGGTCGAGGCGATCTCGATCACGTCGCCGTAGCGCGCCGGTCGATGGAAAGTGGCGCGCGTATCGACCAGCGGAATGCCGGCGACGCCATAGGCGGCGCGCATTTCCGCCTTTTCTACGCCGAGGGCCTCGCGCACCAGCAGCGATGTCGACCAATCGAAATATTCGAAGAAGCGCGGATTGAAGACGATGCCGGCGGGATCGCAATGGCCCCACTCGACGATCAGCTTGCGGGTGAAAGAAACGGCCATGCCGGGTGAATCCATCGTTTCACGAGCATTTCGTCATTGCGAGCGAAGCGAAGCAATCCATTCGTGAAGCTGCGCCCTATGAATGGATTGCTTCGTCGCTTCGCTCCTCGCGATGACGGGATTACAGAGGCCTGTCATCCGGCCGCGACATTCTCGATCAGCAATGCAATGCCCTGCCCGCCGCCAATACAGGCGCTGGCGATCCCGTAACGGAGGCGCTTGCGTTGCAATTCGCGCGCCAAGGTTAGCGCCAGCCGCACGCCCGTCGCGCCGAGCGGATGGCCGATCGCGATCGCGCCGCCATTGACGTTGAGCTTATCCTCGTCGAGGCCCAGTTCGCGTATGCAGGCGAGGACCTGAGCGCCGAAGGCCTCGTTGATCTCGATCCGATCGATGGCGTCGAGCTTCATCCCGACTCGATCGAGCAGCGCCCGGATCGCCGGCGCCGGGCCGATGCCCATGATTTCGGGCGGGCAGCCGACAGCGACGGCGCCGATCAGCTTGGCGATCGGCTTCTTGCCCTTGGCTTTCAGATAGGCGCCGCTCGCCACGACCACGCCGGCGGCGCCGTCGACCACGCCCGAGGAATTGCCGCCTGTCTGCACGCCGCCGAAGGCTGGACGAATTTTGGCGAGCGTCTCGCGATTCGTCGGCCGGGGATGCGTGTCTTCGGCGACGCGCTCGACCTTGCGGTCAAGTTGAATGCTGCGGTCCTTGAGGCCTTCGCAATGGAAGACTTCCGAAGCGACAGCCGCGATCTCCTCCGCGAAAAAGCCCTCGGCGCGGGCGCGAAAAGTCCGTTCGAAGGACCGCTCTGCATAAGCGTCGACTTCCGGCCGGACGATCTGGTACTTCTCGGCGAGATTTTCCGCCGTTCCGCCCATCGTGACGCCGCAGGACGTGTCGAGCAAAGCCTCCCAGAGAAAGTCCTTGAACTCGACTTGCCCCATGCGAAAGCCGCCGCGATGGGTATAGGCCGCGACCGGATTGCGGCTCATCGATTCCGTGCCGACGCAAAGCGCGACGTCTACCCCTTTATGCGCGATCGCGTCGCCGGCCTGCGCGACAACTTCGATTCCCGTTCCGCAAATGCGTTGCACCAGATGAGCCGGCGCATGCTGCGGCGCGCCGCAATAGAGGCCGATATGGCGCGGCGTCATATAGGCGTCGAAGCTCGCCTGGGCCATCGAGCCGGCGATCACCACGCCGATCTCCGCCGGCGGAACGCCGGTTTTCTCCAGCGCAGCGCGGCCCGCCTTGATTCCCAGATCGATCGGCGAAATCGGCGCGAGCGGGCCGTTGAGATCGGTAAAGGGCGTGCGTGCGCCGCCGACGAGATAGGCGTCCTCCCAACTCGAGAAAACGCCGGGATGCGCAGAAGCCATAACTCAGTCCTCGTTGGCGCAAATGACGCGCGAAGAATAGGGCTCGGCATAGAGTTCTTCGATCAAGGCGGCGCGGCGGGCGAGCACCGCGCGCTGGTTGATCGAGCCCTTGTCGGTGATCTCGCCATGGTCAAGCGACGGCGGCTCCTCGAGCAGCATCAGGCGCTCGACGCGATTGGACGAGCCGGTCGCTTCCGCGGCGAAGGCGGCCAGGCGGCGGCGAATCTCGGCAATGAGGCGCGGATCGGCGAGGATCGCGGCGACGTCGTCGGCGCCGGCCAAATCGCTGCAGAAGGCGCGGCAGCCGTCGATGTCGGGAAAGGCGAGAATGGCGACGTTGTCGCGGTTGAGGCCGGCGATCACCACGTCGCGGAAAAGCGGCGCGAAATGCGCGATCGCTCTGGCGCGTAACGGCCCGACGCTGACCCACGTTCCGGTCGACAGCTTGAAGTCCTCGGCGATGCGGCCGTCGAACAAGAATCCCTTCGAGCGGTCAGCCTCGTCGATAAATTTCAGCGCGTCGCCCATTCGGTACCAACCTTCCTCATCGAAAGCCTTTGCGGTCGCTTCCGGATCGCGCCAATAGCCTTCGGTCACGGCCGGCCCGCGCACGCGCGCCTCCCATTTGCCCTCGACCGGCGTCAGCTTCAGTTCGACGCCGGGAACTGGCAGGCCGAGATGGCCGGATTTGGAATGCTCGGGCGCGCAAGCCAAGGCGAAAGGGCCAGTCTCGGTCGCGCCCAGCCCGGTCATGATCGGCACGCGAGCCCCAAGCGTCTCGACCGCAGCCGCGTCGAGTTCGTCCCAAACATGCTGGGCGAGGCCGGCGCCGGCGAAAAAGTTCATGTTCAGCCGAGAGAAGAACGTCTCGCGCAAGGCGCGGTCGGCGCGCAGCCGGGGCGCCAGTTCTTCAAAACCTTTCGGCACGTTGAAATAGACCGTCGTCGCGATCTCGCGCAAATTGCGGATCGTCGCCTCGATCCCTCTCGGCGTCGGCCGGCCGTCGTCGAGATAGAGCGACCCGCCGTTATAGATGACGATGCCGAAATTGTGATTGCCGCCGAACGTATGGTTCCAGGGCAACCAGTCGACCAGGACCGGCGGCGCTTCTTTCAGGAAACGAAAGTAATTGGCGATCATCTCCTGATTGGCGGTCAGCATGCGCTGCGAGTTGATCACGCCTTTGGGCTGGGCGGTCGAGCCTGAGGTGAAAAGAATCTTGGCGACGTCTGCGCCGCGCACCGCTTCGTGCGCTCGCGCGACGGCCGCATCGCCCGGCGCGCCGGCGAGAAGATCGGCGAAGGAGGTCGCAGGGCGTCCGGGCGGCGGATTGCGCGTCACGACGATTTCCGCATCCGGCGGCGTTATGGCGCCGAGCGCCCGCGCGTACGCCGCGCCATCGGCGGCGAATACGAGGCCAGGCGTCAGCTTGCCGGCGATGTAAGCGAGCTTGGAAAAGTCCGTCGCGATCGTCGAATAGGCCGGCGAGATCGGCGCGTAGGGGACGCCGACATGCAGGCAGGCGATCGCCAGCAGCGCATGTTCGAGGTCATTGCCGGAGAGAATCATGACCGGCCGTTCGGCGGAGAGACCGCGCCGCAACAGCGCGGCGCCGATCGTTTGCGCGGCGCGGTAGGCTTCGGCGTATGTGACTTTGCGCCAGTCGCCCGCGCCGTCTCGCTCAGCCATCCAGAGGCGGTCCGGCGCGAGGCGGGCGAAATAAGCGAGGCGTTGCGTGAGTTTTTCGGGGTACGGGCCGAGCTTCTCGACCGGCGTAACGAGAATGGCGCCGTCGCTGCGCGTCTCGAACCGCGCTCTGTTCGAGCCGATCGAGAAAGGCCGCAAAGGCGCGGTCCTAGGATCGAGCCCGGGCCTGATCGCGCTCGCGACGTTCGCCATGACCTCCCTTCCCTCCCATTTGGACACAACATGTCATTCCCGCGAAAGCGGGAATCCAGGCTGAGCTAACTTTCGCGCTCCGCGGTTCTCTGGATTCCCGCTTTCGCGGGAATGACACAAGGGATTCTCTGTGTGCGGTTGACGCCCGCGCTCCCAATGATGCTCAACAGCGCTCCCCTCGCTCTAGTCCTTCGGCGCGACCTTCCCGGCGCGTTTTTCCAAAAACGCGCGCATGCGCGCTTTCGCCTCCTCGTCGTCTTGCGCGATCGCGCTCATCAGCGCCTCGATCAGATAGCCCGAGGCGCGGTCGCCGTCGGCGATGCGCGGCAAGGCTTGGATCAAAGCGAAATTGGTGCGCCCCGCATTGCCGGCGATCTTGCGCGCGAGATCGAGACCCTTTGCGAGGCCTTCGCCGTCGGTTACGACATAATGCGAGAAGCCCAACGGATAGGCCTCCTCCGCGCGATAGACGCGGCCGGTCAGCATCATCTCCATCATCCGGGACGCGCCGATCAGCCGCGGCAATCTGACCGAGCCGCCGCCGCCGACGAAAATGCCGCGCTGGCCCTCCGGCAGCGCGTAAAAAGCGGATTTCTCGGCGACGCGGATATGCGTCGCCGCCGCGAGCTCCAGCCCGCCGCCGACGACCGCGCCGTGGAGTACCGAGACCACGGGGACGCGGCCGAATTCGATCGCCTCGAAGGCGCGATGCCACATCCGCGAATGGTCGATCGCTTCATTGAGGCCTGCGTCGGCGAGTTCGGAAAGGTCGAGTCCGGCCGAGAAATGCTCGCCGGCGCCGTGCAGCACTGCGGCCTTGACGGTTTGCGGCAGATTGCGGAAGGCGGCCTCCAGAGCGAGCACCGCTTCGTCGCTCAAGGCGTTGCGCTTCTGCGGCCGGTCGAGCCGCACGACCGCGATTTCGCCGTCGATCCGCGTCGATACGGGTTTTGGCGCTTTGGCGAGTGGGGCGGCGGTCATGTCAGGCGTTCGCTCAGATTGTTATCTGATATAACAATATGGGCGCCGCTGTCAACTCGCAGATCCGATTGGAGAGTCGGCCGCCGCCGCGGAGCTAAGCGACCCCGCCATCATCCATGCTGATCTCCGAGCGGATGGTCGTGTTCAATCGGCGAACGCCTTCCCAGCCTCGTCTCGATCGACGGGCGCTCAGCCGCCGCTCGCCTGCGCGGGCTTTGCGGCGACGGCCGTCTCGCCGCCAGGCCGGTCCTTGTTTCCGCTATCCGTTTCGGGCGGCGGCAGCAGACCGAGTCGGCGACAGAGAAAAAACATCCGCCGGCCCTGCGTGACGCTCAGCGCGATCATCGCGCCGAGGCTGACGCCGCCGACCAGCGAACGCAGCGCCATCGCTTCTGTCAACGGCATGGTCGTCGCGGTCCATAAGTAGAAGCCGGCTTTGACGAAGAAATAGGCGGCCCACAACAACGTGAAGAGCTGAAAAAAACGCCGGACTTCCGCCGTGTCGGGGAAGGCGCCCTGGCGCTGCTCGGCCGCCTCCTGGATCAGCGATTTCTCGCCGAAAGCGCCGATGACGAAGGCGATTGCGGTGGCGATATTGGTGACGACGGATTCGTATTGCAGCATGAACGGCTTGATGGACAGCAAATCGACCGCGCCGAAGACGAGGGTCAGGCCGCTCGAGAGGAGGTAGAGGCGCGTGAACGACGCGCCCCGGGCGCGCCGCCAGATCGCGTCCGCCGCGATGACGACGAGCGAGCCCGCGATAGCCGGCTTCACGCCGAGCGTGGCGGCGAGCAGCCAGAACGCGATGAGCGGCCCGAACTCGCCGAGAACGAAGCGCGCGGCGGCGCGGATTTTGATCATGCGAGCATCATAGCGGATGTAGAACTTTGCCGGCGCTCAGCGCGCCGCCTTCTCGCCGCCGGCGGCGGTGATGACGAGCACGATGATGAGGCCGGTCATCACGAGCCGCACGCCGGCGCTGACGCCGAACGTGTTGAGCATGGTCAGCAACAGAACCAGAAATAGAGCGGCGCCCCAGATTCCGGGCACATTGGCCTTGCCGCCGGCGACCGATGTGCCGCCGATCACCACGACTGCGATCGAAGCCAGCAGATATTCGTTGCCGATATCGACATTGGCCCCGCGAAAATAACCCGCAAGCAACGCGCCGTTGAGCCCGCCGAGCGTTCCGCACAACGCGTAAGTGACGAACCGCGTCCAGGCGACCTTGACGCCGGCGAGCCGCGCGGCGCGGATGTTCTGGCCGATCGCGAGGACCGATCGGCCGTAAATCGTACGCTGCAACGCGATCGCCGACCCGGCGGTGAAGAGGATGGTCAGAATGGCGAGAATCGGGACGCCGAAGACCTGCGCGTTGGTGAAGTCGGCGAAGCCGGGCGGCGGCTTGATCTGCAAGCCGCGGCCGTAAGAAATATCGATCGATTGAATGATGAAGCTCGCCGACAAAGTGGCGATGATCGGCGGGATGCGCAGCGCCCAGATCAGAAGATAATTGGCGATTCCGATGGCGAGGCCGCAGCCAAGCGCGGCGAGCAGGCCGATCGCGATGAGCGAATCGTCGCCGTTCATCACCTTCATCGCCACCGCGCTGGCCAGGCCGATATTGGCCGGCAGCGACAAATCGACATTGCCCGGCCCGAGCGTGATGACGAACATCTGGCCGACGCCGACAATGACGGTGAACACGGCGAGGGCCAGAGCCGCCGTCACCATGCCGCCCGCGCCATAGCCGCCGGTGAAGAGAATCGCCGCCAACCAGACGACGAAGGCGCCGACGAAGGACCATAGCCAGGGCTTGGCGAAGAGTTTGGCGAGGGCGGCGTTCATCGCTCGGCCCCTCGCTGGCTGATCAGGACGCGGGCGGCGAGGACGATGATCAGGATCGCGCCATTGGCGGCGACCTGCCAATCCGGCGGGATGCGCATGAAAGTCAGTAGCGGCGACGCGGCCATCGCCAGCGTCAGCGCGCCGATCACCGCGCCGATCGGCGAAACGCGGCCGCCGACGAATTCGCCGCCGCCCAGGATGACGCCGGCGATCGACAGCAGCGTATAGCCGTTGCCGATATTGGCGTCGGCCGAAGTCGTGATGCCGATCAGCGCCAGGCCTGACAGAACGCCGAAGAAGCCCGTCAGCCCGAAGAGGACGACCTTGGCCTTGAACAAGGACCAGCCGGCTCGGCTGATCGCGGCGGCGTTGCCGCCCGAGCCGCGCAGAATCGCGCCATAGGAGCTGCGCATCAGCCCGATATGGGCGACAAGAGCGATGAGGATCGCCGCGACGATCGGAAACGGTACGAGAGGCGGTTTGAAGCTCATGAAAGAAAGCAGCCAATCCGGGGCGCGGCCGCCGGGCTTGGGCAGAAGCAGGATCGCCAGGCCTTGCCAGACGAAGCTCATGCCGAGCGTGACCACGATCGAGGGCAGGTTCCGCAAATAAACGAGCGCGCCCAGCGCGGCGTAGGCGAGGACGCAGCCGACCAGCGTCAGACCGCCGATCAGCGGCTGATCGCGCAGCCAGGTCGCGGCGACGCAGCCGACAAAGCCGACGAATGAGCCGATCGAGAGATCAAGATCGTTGCCGGCGATAACGAACATCTGAGCGATGGTCGCGAGCGCGATCGGGATCGCCAGATTCAGCATCAGATTGAAGCCGAAATAGCTGATTGCGCGCGGATTGAGATAGGCGATCGCCGCGATCACCAGCGCCAGCGAGAAGGCCGGCAGGAGCGCGCGCAAAATCCGCCTGATCTTGAAGCGCCGAACGTCAGGCGCCGCGGCGCGCGCCGCCAAGGCGGAGGCGGTCATCTCAGCCGGCCTCGAAGGACGATTCAATGACCTTCTCCTCGCTCAGCGCATCGCGGGCGAGATCGGCGACGATGGCGCCGTTGCGAAAGATGTAAACGTGATCGCAGTTCTGCAGCTCTTCGGTCTCGGTCGTGTACCACAGAAACGTCCGGCCGGCGCGGGCCTCTTCGCGGATCAGGTCATAGACTTCGAGCTTGGTGCCGACGTCGACGCCGCGCATCGGATCATCCATGAGAATGATCCGCGCGTCGGAGCCGAGCGCGCGGGCGAACAAAGCCTTCTGCTGATTGCCGCCCGACAGCGAGAGGATGTTGTTCGAAAGATCGGGCGTGCGGATGCCGATCTTGTCGCGCCAGAACTCGGCGAGCTTCTCCTCGCGCCGCCGCGAGATCAAAAGGCCGTCGCGCAGGTTTCTGAGCGAGCGGACGCCGATATTCTCGAGGATCGACCATTGCGGAAAAACGCCGTCCGATTGGCGGTCGCCGGCGACCAGAGCGACCGGCGCGGTCACTTCGACGCCCGGCTGTTTGCGGCTCGCGGCGGCGAAAATGTCGAGCAGCAGATCGGTCTGGCCGTGGCCGGCAAGTCCGGCCAGGCCGATGATCTCGCCTTGGCGGGCGACGACCTGCGCCTCGCTTTTCTGTCCGGCCGGCCTGGCGCGCACGCAGACCGGCGTCTCGCCGCGCCGCGCGGCGGCCAGCGAAGCGGCGGCGGCCTTCTTTTTACGCTCTTCCGCCCCGCCCATCGCCGCCATCAATTTCTCGCGGTCGAACGCTTTGGCCTGCCCGCTCGCCACGGCCTTGCCGTCGCGCATGACCACGATGCGGTCGCTATTGCCCAAAATCTCGCCGAGCAGATGCGAGATGAGCACGCAGCTCACGCCCTCGGCGACGACGCGGCGGACGAAGCTCAGCAATTGGCCGGCCGTATGTGCGTCGAGCGAGGAGGTCGGCTCGTCGAGAATGACCAAGCGCACCGGCTCGTCGGTCGCCGTGAAGGCGCGCGCCACCTCGATCATCTGTCGCCGGCCGATGGATAGATCCTGAATGAGATCGCCCGGATTGACGCCATGGCCAGGAAAGATTTCGTCGAGCTTGTCGAGGATCAGGCGGCCGGCCTTCTTGCGCCAATTGAGACCAGTCAGCGCAGCATGGAAGACCCGCGCATTCTCCGCCACCGTCAGATTGGGGCAGAGCGACAGCTCCTGGAAGACGCAGCGCACGCCAAGCGCCTTGGCGCGGGTCGGCGAATAGTCGCGCTGCTCTTCGCCGTTGATGACGAGACGCCCCGCGCCTGGCGCGAGGGTGCCGGCCAGCACGTTCATCAGCGTCGACTTGCCGGCGCCGTTATGGCCGACCAGACCGACGCATTCGCCCTGATCGATGCTGAAATCGACGCCGTCGAGCGCGCGAACGGCGCCGAAATGTTTTTCGACGCCCTCCAGCTTGACGATGTTTAGGCTGGTTCCGCCTGCCATTCTTTCACCCGCGGGCTCAGCCCGCGCCAACGCGAACCGCTGGTATGCTTGCATGCTTTGATCGCGGTCAGACCGCCGTGTCAACACGTTCGCGGCGCGTTTGTGCGCGGCTCGCGGCAATTAGCCGGGCGATCATTTGCTGGGTCGATCGCCTTGACCGCCTCGCCCTTCGTATATTCGACATTGGCGACGCCTGGACAGGAGGATTTCCGCATTATGAGCTTCACGCTACGAGAAGATGGGAGAGGCGGCGCCGAGGATGGCGGCCTCATCAAGCGACGGCTCGCGGCGGGCGACGCCCTGTTCGGCGCCTGGATCGAAACCGGCAGCGCGACCAATACGGAAATCCTCAGCCGGCTTGGGTTCGATTTTCTCCTGATCGACCTCGAGCACGGCCAGGGCGATGTCGGCGACGCGATCGCCATGTTGCGCGCGGCCGCCGGCTCCGGGACGCCCTGCGTCATTCGCGTTCCGAGCGGCGATCCGGTCTTCTTGAAGCGAATTCTCGACGCCGGCGCGAGCGCGCTGATGATCCCCTCCATCGAAACCGCCGAGGAGGCGGCGGCGGTCGTCAGGGCCTGCCGCTATCCGCCGGCCGGGCGGCGCGGCTATGCGGCGCCGATCGTCCGAGCCTCGGGCTACGGCCAGCGGGCCGACTATATGCGCCGGTTCAACGACGACTTGCTGCTGGTCGTCCAGATCGAATCCGCCGATGCGGTGCGCCGCGCGGCCGAAATCTGCGCCGTCGACGGCGTCGATGTTCCCTTTCTCGGCGTCAACGATATGGCCGGCTCGATCGGCCGGCTCGAACAGCTGGATCATCCTGAAGTTCGCGCGCTCGTCCGGCAGGCCGAAGCGGCGATGCGCGCCTCGGGTAAGCCGATGGGCACGGTTCCGAGCGCCGGCGCAGGATGGCGCGAACTCGTCGACGGCGGCTATCAATTTATCCTGATCGCGAACGATGTCGCCCTGATGCGCGACGCCGGCCTGGCCGCGATCCGCGAAGCGCGCGAGCATCAGCGCCTGCGCGACGAGCGGCGCAAGGCCGCGTTGGGCGCGACCTGATCGGCCGCGACTCTGTCCTTGCTCGAATGATTGCCCATTCAGATCGATCCGACCGTGCGAGCCAATTTCTTTTCGGCGCTCAGGCCGGCGTTCCGACAAGGACCCATGACGCTCTTCCGCCCTGTCCTCATATCGAGTCGAACCTCGTATTCGTACTGACGGCGGACTCACCCCGGCCAGGCGGCGCTCGGAACAGCGTCGGCCTGAGGGAAAAACCGTTTCTCAGCTTTTCACGCCGGCCGGAAGAGCTCGCGCTGATGCGGACGATCAAAAGGGCGATCGATCCGCAGAATTGGCCCAATCCAGGAAAAGTGCTTTGAGGTGCGGACGCGATCCCTTTAGACTTCCCGATCCGAGAGAGATGATCTGACGGACGTCAAACATTCAAAACAGACGGCCGGGACGAGGGAGGAGTTGCAATGAGTTCGTTCACACGCCGCGACACTTTGACGCTGGGCGCCGGCGCTCTGGCCCTGGCGACATCGCTCGGGACGGCGCGCGCGTCGATTCCGAGAGCCGAGGCGACGCCGCCGAAGCTGGACATCGAGAAGGGCGCGAGCCTGCGCGTCTTGCGGCCGAGCCGGTTCGTGCCGACGGATGAAAAACTTTTTAATGAAAATACGGAGAAGTTCAACGCATCGACCGGCGTCAAGGTGAGGGTCGATTACGCCGCCTGGGAGGATTTGCGGCCGCAGACCGCGGTCACCGCCAATACAGGCGCTGGGCCCGACATCGTTCTCGGCTGGACCGACGATCCGCATCTTTATTCGGACAAGCTGATCGAGCTTAGCGATATCGCCGAATATCTCGGCAAGAAATATGGCGGCTGGTATCCGCTCGCCGAACGCTACGGCAAGAAGTACGGGACCAACAACTGGATCGCCCTGCCGATCGGCGGCGCCGGCGGCCCGGCCGTGTACCGTATCTCCTGGGTCAAGGAGGCAGGGTTCGACAAGTTCCCGACCGACATGGACGGATTCCTGAAGCTCTGCCAGAACCTCAAAAAAATCGGCCATCCGGCCGGCTTCACCTGCGGCCACGCGGTCGGCGACGGCAACAATTATTGCCATTGGCTGGTCTGGGCGATGGGCGGCTTCATGGTCGACGAGAACCAGAAGGTCGCGGTCAACAGCAAGCAGACGATCGAGGCGCTGAAGTTCGGCAAAGAATTGTTCGACACGTACATTCCGGGCACTCAGTCCTGGCTCGACCCGTCGAACAACAAGGCGCTCATCGCCGGCGACATCGCCGCGACGCAGAACGGCGTCTCGCTTTACTATTCGATCAAGAACTCGACCGATCCGAAGATCGCGGCCATGGCCGCCGATCTCGATCACGCCCGCATGCCGGTCGGACCGGTCGGCTTCGGCACCGAGGTGGCGCTGGCGATCAACGCCATGGTGTTCAAGCACACCAAATACCCGAATGCGGCCAAGGCTTACCTCGCCTTCATGATGGAGGCGGACCAGTACGACAAATGGCTGACCGGAACTTTGGGCTATTGGGCGCAGCCGCTCAAAGCCTACGAGGCGAGCGACGTCTGGAAGAGCGACCCTAAGGTCGCCGTGTACAAGGACACGATGCAGAACTCGTTGTGGCTCGGCTATAAAGGGCCGATCAACGAAGCCTCGGCCGCGGTGGTCGCCGACTACGTGATGGTCGACATGGTCGCCTCTGTCTCGACCGGCGCCGCGACGCCGGAAGAGGCCGCGGCTGAGGCGGAACGGCGCGCCAAGCGTTATTATAAGGCTTGAAGATCGCGGCGGCGTCCGGGCGGGCCTCCGGACGCCGTCAGGAGGAGAAGCTCATGGTCAGCCTCGCCGCGACGCCGGAGCCGATGGTCCGTCGCGACAATTGGCTTACGCGCCTCTTCGACTGGAAGCCGTTCCTCGTCGCAGTTTGCCTCGCCCCGACCGTCGGGTTGCTGATCGTCTTTCTCGCCTACCCGCTCGGCCTCGGCTTCTGGCTCGCCTTCACCGACGCCAAGATCGGCCGGGCCGGGCAATATATCGGGCTCGATAATTTCGTTTCGCTCAGCCGCGATCCGATCTTCTGGCTCTCGGTCGGCAATACGCTGCTCTATACGGCGGTCGCGACGATCGGCAAATTCCTGCTCGGCCTCTGGCTGGCGCTTCTGCTCAACGAGCGCCTTCCGTTCAAATCGCTGATTCGCGCCGTCGTTCTGGTGCCGTGGATCGTGCCAACCGTGCTTTCCGCGATGGCCTTCTGGTGGATCTACGATCCGCAATTCTCGATCATCTCCTATCTGTTCAAGGACGTGCTGCATTGGCGCACGACCAATATCGACTTTCTCGGCACGCCCTGGGCCGCGCGTTTTTCGCTGATCGCAGCCAATATCTGGCGCGGCATCCCGTTCGTCGCGATCTGCCTGCTCGCCGGACTGCAGACCATCTCGCCTTCGCTCTACGAGGCGGCGATGCTTGACGGCGCGACCGGCTGGCAACGGTTCCGGCACGTCACCGTGCCGATGCTGATGCCCGTCCTCGCGGTGGTGCTGACCTTTTCGGTGATCTTCACCTTCAGCGATTTTCAGCTCGTCTACGCGATCACCCGCGGCGGCCCGGTCAACACGACCCATTTGATGGCGACGCTCGCGTTTCAGCGCGGCATTCCCGGCGGACAGCTCGGCGAGGGCGCTGCGATCGCGGTGGCGATGATCCCCTTCCTCGTCGCCGCGACTTTGGTCAGCTATTTCGGCTTGGCGAGGCGCAAATGGCAGCAGGGAGAAAGCAATGACTGATCTCGCTCTCTCGCCGCCGCAAGCGCGCACACCGCCGCTTCGCTGGATCAACGCCTATCGGCGCTTCGTTACGATATATCTGCCGCTCGCCTGTTTCGTGATCGTGCTGTTGTTCCCGTTCTACTGGATGACGGTCACGATGCTGAAGCCCAACGAGGAGCTTTACAACTACAAGGACTACAACCCGTTCCTCGTCCACTCGCCGACGCTGCAGAACGTCTGGAAGCTGTTTTTCGAGACGGATTATCCGCATTGGCTCGTCAACACGATGGAGATCGCGGTGGCGGCGACCGTTCTCTCGGTCGCGGCAAGCGTGCTCGCCGCCTACGCCATCCAGCGGTTGCGCTTTCGCGGCGCGCAATGGGTCGGCTTGGCGATCTATCTCGCCTATCTGGTGCCGCCCTCGATCCTGTTCATTCCGCTGGCGACGATCGTCGTCAAGCTTGGCCTGTTCGATTCGCCGCTGGCGCTGATCCTCACCTATCCGACATTTCTGGCGCCGTTCTGCACCTGGCTGCTGATCGGCTATTTCAAGTCGATCCCGTTCGAGCTCGAAGAGTGCGCAATGATCGACGGCGCGACGCGCCTGCAGATCTTGCGCAAGATCACGCTGCCGCTTGCCGTCCCGGGGCTGATCTCCGCCGGCATTTTCGCCTTCACGCTGTCGTGGAACGAATTCATCTACGCGCTCGCCTTCATCCAATCTTCGGAGAACAAGACCGTTCCGGTCGCCGTCCTCACCCAGCTTGTCCAGGGCGACGACTACCAATGGGGGGCGCTGATGGCGGGGGCGCTGTTCGGCTCGGTCCCGGTGGCGTTGTTCTATTCGTTCTTTGTCGATTATTACGTCTCGAGCCTGACCGGGGCGGTGAAGGAGTGACGCCCAACGGCTGCGAGCGTACTAGAAGCGCCGCCGCGCCTAGCGCCATCGCCGCGCTAAGGCGTCAGCCCTCGCCTCGCCAACGCTCGGCTGGCGACCGCCAAGCGGCTTGGGGTTGACGCCGAGCGCGGCGATGGCGCGCAGAATGAGACGGGTTAACGCCCTGCCTGCGCAGGCCCTCACTTTTTCTTCTGATTCGCCTCGATCGCCGCCGTCGCGTCGGCTTGCGTATATTGTTTGCTCGCGACGCCGCCTTTCGGGATGCTCGGCAGCGCAGCCTCGAAATCGTTCTGGTTAAATTCGAGATAGGGCACCGTCAGGTCGTGCGGCACGTCCTTCTTGCCGTCGAGCACTTGTTGGGCGACCCAGAAGGCGAGGGTCGAGAGGCCAGGCGCGACCGAAGCGGACCAGGTCGTGTAGCCGTTCTTCTCCTTCTGCTCCTTCCACCATTCGAGCTCATCCTGGCGGTTGCCCATGATGATCGTCGGCTCGGGCCGGCCGGCAGCCGCGAAAGCCTGCGCGGCGCCATAGCCGTCGCCGCCCTGGTCGACGACGCCGACGATCGGCGGCAGCGACGGCAGCACGGTCGCGACCGCCTTCTGCGCCGTGGTCTCGTCCCAATTGCCGGTCACGGAAGAGACGATCTTGAACTCGGGGTGCTCTTTCACGCCCTCGACAATGCCGTCATGGATCTCCCCGTCGATCGAGGTGCCGGCAAGGCCGCGGATCTCCAGGAGATTGCCGCCCTTGGGCTGGAATTTGGCCATGTGAATCACGTTCTGCCGGCCCATCTCCTTGTAATCGATGACGACGCGATAGGCGCAGGGCTCGGTCACGATGCCGTCGAACGAGACGACGACGATGCCGGCGTCGCAGGCCTGCTTGACCGCGCCGTTCAGCGCGTCGGGCGAAGCCGCGTCGATGACGATCGCGTTGTAGCCCTGGAGGATGAGATTCTGAATCTGCGACGCCTGAGTCGGCGCCTCCTTGTCGGGTGTCGTGAAAGCGTCCGCCGCCGCCACGACATGGTCGGCCACCGCCTTTTTGGCGACGGCTTCGTAATCCTTGAGCATTTGCTGACGCCAGGAATTGCCGGCGTAATTGTTGGACAGGGCGATCTTGCTCGCGCTCGTGTCGGCCCGGGCAACGCCGGCAAAAACGGCGTAAACGCAAGCTCCAAGCAGGAGCGCCTCGGCTAACCTCTTCATCGCGTTTCCTCCTCGCGCGGGACCGCGCGCGATTGCATGAACGCCCCAGCCAGCCAGAGGTTCGCTATAATATGGAGGCGTTGGAGCGACAACGCGACAGAATGCGGCGCCGACCCCGCTCCTGAAGGAGAGGGGCCAGGGCTGAGGTACGGCTTTCGGAGGGGGGAAATCGGCGGGATGAGGGTACGACGCTCTGCGGCGAGCGTCCGCCCTCACCCCCGTCCTCTCCATGGTGTGGGAGAGGTACGCGACAGTTTACTTCATGTTCGCCTTGATCGCTTCTTCGGCGTCGGCCTGGGTATATTCATGGCTGGCGACGCCGCCTTTCGGGATGTTCGGCAAAGCCGCCTCGAAATCGTCCTGGGTGAAAGCGAGGTACGGCACGAGCAGATCGTGCGGGATCTGCTTGCCGTCCAGGACCTGCTGGGCGACCCAGAAGGCGAGGGTCGAGACGCCTGGCGCGATCGAGGCGGACCAAGTCGTATAGCCGTCTTTCGCCTTCTGCTCCTTCCACCATTCGAGCTCGTCCTGGCGGTTGCCCATGATGATGGTCGGCCGCGGCTTGCCGGCGGCGGCGAAGGCCTGCGCGGCGCCATAGCCGTCGCCGCCCTGATCGACGACGCCGACGATCGGCGGCAGCGAGGGCAGGATCGTCGCCACCGCCTTTTGCGCCGTGGTCTGATCCCAGTCGCCGGTGACGGAGCCGACGATCTTGAACTCGGGATGCTCCTTGACGCCTTCGAGAATGCCGTTGTGGATCGCCTCGTCGATCGACGTGCCCGCGAGGCCGCGGATTTCGAGCAGATTGCCGCCTTTCGGTTGGAACTTCGCCATCTGCTCGACTTCCGCCTTGCCCATGGCTTTGAAGTCGACGACGACGCGGTAGGCGCAAGGCTCGGTGACGACGCCGTCGAACGAAACGACGACGATGCCGGCGTCGCAGGCCTGCTTGACCGCGCCGTTCAGCGCGTCGGGCGAGGCCGCATTGATGACGATGGCGTCGTAGCCCTGGAGAATGAGGTTCTGCAGCTGCGCGGCTTGGGTCGGCACGTCCTTATCGGCTGTGGTGAACACGTCGGCCGCGCCGACAACCTTGTCCGCCACTGCTTTCTTCGTGACGATGTCGTAGCTCTTGAGCATCGCCTGGCGCCAGGAATTGCCGGCGTAATTGTTGGAGAAGGCAATTTTCTTGGCGCTCGTGTCGGCTGAGGCCGAGCCCGCAATCGCAGCGAAGCTGACCGCGCCAAGCGCAAGCGCTTTGATGATGGTTTTCATGGAATCCTCCCTGGTCCGGATGGCTCTCGAGGAGCGTCGTCCGACGGGAAGTGAATAAGGCTAAAATGCTAGCAGGGCAATAGGCGGAAGCTAAGAGACGATAGGCGCAAGCTTGGCCGCCGGACTCTGCCGCGGCGACTAGCCCTTGCTCGCCGTCAAATGGGCATCGAGCAGCGACTTGTCCTTCCTCAACTCCGCGCTCGGGGCGGCGTGAACGATTGCGCCGCGATCAAGAATGATCGCTTCGTCGGTGAAAGGCAGAATCTTGTGCGCCTTCTGCTCGACGATGATCATCGACAGGCCATCGTCGCTGGCGAGCCGGCGCAGCACGGCTAGAAGCTCGTCCACGATGATCGGCGCCAAGCCTTCGGTCGGCTCGTCGAGCAACAGGAGGCGCGGGTTCAGCATCAGCGCGCGGCCGACCGCCAGCATCTGTTGCTCGCCGCCCGACAATTGGCCGCCGCCGTTGCGCCGGCGCTCCTTGAGGCGCGGGAACATCGTATAGACCCGCTCGAGCGTCCATGCGCCCGGCAGGGCGACGGCGGTCAGGTTCTCTTCGACCGTCAGCGAGCGAAAGATGTTGCGCTCTTGCGGAACCCAGCCGAGCCCGGCGCGGGCGCGCTGATAGGGGCTGAGCGGGGTCAGGTCGGCGCCGGCGAAGACGATGCGGCCGGCATGGCGGGTCGTCACGCCGATCAGCGAATTGATCAGCGTCGTCTTGCCGACGCCATTGCGGCCGAGCACGGCGAGCGAACGGCCTTCGCCGAGCCTGAGATCGAGGCCCGAAACGACGCGCGCGTCGCCATAGCCGGCGCTGAGCTTCTCGACGGCGAGGAGATCAGTCATGGCCGCTCTCGCCGAGATAGACGGCGCGCACTTGCGGGTCGGCCGCGACCTGCTTCGGTTCGCCCTCCATCAGCAAACGTCCGGCGACCAGGACCGAGATGCGCCGGGCGAAGCGGAAGACGAGATCCATGTCATGTTCGATGAGCAGGATGGTCACGTCCGCCGGCAGCGCGGCGAGCGCGGCAAGAATGTCGGCGCGCTCGTTCTCCGGCACGCCGGCGGCCGGCTCGTCGAGCAACAGCACGCGCGGCCGGCAGGCGAGCGCCAGCGCGATTTCGAGCAGCCGCTGCTTGCCATAGGCGAGCCGGCGCGTTTTTTGATCCATCGCGTCTGTCAGGCCGAAGCGCTCGAGCAACTCCGTTGCTTCAAGGACGACCGCCTTGTCCTGGCCGGCCGAAACCAAGGCGCGGCCGCCATGGCCGAGCCGCTCGCCAATGGCGAGGCAGAGCGATTCGGCGGGGGTCAAATTGCCGAAGAGCTGATTGATCTGGAACGTCCGGGCCAAGCCGCGGCGGACGCGCGCATGCGACGCAAGGCCGGTCACGTCCTCGCCGTCGAGCAGAACCGCGCCGGCGCTCGGCCGCAACGTCCCTGTCAGGAGATTGACAAGCGTCGTCTTGCCGGCGCCGTTCGGGCCGATCAGCGCGTGCCGCGCGCCTCGCTCCAGCTTGAGCGAAACGTTGTCCGACGCGATCAGGCCGCCGAAGCGGCGCGACAAGCCGCGCGTCTCCAAGGCCGGCGCGTTCAAGCCGCGCCTCGCATCGCGAGCAAAGCCGCGCGCCGCGCCCAGCGTGCGATGAAACCGCCGATGCGCTCGCGCCCGACCAGAACCAGGACGACGAGCGGCAGGCCGATCCAGAACTCCCAATATTCGGGCGTGGCGCTGGCGACGCCGTCCTTCAAGGCAATGAAAAAAGCGGCGCCGATCAGGCCGCCATAGAGATAACCAGGGCCGCCGATGATCAGCATGAGCATGACGTCGGCGGAGCGGTGGAAGTCGAACACGTCGAGGGAGACGAGACCGGTCGTCTGCGCGACGAGCGCGCCGGAAGCGCCGGCATAGGCGGCGGCGATCCCGTATATGGCGATCAGCCGGCGCGCCGCGGAGACGCCGAGCGCGTTGGCGCGCAGCGGATTCTCCTTCAGCGCGCGCACCGAAAGGCCGAAGGGCGATTGCACGAGCCGCCGCGCCGCGACGAACAGCGCGAACAGCACGGCGAGGCTATAGAGCGACGCGTTGCGCTGGCCGGTGAAATCGATCGGGAACAAGCCGAGGACCGGCTTGGCCGCAAGGCTCAGGCCGTCGGCGCCGCCGGTGATCCATTCGTTGCGGTTGGCGAGTTCGCCGAGCAGCAGCGCGACGCCCAGCGTCACCATGAGTCGCGTCAGATCGGAGCCGCGCAGCAAGAGCGGCGCGGTGATCAGGCCGAGCAGGCCGGCGATGACGCTTGCGAGGACCAGCCCGATCAACGGCTCGGCGACGCCGAGCGTGGCGATGATCCCCGCGGCGTAGGCGCCGGTTCCGAAGAAGGCGGCTTGGCCGAGCGAGACGATGCCGGCATAGCCGAGAACCAGATCGAGCGACAGCGCGAACAATCCGGCGAGGAGAATCTCGTTGATCAGCAGCGCGCGCGAGGGCAGCGCGAAGATCAACGCGACGATGGCCAGCCAGAAGGCGATCTCGAATGGGCGCCAGCGCCCGCCGCGGTTCAGATGGGCGGCGACCCTGTCCGGCGCGGCGATCGCGCTCATCGCCCGCCCCGCGAGAAAAGGCCCTGCGGCCGGACGATCAAAGTGGCGATCATCACCGCATAGATGATGAAGGCGCCGATCGAAGGGACATAATACTTGCCGGCCACGTCGAGAATTCCAAGCAACAACGCGCCCAAAAGCGAGCCGACGATCCCGTTCGAGCCGCCGATCGCCACGACGATCAAGAACGACACCATGAACTTGACCGGAAAGCTCGGATCGACGCCGCCGACCATGTCGGCGGCGAGCGCGCCGCCGAGCCCGGCGAGGCCGCTGCCGATGGCGAAAGTGACGGCGAACAGCCGGTCGACATTGACGCCGAGGCCGCTCGCGACCCGTCGGTCGTCGACCGCGGCGCGCAATTGCGCGCCGAAACGCGTGCCGATCAGAAAGGCCTGCAAGCCGCCGGCGATCGCGCCGCAGACGGCGATCACGAACAGCCGGTAGACGCCGACGCCAATTCCGGCAATCTCGAAGCGCCCCGACAGGAAGGCCGGGACGCGCACGGGCTGCGGTTGGTCGCCGAGGAAATAATTGGCGATCGGCATGGCCATGAAGACGAGGCCGATCGTGAACAGCACCTGGTCGAGATGGCTCGCCCCGTAGAGCCGGCGGTACAAGCTGCGCTCGAGCGCGACGCCGATAAAAGCAGCGAAAGCGAAGGCGACCGGCAAAGTGGCGAGAAAGGGAACGCCGTAGCGATTGATCAAGATCGCGGCCGCGTAGCCGCCCGCCATGGCGAAGGCGCCATGAGCGAGATTGACGAAATTCATCAGGCCCAGCGTCACCGACAGGCCGCAAGCGAGGACGAAGAGCAGCATGCCGTAAGCGACGCCGTCGAAAAGGATGGTCAGCACGCCGCGCTCCCTTTCCTCCCCCGCGCAGCGGGCGGAGGAAACTTTTCGGTTAGTTCCCGGCGGCTTTGAACGGGTCCTTCACCGCCTCGATCTTGTCGAATTCGACGTTGTACAACTGCCCGTTCACCTTCTCGACCTTGCGGACATAGATGTTCTGGATGATGTCGCGCGTCGCGGGATCGATCTCGACCGGGCCGCGCGGGCTCGTCCATTTCGCGCCTTTCATGGCGTCGATCAACGCTTGACCGTCGGTCGAGCCTTTGGTCGCTTCGAGCGCGTGATAGATCAGCGCCATGCCGTCATAGGCGCCGACCGCCATGAAATTCGGCCGCATGCCGTTATTGGCCTTTTCGAAATCGGCGACGAAGGCCTTATTCTCGGGCGAATCGTGCGCGGCCGAGTAATGGTGCGTCGTCACTGCGCCGATCGCGGCGTCGCCCATCGACGGCAGGAGATCGTCGTCGGTCACGTCCCCGGTGCCGATCAGCTTGATCCCGGATTTGTCGAGGCCGCGGTCGACGAACTCTTTCATGAAGGCCGCGCCGAAGCCGGACGGCACGAAGACGAAGACCGCGTCGGGCTTGTCGTCGCTGACCCGCTGCAAGAACGGGGCGAAATCCGGATTCTTCAGCGGCACGCGGATCTTTTCGACCACCGTTCCGCCGCCTTTGACGAACGGCTCGGAGAACCATTTCTCGGCGTCGACGCCGGGCCCGTAATCGGTGACAAGCGTCGCCACCTTGCGGATGTTGTTCTTGAGGCACCAGCGAGCCATCGGTTCGGCCGCCTGCGGCAGCGTGAAGGAGGTGCGGACGATGAACGGCGACTTCTCGGTGATCATCGCCGTGCCGGCGGCGCTGACGATTTCCGGCACTTTGGCTTCGGTCGCGATCGGCGCGACGGCCAGAGCGAGCGGGGTGAGGCCGAAGCCAATCAGGACCTTGGCCTTGTCGTTGCCGATCAACTCCTCGGCAAGGCGCTTCGTGACGTCCGGCGCGCCGGTATCGTCCTTGACGATCAGTTGGATCTTCTTGCCGGCGACGGTGTCGCCATGCTCATGAATGTAAAGCTGGGCGCCGGCCTGCTCCTGCTTCCCGGTCGAGGCCGAAGGGCCCGTCATCGGCAGGATCATTCCGATGGTCACGGTGTTGTCGTCGGCCAGAGCCGCGCTTGCGGCGATCGCGCTGGCGGCGACGCCAACGGCCAGCAAAGTCTTCAGCATGGACCAGTCCTCCCGTAGCGCCCGTTGAAAGCGGCGCAAACCCCTGATTGGTATATCCTATAGCAACCGCATCGGCACAAGCGAGAATCCCTCGCGCCCGGACGGGGACAAGGATGCGTGGACAAGGACGGGCAAACCGGATTGAGTGGCGCCGCGGCGCGCGGGGGAGGCCGGCGCGTTAAGCCCGGGGGCGGTCGATGGCGCTTCGCATCGTGAAATGGGCGGCGATCGTCGTCGTCGCGCTGGCCGCTTTGGCGGTGGGCGGCGTCGCGTTTCTCTTCTATCGCGCCATGCCGGATTATTCCGGCGCGGCCGCGCTGCCGGGCCTCTCGGCGGAGGTTCGCGTCTACCGCGACGCTTACGGCGTCCCGCATGTCTTCGCCGCCGACTGGGACGACGCGGCGCGGGCGCTCGGCTATATCCATGCGAGCGAGCGGCTCTACGAGATGGAGATCCAGCGCCGCGCCGGGCAGGGACGCCTCGCGGAGATCGTCGGCCCGGATCTCCTCGGCGTCGACAAGTTCATCCGCACGCTCGGCTTTTATCGGCTCGCCGAAAGCAGCGTCGGGGCTTTGTCGCCGGAGGCGCAGAAGACGCTGCAGGCTTACGCCGACGGCGTCAACGCGTTCCTTGCTTCGCATCGCGGTCGGCTGCCGCCGGAATTCCTCTTGCTCGGCGACGATCCCGAACCATGGCGGCCGGCGGACACTCTCGTCCTCGGCAAGCTGTTGAGCTTGCAACTCAGCAACAATTACCGGCTCGAATTGGAGCGCGCGAGGCTGGCGGCGAAACTGCCGCCGGACCAGGCGCGGCTGCTGTTTCCGACGGCGCCGGCGGGGACGCCGATCACGACCGCGCCGATCGCCGATACGAGCCATGCCGAGGCGGCTTCGCCGTTGGAGAAGCTCGGCGAAATCCTGCCCTTCGCGCACGGCGCGTCGAACGAATGGGTGATTTCCGGCGCCCATACCGTGACCGGGAAGCCGATCCTCGCCAACGATCCGCATCTCGGCATCGAGGCGCCGATCGTCTGGTACCTCGCCCGCATCGTCACGCCCGAAGGATGGGTGAAGGGCGCGTCTCTTCCGGGCTCGCCGATCGTGGTCCTCGGGCAAAACGATCGCATCGCCTGGGGCTTCACGAATACCGGCTCCGACGTTCAGGACCTATTTTACGAAACGGTCGATCCGAGCAATTCCGATCGGTACATGACGCCTGACGGCCCGAAAGCGTTCGACACGCGCGAGGAAGTCATCCACGTCAAAGGCGGGGCCGACGTCCCTCTCAAGATTCGCGCGACCCGGCACGGTCCGGTGCTCTCCGACATCGTCGCCGAGATGGCGGCGCTGGCCGGATCCGGCAAGGTCATGGCGCTCGCCTATAACGCGCTGGGCGGCCAGGACACGTCGGTCGAATCGCTGCTGCGCGTCGATCGCGCGAAAAACTGGAACGAATTCCGCGACGCGCTGAAGCTCTTTCAGACGCCGGAACAGAACATGGTCTTCGCCGATATTGACGGCAATATCGGCTTCGTCAGTCCTGCGCTCTTGCCGATCCGCAAATCAGGCGACGGCCTCGCGCCTGCCGAGGGCGCCTCCGGCGCCAATGACTGGGTGGGCTATGCGCCGTTCGACAAGATGCCGCAAATCTACAATCCGCCGTCCGGCTTCATCTTCAACGCCAACAACGCGATCGTTCCGCCCGACAGCGATCCTTATCTCGGCCAGGATTGGGAGGAGCCCTACCGGGCGCGGCGAATCCAGCAATTCTTCGATTCGATCGGCAAGCACAGCTTGGACGCCTCGGCCGCAATGCAGGCGGACGTCGTCTCGCTCGCGGCGAAGGATCTGCTGCCCGTCGTCGCCCTCGCCAAGCCTGCGGACGAGCGCGGCAGGCAAGCCCTGGCGATGCTCGCCCAATGGGACGGCGCCATGGACAAGGACCGGCCCGAGCCGCTGATTTTCGACGCTTGGATGCGCCAGATGCGGCTCATCCTGCTCAATGAGAAGACCGGCCTGCCGCTCGTCGGCCAAGGGCCGTACGCGGCGACGGCGCTCATGTCGCTCGTGAAGGATCATCCGCAATGGTGCGACGGGATCAAGGGGCCTGATCCCGATTGCCATGCGGCGATCACCCGCGCGCTCGACCGCGCTTTGGACCTGCTCGTCCAACGCGACGGCGCTGATATGAGCAAGTGGCGCTGGGGCGACGAGCATGTGGCCGTCCTTCAGCACAAGCTTTACAGCCATGTGCCGCTGCTCGACCGGCTGAGCGATTTGAGCGTGCGCTCGAGCGGCGATTTCTACACCCTCAATCGCGGCGGCGCGCACGAACCGACGGCGGACCGTCCCTTCGCCCGACTGCACGCGGCCGGTTATCGCGGGATCTATGACTTAGGCGATCCGGACAAGTCCCGCTTCATGATCGCGACCGGCGAGTCGGGCCATATTTTCTCGCCCCATTACGGCGACCTCGTCCCGCTCTGGAACGACGTCAAGGCGATCACGCTGGCCGGATCGGAGGACGATCTGAAGCGCCGCGGCGCAAGCGAGTTCGTGTTCAGCACGAAATGAAGTCGATATCCTCCCTCCCGAAGCGGGGGAGGATGTATCTCACCGCGCCGACACCGCCGCCGGGGTCGCCGCGACCGCCTCGACCGCCTTGCGGAAGGCGCCGTCGACGGAGACGGCGAAATTGTAGTGCTGGGCCGAGAACGGCATCGCCTTGTCCGGCGCGATCGAGCGATAGCCGACAAAGACGCCGACCAGCTTGCCGCCGCTCTCGAGCAACGCGCCGCCCGAGGCGCCGACGCCGGCGTCGCAATCGAAGGAAAATTCGCGCGTGCCTTCGCCGCCAGCCGAGAGTTGATCGCGCAAGCGGCAATCTTCAAGCGACATCGACTTGCCGCCGCCCCAATCGCTGTGGCCTCGGGCGACGAATTCGATCGCCGAACCGGCCTCGGCGCGCGGTCCGAGCGTATAGGGCGCCGCGCCCTGGACCGGGCGCATCAGGCGCGCGACAGCCCAATCATGCACCGCCGGATGCGCGTAAGGCTGCTTGTCGCCGGCGACGATCGACTTCACGTCGATCGACGTCGTCACTTCCTGGCCGCCGATGATCGCGGTGAAGACGCAATGGCCGCTGTCGCCGCGCAACCCGCCTTGCTCGTCGAAAAATACATGGGCGGCGGTGGTGATAACGCTGTCGGTCAGCGTCAATTGACCGGCGCCGCGCGCATTGCCGCAATGGATCACGCCGGAAGCGGCGTGATTGCGGGCGACCGTCGTCGGGTCGAGATGATTGCGCGTCGCAAAGTCCTGAATCGAGAGCCGCGCCTCGGGGCCGAACACGACCACCCGGGCCGTCGGCAAGAGATTAAGCTCGGCGGCCGACAGGGCGTCGATCGGCGCCGCTTTCAATTCCACGCAGGCAAGGAGAGAAAAAACCGATACAGCAGCCGCGCGGATGATATGAAGCACTCGTAACGCCCCTTATGTGACCGGCCTCCCCAGACCAGTCCGGAAGCGCCGGGACGGCATCAATCACGAAAGCGTGTTTGCGCGCAAGAGCCTGGAACAAATGCCAACAGCTAAAATGCCGCAAGCCTACCCTCGTCTTTTCGCCGCAATCGATCGTAAAAAGACCGCTTTTTCGCCGCAATGAGCGCAGTTCTCAGGACCAGGTACGACGCGCTGGTCGCGGCCGGCCGGCTCGAAGCCGACCCGGCGCAGAGCGCGCTTGTCGACGCTCTCGGAGCGCTCGCCGAGCGACTCGAAAACTATGCGCCGGCGCGGCGGCCGAACGGATTGGCCCGGCTGATCGGCGTCAAGCCGCCGGAAGCGCCGCGCGGACTTTACATCTATGGTCCGGTCGGCCGGGGCAAGACGCTCTTGATGGATTTGTTTTTCGACGCGGCGCCGACCCCGTCGAAACGCAGGGTTCACTTCCACGCGTTCATGGCCGACGTTCACGAGCGCATCCATCGCTGGCGCTTGCTTCACAAGGCCGGCCAGACGACGGGCGACGATCCGATCGCGCCGGTCGCCGCCGACCTCGCCCAGGACGCGTGGCTCTTGTGCTTCGACGAATTCAGCGTCAACGACATCGCCGACGCGATGATTCTCGGCCGGCTCTTCGCCGCTTTGTTCGCCGCCGGCGTGGTCGTCGTCGCGACCTCGAACGTCGCGCCGGACGATCTCTACAAGGATGGCCTTAATCGCGCGCTGTTTCTGCCTTTCATCGCCCTGTTGCGCCAGCGCCTGGAGACGCGCGAGTTGCAAGCGCGCGCCGACTACCGCTTGGAGAAGCTCGCCCGCGCGCCGCTCTATTATTGCCCCGCCGGCGACTCGGCCAAGGCGGCGCTCGACCGCGCGTTCGAGAGCTTGACCGGCGCCGCGCAGGGCTCGCCGGCGACGATCGAGCGGCCCGGCCGGACGCTGCGCGTCCCCGAAGCCGCGGACGGCGTCGCCCGCTTCGCTTACGCCGACCTTTGCAGGCAGCCGCTCGGCGCGGCTGATTTCCTGGCGATCGCGCGTCAGTTCCACACGGTCGTCATCGACGAGATCCCGATTCTCGATCCCGCGCGGCGCGACGAGGTCAAGCGCTTCATCAATCTGATCGACACGCTCTACGACGAGCGCGTCAAGCTCATCGCCTCGGCGGCGGCCGAGCCGGCCGACCTGTTCCCGGGCCGCGACGGCTTCGAAGCGTTCGAATTCGCCCGCACGGCCTCGCGTCTCGTCGAGATGCGCTCGGCGGATTATCTGTCGCTGGCGCACGGCCATGAGGGGGCCGCTGTCTCCGGCGATCTCGGCGGTCTGGTCGAGACATAGCGATCTGGATCGACGAAGCGCTCTGTGCGAATGTCGGGACGTCGGCCCTTGGGGCGGGAGCCGTTCAATTGCCGCGATCTCTATCAGCGGAGCCGGTCGAGGCGCGCGTGCTCGAGATCGCGCGCGCCCATGTGCGCAAATTCGGGCCGGCGCGCACGACGGTCGTCGGCATCGCCCGGGACGCGGGCATGACCCACGCCAACGTCTATCGCTACTTCCCGTCGAAGGAGGCCCTGTTCGAGGAGCTGACAGCCTCCTGGCTCAGGCCGCTCGAGACGCGTTTGCGCGAAGCGGCGGAAGGCGCCGACCCGGCCTACGACAAGCTCGAGCGCATGCTCCTCGCCATTCATCGCGCCTACCGGCAGGAATTGGACAGCGATCCCCTGCTTTTCGAACTGCTCGTCGAGGCCCTGGAGAAAGGCAAGAGCAGCGCCCGCAAACACCGCGCCCGCGTGCAGGCTGACCTGCAGCGGGTGGTCGAAGAAGGCGCCGCCTCCGGCGCCTTCGCCATGAACGACCGCCGCCGCGCGTTGTCGCTGATTTTCGATGCGGCGCATCGCTTCATCCACCCGCTCTCGGTGCGCCTCGACGCGGCGACGCCCGCGGCGGCGCTGGAGGCGCGGTTCGAGCGGATCATCGCGCTGGCGCTGCGAGCGCTGAGGTCGGGGCGAGTGTGAACGGCGGCCGCCATCGCTCAGATAGAAACTTGTCGCCGACTTCGATATTGGTCCGCGCCGCCGTCGACCCGAGCCGCATGACCGCCGGCCTGTCCGCGCGAGCCGAGCTGTCCGCGATTCGGGACGCCGGCGCGTCAGTCGAGGACGATCGCGTAGACAAGGGATATTTCGCCCATGCCTCGGTACAAGCTCCTCCTCGAATATGACGGCGAGCCGTTCGTCGGCTGGCAGCGGCAGGCCAATGGCCTCTCGGTGCAGCAGGCGTTGGAGGAGGCGATCCTGGCGGCGAGCGGCGAAGACGTCGTCGTCAACGGCGCCGGCCGCACCGACGCCGGCGTGCACGCGACCGGCCAGGTCGCCCATATCGATCTCTCCAAAGCGTGGAGCGGCTTTCGTTTGAGCGAAGCCTTGAACGCGTTGCTCGTGCCAAAACCGATCGCGGTGCTTTCAATCGAGCAAGTCGCCGACGATTTCGACGCGCGCTTCTCGGCGACGACGCGCCACTATGTCTATCGCATCATCAATCGCCGCGCGCCGCTGGCCCTCGAGCGCGGCCGCGCCTGGCGAGTCAAACGCCGGCTGGATGTCGACAGGATGCGGGAAGGCGCGGCGCAGCTGATCGGCCGCCACGACTTCACCACCTTTCGCGATTCGCAATGCCAGGCGGCGAGCCCGGTCAAGACGTTGTCGCGATTCGAGGTCGAACGCGACGGCGATGAAATCGTGATGCGGCTCGCTGCCCGCTCTTTCCTGCATCGCCAGGTCCGCTCGATGGTCGGCTCGCTCGAACATGTCGGCTCGGGTAAATGGAGCGTCGGCGATTTGCGCGACGCGCTCGAAGCGCGCGACCGCGCCCGCTGCGGCCAGGTTGCGCCGGCTGATGGGCTGTATCTGGAGAGGGTGGAGTATTGAGGCGCCGCTTTTCCTCCCGTTGCGCTTCGCTTCACGAGGAGGAAAAGGCGCTCAGAACGCCGCAAAATACTTTTCGAGGATGCGTTCGTAGATCCGCGACAGCGCCTCGATATCCGCGATTGCGGCGCGCTCGTCGACGCCATGCATGGTTGCGCCGACAAGGCCGAGCTCGACCACCGGGCAGGCGTTCTTGATGAAGCGCGCGTCCGACGTGCCGCCGCTGGTCGACAGCGCCGGCCGTCGGCCGACGACGTCGTGCACAGATTCGGCGACGAGGTCTGTGAAAGCGCCGGTTGGCGTCAAGAAAGCGGTGGCGTTGACGGGATCGAAGGTGAGCTCATAGCGCGCGCGGCCGGCGCCGCGGGCGACGCGCTTCTCGATCTCGGCGCGCAAAGTCTCGGGCGTCCAGAGATCGTTGAAGCGGACGTTGAAGACGATGCGCGCCTCGCCGGGAATGACGTTCGCGGCCGTGTTGCCGACATCGACGCTGGTCGCTTCGAGATTGGAGGCGTCGAAGGACGGCGTGCCGGAATCGAGCGGCGTCTCGTTGAGCGAGGCGAGGACCGGCGCGAGCGCGCGCAAGGGATTGTCGGCGAGATGCGGATAGGCGACGTGGCCCTGCTTGCCGATCAGGGTCAGCCGGCCGGTCAGCGAACCGCGTCGGCCGTGCTTCATCATATCGCCGAGCGCCTCGCGGCTGGTCGGCTCGCCGAGCACGCAGTGATCGAATCGCTCGCCTCGGGCCAGGGCCCAGTCGAGCAGCTTGGCCGTGCCGTTGACGGCTGCGCCCTCTTCATCGCCGGTGATGAGAAAGCCGATCGACCCTTTCACGCTCTTTTCGGCGACGAACCGCAAAGCCGCCGCGACCGCGGCGGCGACGCCGCCCTTCATGTCGCAAGCGCCGCGGCCCCAGATCATGCCGTCGGCGACTGCTCCCGAGAAAGGATCGAAGCGCCATTTCGCGGCGTCGCCGGGCGGCACGACATCGGTATGGCCGGCGAAGACGAAATGCGGCGCGCCTCGCCCGAACCGCGCGTAAAGATTTTCGACCTTGTCCGTCCCCGGCGCCTCGAAGGAGACGATCTCGGCCGCGAATCCGGCTTCGGCCAGAACGCCGCGCAAATAGGTCAGAGCGCCGGCCTCGGCCGGCGTCACCGATGGACAGGCGATGAGCTTGCGAGCGATGTCGAGGGCGCTGGGCGGCTGGCGGAGCATGGATCCAATCGGCGTCTCACTGGGCTTCGGCGATATACCCGCCATGGGGCTCGTTGTCATATTCGGCGGAAAACAGAGGAGAACCGGCGCGGACGATGAGGCCTTCCCGCGCTCGATCGGCGCCCGGGCCGGTCAATCCAAATATTTCTCAGGTTTCGTTTCGGACAGGAAGCGCCAGATCAGGCCGGTCGCCGCAGCCGCGATCGCGGCGAGCGGCAGATAGCCGATGCGCGGCCCGAACAGCTGAAAGACGTATCCCGTCGCCGTGGTGCTGAGCGCGGCGGCGACCGCGCCCATGGCGCCGACCACGCCGACGGCCAAATTGAAACGGCCGGTGCCGGTCGTGAGATCGGCGATCACCAACACGGTCAGGACGCCGATGACCGCGCCGGCGACGCCGTCCAGGATTTGCGCGAAGACCAGGAAAGGGTAGTAGGCGGTCGTCGCGAGGAGCGCGGCGCGGATAGGCTCGACGCCGAATCCGAGGAGCAGCAGCGGTCGGCGGCCCCTTTTCTCGGAGTGGAAGCCGACCCAGGGCGCGAGCAACGCGACGACGATCTGAGGCGCCATGATCAGACCCGACATCCAGAGCGACGATCGCTGGCCGCCCGAATGGGCGAGATTGACGCCGATCGACGGCAACATCGACGCATCGGCGAACTGGAACAGTACGATCGCCGATGCGAACAACAGGAGCGGCCGATTTCGGGCGAGATCGATCACGCGCGCCGCCCCTCCGGCCTGCTCGCCCTTCGCGGCGTTGCGCGCTCGAGCGTAGTCGATCTCGTCGCCGCGGATGCGGCTCAGCGCGACGAGCGCCGGGATGCACAATCCGGCCGCCGCGAAGAAAATCGCGTTTTGCGAAAGATAGGCGCCGGCCGCGCCCATGACCCCCGCGGTAAGGGCGTTGCCGGCCGCCGCGAAGCGATAGTTCCGGCCGGTGCGTATGGACATGGCGCCTCGCCCGACCAGGCCGAGGCTGATCGCCGCAATAGCCGGCGTGACCGCGCCCGAGGTCGCGCCGTGCAGAAGCTCGGCCAGAAAGACAGTCGCGAAGCTCGGCGCCAATGCGAGAATCATCGCCGCCGTCCCGATCATCACGATCCCGGCGGCGACCAGGCCGCGTTTCCAGCGCACGGCGTCGGCCAAGGCGCCGCCGGGAATTTGACTGACGACCGAGGAAATGGTGCTGATCGACAAGGCGAGGCCGATCATCGACTGAGGCCAATTGAGGCTCGCCAAATAGAACGCTACGAACGTCCCGAAGCCGGTTTGGACGTCGGCGAGAAAAAAATTGGTCCAGTCGAGCCCGTGACGGCTCTGCTCGGAAGACGGCGTCCGTAATGACCGGCGCGCCTCGCCGTAACGCGCCGCGGCGGCGCGCAGCCGCGCGCGACGGAATCGTGGGCTTGCGACCATCCGCGGTTCAAACCCGAGCGCGGCGCCCTGGTTCCAAAGTCCGCGACCAGCTCGCGCCGAAGCTACGGGCTTGCCGCCCGCCTCACGGCCGCAACGCGCCCGACGAGCGCGATTTCGATCGCCGGCAAGGTCGCCAGGTATCCGTATTGCTCGCCTTCCTGCTTGAGTCGGCGCAGCGCCACGACGGCTTCCGCTTCGTTGCCGCGCCCGTGGGCAATGAGCGCCCGGGCCCGCGCCAAGTGGAAGGCGGACCATGGCGACGGCTCGCGCGCGGCGTAAGCCTCCAGAGCCGCAACATGCTCCTCGGCAAGATCAAAAAGTCCTCGTTCGAGGCTGGCGTCGATGGCGTCGCGATGGAACAAATAATGATTGTGGCTCACCGCTCCGGCGGCGAGCAGCGCGTCGCCCTCGGCCAGGGCCGCCGCGAACTGCTCGCTGTCCTGCGTCGTGTGGGCCAAGATGCCGAGATAGTAAGGCCCGAGATAAGCCATGCCGGTCTCGCGACTGATCGCCAAGGCTGCGTCGATGTCGCTAAGCGCTTCCGCGCGCCGGCCGGCGATGCGATGGACCTCGGCGCGGAAGGCGAGCGCCTCAGCCTCGAAACGCGGCGCTCCAAGCTGCCGCGCAATCGCCAATGCCGACTCGGCATGCGCCGAGGCCTGCGCCCATTCCGTCAGCGCGTGCAAGCAGTGAAAGGCGGCGTGGTGAGCCACCATCTGCGCGCGACGATGGCCGATCGTAAGCGCCCCGGAGACGCCGGCCAGCGCATCCTCTAGCGCCGCCTTCGTCCGCCCCGCAGAATAGGCGGTCATGGCGCGCATCGGCCGGTTCGCCATTTCGATGCGCATCAGTCCATGACGTTCGCAGAGCACGATGCAGCGGTCGAAGGCGTCATAGGCGCTCACCATGCGGCCGCGCATATATTCGGCATCCCCGAGTCCGCCGAGCGCCGCGGCCTCCAGCTCAGCGTCGCCGGCCTCGCGAGCCAAGGCGAGGCTGCGGCCATGCTCCCTGACGCAGCGCTCCGTTTCGCCGCGCGGAAAGCAGAGATTGCCGCGCAGGAAATGAATGCGCGCTTGCTCGGCGACGAGTCCATCGGCGGACGCCGCAGCCTCGGCGGCGTCGAGGTCGGCCCAGGCGCCGGCGAGATCGTCCGTCACGCGCTTGACCTTGGCGAGCCCGATCAGGGCGCGGCAACGCCCGGCCTGGCTCGTCGCCGCCTCGAGCGCGCGGGCGCTGGCGGTCAGCGCCGCCGGCATGTCGCCAAGATCATGGAGGACGTCGCCGAGCAGCAACTGCAGCGCGAAGCGATCGGCGGACTCGACAGCGACTCGCAGACCGCATTCGATCAGTCCCTGCGCCGCCTCGTAGCGATATCCCTCCGCTTGCGCGCGCGCGGCCTCGAAATAGGCGCGCGCCGCGCGAGAGTCCTCCGCGCGGTTGAGATGCTCGGCCGCAAGCGAAGCGTCGCGACCGTCGTACCATTCGGCCGCGCGCAGATGCAGCTCGCGGCGGCGCGCCTTCAATAGACCGTCATAGACTGCGTCGCGGATCAATGCGTGGTGGAAAATATATCCGTCCTTTTGTGGCCGCAGCATGAGTTGGGCGGCGAGCCGGTCAAGTGACGGCCTTTCGCCCAGAAGATATTCGAGCGCCTCCGGCTCGATGCGTTGGCCGAGAACAGACGCGGCCTGCGCGGCCGCCTTGTCGGCCGGGTCGAGGCGATCGAGACGCGCTTGCGCCAGGCTTTGCACCGAACCCGGGACGTCGCTCCGGCCAGCCTGCTGCGAGTGGCGCAGCAGTTGCTCGAGAAAAAGCGGGTTGCCGCCCGCCCTTTCGATGCAGAGATTGATGAAATCTTCGGTTGCGCTCGACAGCGGCGCGGCAAGACGGCGCGCGTCGCCAGCGGGAAGCGGGCCGAGATCGATGGTCGTAAGCGCGGCCGGCGCCGCCTCGGACCGCCACGTCCCGTCGATGGGATCGCCCTCGAGACGGGAGGTCATGACGAGCAACGCGCGGCTGTCGGCGAGGCTCGCGGCGAGCGAAGCGAGATCGCTCAGCGTCGAACCGCTCGCCCAATGCAGATCTTCGACCACGAGCAGGCGCGGCGCTATCCGGCTCGCCCGTTCGACGAGCCGCGAGGCAAGATCGCGACGGCCGCGCACGCGCATTGCATTGTCCATCGCGTCATAGCGCGAGCGCTCGGCCGGGGTCTGGGGGACGTCGAGGAGATCGTTGAGGAAGACGAGGTCGTCGGTTTCCGCCAGCTTAGCCTTGATTGCTTCGGCGGCGGCTGCGCGCGCCGCGTCCTCGCCGCTCGCGACGCTAAGTCCAACGAGGTCGCGAACAAGCAAGCGAACCGCGTCCCGTCCGATGCGCGCGCCGAAATCGAGCGCGTGCCCGGCGTGGCAAGCAAAGCCCGCTTCGCGCGACGCGCGCTGCAGCTCCTCGACGAGTCGCGTCTTGCCGATGCCGGCTTCGCCGCGAAGATAGACCGTCCCTCCGCGTCCCGTCTCCGCACACGCGGCAAGGAGCGCGCCGAGCTGCGCGAGTTCGCCGGCGCGGCCGACAAAGGGCCGCGCGCTCGCCGCCACGCTCAGGCCGAGCAGGCGCCAAGCGCGAACCGGATCGGCAAATCCTTTGACCTGAAGCGCGCCTCGCTCGGCGCAGTCCAGTCGTTCGGAAAGCGCGCGGCGCGCCGCGTCGGAGATCAGAATTTCGCCGGGGCCGGCTGCGTCGGTCAGTCGCGCGGCAAGGTTCACCGTCTCGCCGGTTACCGTATACTCGCGGTGACTCGCGCTGCCTGCGCCGCTCGCGACCACCTGGCCGCTGGCGACGCCGATATGGGCCGAAAGCGTTCGTCCGGCGCCGGCCGAAAGCGTCGGCACGGCGTCGCGGATCGCTAGCGCCGCGCGCATCGCGCGCTCCAGGTCATCGCCGTAGGCGAGAGGCGCGCCGAACACCGCCATGACGCTGTCGCCGATATGTTTGTCGATATGTCCGCCGTGCCGCTCAACCAGCCGGTCGACGATCTCGAAATAGCGATCGAGCGTTGCGTGCAGCTCCTCGGCGTCGAGTTCTCGGCTCAGGGCCGTGAAGCCGCTGAGATCGGCGAACATGACCGCGACCTGGCGCCGCTCGCCTCGTGACAAGCTTAGCGGAGGATTCGTCGCCGCGCCGGCCGTCGCGGTCGAAGGCGAGGAGGCTTGCGGCGCCGGCCGCCGCAGAGTGGCGAGGGCGTCGAGCAATTTACGGCGATGCCCGATCGACGCCACGCCGAGTTCTTTGAGATCGTCCGCCGTGAGGTTCGGCAGCACCTCGCCGTCAATGGCGTTGTCGCGAAACGCCCGCTCGTAGCGCTCCATGCCGAGACTGCGCAGCCACGCGGCGACGTCCATGGCTCCTCCGCGAGGGGCGGTCAGGAAAACGCAAATCTCAGCATATTTCTGCGCGGCGACGGCGCCAAGAACGCGCTCCGGCTCGGTCCAAGTCGGAGACGCGAGCGACAACCTCAAACCCGAGCGTAAAGCTCTGGCGCCAGAGATCGGCGCTGGCGCTGCAGCCTCGCTCCGCTCACCTCGGCCGCATGGCGTTGACGCGCGCGGCCCAGTCGAGGGCGACGTCGTAGATCGGCGGCTCGACATTGGAGAGCAGCGTCCACAGGCCCGCGATCTGGCTGCGCTTGAGCATCTTGATCAAGATACGGCCGTCGGAGAGGCCGCAGACGCACATATGGCCGGCGAGGTTATCGTCCGGCGGATCGCGTACGTCGTCGTAGAAGACGAGCCAATTCTCGAAGAGCGCGCCGAGCGATTGGCCGCGCACCTGAACTGCGACGGTTTGCGCGCTCGATCCGTCCGGCGCCGGGACCTCGTCGAACGGGCCCTGACCCTCGGCGTAGAAATGCGCCTCCGCGCCGGCGCCGACATAGCCGACGACCGGCACGAGCAGGCCTGACGGCGGCCGCCTCCCGCCGCCGAGGAAGGGCGGCGGCTCGACGCCGAGATAATTCGCCGCAATGGCGATCTCCTCCGCCCGTAAGCGCCGCGTGCCGTTGAGCAAGTCCGTGACCGCCGAAGGAGAACGGCCAAGCGCCTTGGCGAGGCCGCTCCGGGTTTTTCCGGTCGCCAGAAGGGCTTTGCGGATCCAATCGACGACGTCATTCGGCATAGCCGAATTATTCTGGTATTCAGAACGCCTGCAATTATGTTTTCCAGAAATTTTGCTTGACAAGTGATTCCGATTTTCAGAATATACCGGGACACCGAATTTTGCGGCGAATCGCCAACCTGAGGGAGCCGCCGACGATGGGCAGAGCCCGCGCGCGCCGCCGCGCGCCCAAAATCGACACCGCACGGATCAAGTCCATCGCCGCCTGCGCCGCGCATCTCCGCGACTTGAAGCGCGCTCATGATCGGCCGCCGCCGGATATGGAGGAAACGCCGGCGCCCGCGCTCCGCCGGTTCTCGCCGCCCGCGACAAGCTCCTACTGCACTTCGCCGGCCGAACTCTGCGCGGAGTTCGCCAAGTGAGCGCGCGGGCCAGCCGGCGCCCGACCCGCAAACGGGAATCCGCCGCGCCCGAGCGGCTCGAACCGACGCCGGAGCGCCTCGCGCGGGCTCGCGACGCGGGGCAAGAGGCGGCGCAGGATCGCGAGCGCCGTTCGCGCATCGATGATCCTTTCGACGTGATGCGCGCACATCGGGCGCTTGCGCCGCACGATCCGCGTCTCAACGATTTGCGCTGGCTGATCGGGGAAGCGCTGCGCCGCTTGCATCATCGCGCCGGGCTCGACGGATTGCGCGCCATGGCGCCGGACCGCGTCGGCCTCGTCGCGCATGGCCCGCGTTGCGGCCTGCCGCTATCCGACATCGCCCTCAACGCGCGAGATAAGCTGCGCGCCTGCGAAAGTCTGGCGGGGACGGCGGCCTGGCCGGTTCTGCGGCGCATCGTGATCGAAGGCGCGCCTTTGCGCGATTGCCGGACGCTGGTCGCCGAGGTTTCGACGCCCTGGCGCGCCGACGCCATTCTCGCGGACCGCCTGCGCTGCGGCCTCGACGCGATCGGCGCCCATCTCGGCGTGACGGCGAAAAGATAATGGATTGCCAACTCTTAGCGGAAAAGCGCAGCTTTCGGTTCACGGCGCGTTCACATCGAGCGTGTTTAGATCGGACCCGCGTTGGAGAGACGAAGGAGTTTCGAACATGACACGCTCGTTCTCAAGCAAAGCGCTGGCTGCAATCGCCGGAGCCTCGCTCCTGGCGCTGTCCTTGGCCGCGCCCGCCCCGGCTTCCGCTTTCACCCTCGCCTCGCCCGATCTCGGCCATTCCTTCGCCGCCGATGGCCAGGTCGAGAAGGTCTGGTGGGATCGCTGGGGCCGCTGGCACCCCAATTATTGGGGTCCGGGCTGGGGCTGGGGTCCGCGGCCGTATTGGGGCCCGCGCCGGCATTGCTGGATGAGCCCCTGGGGTTGGCGTTGCCGCTGGTGGTGAGCGGATAACATAATCCGCGGGGGCAATTAGCGCCTCCGCGGAACGCATCGCAATCATGCGCCAACACCGAAAGTCCTCCCCGTTATCCACAGATCGATTCTCGGGCGAGGACTCCAAAATCGATTCTTGTCAAGAGGGTTGCCACATACTATACTTTAACCATGCAGGAAAAACAGACAATCGAGCAAAAGATCATACATATCAAAACGCTGGTGCATAAAAGCACAGGCGCGCTATTGGCTGTGAGCGACGATCTAAAAGGTTTTATGGTCGCGGGTAAGACTCATGATGAAATTGAGCATAAGCTTGAGACCGCCCTTCGGGACCATTTCGAACTTCTCGGTTTTGCGCTAATCTCCATCCTGGTTTCGTCGGAAGAAGACGAAGTGGCCGGGTTTGATCGCTCGCTTCCGGCGTTTACAGCGCGCGCTTCGCTTGAAGAAAAACACGCAGCTTGACTGTTGATGAATATTGGGCGCGCATTCGGATGCTTTCCCTGCATCGCGAGCGCGATTCCACAGACGGCGACGCCGTCCTTTTCAGAACCAGCAATGGCGACCCGGTGAGAATAGAAAAGCCTGATCGGCATTCTGATGAGGTGAGGGAGGCGTACCTCGCCTATTATGAAATGATGTACTCGCCCCACCGCGCCAACTAAAAAACGGCATTCGATGGTCGCGGACGCCTGGGCGGAACTCCTTAGAACCTACCCCTGCAGCTTGGCGACGAGCGCATCCGACACCTCGAAATTCGCATAGACGTTCTGCACGTCGTCGTTCTCTTCGAGCGCGTCGACCAGCTTGAGGATTTTCTCGCCGGCCTCGTCGTCGACCTGAACCGAATTCTGCGGCCGCCAGACGATCGAGGCCTTTTGCGGCTCGCCGAATTTCGTTTCGAGAGCCTTTTGCGCGTCGCGCAGCGCCTCCATCGAGGTGACGACCTCATGCGTGTCGCCGCTCGAAACGACGTCGTCGGCGCCGGCTTCGATCGCCGCCTCGAGCATCGCGTCGTCCGAGGCGACCTTGCGGTCATAGACGATGAGGCCGACGCGATCGAACAGGAACGAGACCGCGCCGGTCTCCGCAAGCGTCCCGCCGGCCTTGGTGAAGCTGGCGCGAACTTCGCCGGCGGTGCGATTCCTGTTGTCGGTCAAGGCTTCGACGATGATCGCAACGCCGCCGGGCGCGTAGCCCTCGTAACGGACTTCGTCGTAATTCTCGGCGTCGCCGCCGGACGCCTTCTTGATAGCGCGCTCGATATTGTCCTTCGGCATGTTCTCGGCGCGCGCCGCGATCACCGCCGCGCGCAATCGCGGGTTCATCGCGGGGTCAGGCAGGCCGAGTTTGGCGGCCACCGTGATTTCGCGTGCGAGCTTGGAGAAGAGCTTGGAGCGGATCGCGTCCTGCTTGCCCTTCTTGTGCATGATATTTTTGAACTGGCTGTGACCGGCCATCGACGTCTCAAAAGTCTGTTCCGCGCGGGGTCGCGCTGAGGCTGCAAATCGGCGAACCTATAAGCCGGCCCCGGGTTCGCCGGCAAGAACCCGCCGCCCGCGAATTGCTAGCACTCTCGAAAAGCGGCAATGGGGATTTCTACCAGAAATCCGGCTCGGCCGGCGCAAGCACGCCGCCGATCCTGACCGCCGCGACCTTCTTGGCGAGACCGTCCTCGCTCGTCTCCACCGCCACGCCGCAGAGCGTCGCCGGGCCCAGAGCGGGCTCGAAGCGCGAGGATGGAATGCGCCTAGTAAACCGGCGCAGCGGCTCGTCCTTATCCATGCCGATGACTGAATCGTAGTCGCCGCTCATGCCGGCGTCGGTCATGAACGCCGTGCCGCCCGCCAGCACGCGCCAATCGGCGCTCGGCGTATGGGTGTGCGTGCCGACAACCAGGCTGGCGCGACCGTCGACATAATGGCCGAAGGCTTGTTTCTCGCTCGTCGCTTCGGCGTGGAAGTCGATGATGGCGGCGTCGCAGCCGGCGCCGAGCGGGCAGGCGGCCAATTCCTGATCGATGCGCGCGAAAGGATCGTCGAGCGGATCCATGAAGGTCCGACCCATCATGTTGACGACCAGAACTTTGCGGCCGTCCTTCGCCTCGATCAGATTCGCGCCGCGACCGGGCGTTCCAGGCGGATAATTGGCCGGCCGGATCAGCCGCGCTTGACGCTCGATATAAATCAAAGCCTCGCGCTGATCGAAGGCATGGTTGCCGAGCGTGACTGCGTCCGCGCCCGAATCGATCAGCTCCTGGCAGATCGGCTCGGTGACGCCAAAGCCGCCGGCGGCGTTCTCGGCGTTGACAACGACGAAGTCGAGCCGCCATTTCTCGCGGAGGTAGGGCAAATGCGCGTTGACGATGGTTCTGCCGCTGCGGCCGACGACGTCGCCGATGAACAAAAGACGCATCTCGAATTACGGGCCCCTGCAATCGATCAATTCGCTCTCCGTCAGCACGTAATCGAGCCGCTCGTCATGCGGCTCGTCGGGCAGATCCGCACATTCAGCGACGCTGTAGGCGACGCCCACCGCGATCGCCCGGCCCTTGGCCCGCAAGGCGCGCAAAGTCAGGTCGTAATAGCCCGCGCCGAAGCCGATGCGATGGCCGCGGCGATCGAAACAAGCGAGCGGCGCGAAGAGCAAATCTGGATCATAGGCCGGCGCGCTCGGCAAAGGCTCGGGGATGTTCATCCGCCCGGGCCGAGTCGGATCGCCCGGCCGCCAGAGCCGAAAGACAAGCGGCTCGCCGGGCGCCACGGTGATCGGCAGCAGGGTTATGAACCCCGCCTCGGCGAGGGCGGCGAGGAGCGGCGCAGTATCGGGTTCGTCGGGAAAGGAATGAAAGGCGGAGACCGCGCGCGCCGCGTAACGCTTGGCGAGGCGCAGGCCCTCGTCGGCTAACCGCGCCGAGAACGCCGTCCGCGCGGCCCCGCCCAGGGCGCGACGGCGGGCGAGCGCGGCCCGCCGCAAGTCCGCCTTGACTGCGGCAGGCGCCGTCGTCACCGGCTCTTTGCTCCTTGAAGAACGGCGATGCGCGGGGCCGCGATGGCCGTGGGACGGCGATCCCGGGAACCTACAAAGTAGGTGGGCGCCGTGTAACCAAGCCCACGGGCAAGGCCAGGGACAGCTCCCTTCAGGATCGTAAGGCCCCGGGGATAAGTGTCCTCACG
>JAJPHH010000056.1 GCA_021325385.1 Alphaproteobacteria bacterium
CTGGATTCCCGCTTGCGCGGGAATGACACGGAGTATGTTGGGCGCCCCTTCGCGCGGCCGGCAATCGGTCGATCCGCACTAAGAATTAAGCTCCGTGTCATTCCCGCGAAAGCGGGAATCCAGGGAACCGCCGCGTTTCAGGACTGGCTGAGGCTGGGTTCCCGCTTGCGCGGGAATGACACGGAGTATGTTGGGAGCCTCTTCCCGCGGCCGGCAATCGGTCGATCCGCACTAAAAATCAAGCTCCGTGTCATTCCCGCGAAAGCGGGAATCCAGGAAACCACCGCGTTTAAGGACTGACTGAGGCTGGATTCCCGCTTTCCGCGGGAATGACACGGAGTATGTTGGCCCTCGCTCCCTATTTTCCCTTCAGCACCAGCCGGCCGCGCTCGACCGAATAGCTCTGCAGGCGGTCGAGAAAGTTCGCGCCGAGCAGGTTTTCGTTGAGCGCGCCGGGTCGGGCGATCAGGGCGTGAACGTTGCGCACGACGATGGGCCCGATCGCGATGCGGTCGAGCACGGCTTCGGCGGCGCGAGCGGCGCCGTTCGCAGTCGTGACATCGACGTCGTAATCGAGAGCGGCGACGTCGACGCCCATGTCCTTGGCGTCCTCGGCCCGCACGACCACGGTCGAAGCGCCGGTATCGAACAGGAACTTCGTCGGCACATTGTTGACTTTGGCGGCAATGAGAAATTGTCCGCCGAGACGGCGCGGCACGATCACTTCGCCGCCTTTGCCGATCGTCACGTCGCCGGGCGTGAGCTCAGCGAGGACGCGATCGGCGATGTCGCTGAATTCGAAGCGATAGGCGTAGACGCCGGTCAGGCCGACAATGAGCACCAGCCAAATCAGCGCGCTGCCGACGGCGCGGGCGAGATCGCCGGCGACGGCGCGCCGCCCTCCGGTTCGCATCAGAAAGGCGATAAACAAGGCGGCGACGAGCGCGGCGAGAGCGAAGCGCTGATGGTCGAGGCCGAAAATCGGCGTTCCGACCGGCGTCGCCAGAAGCATCGCCGCGGCGAGGACAAGAACGCCGACGGGCAGGAGATAGCGCATTTCAGCCGCGCCCGCGCGCCGAAATTCTGCCGCCGCGCGCCCGGCGCGACCGAGCCGAGCTGAGCCTGGTCTCCAGCCCGGCCATGATCGCGAGCCGCTCGGCCTCGGTGAAAGCGGGCCAGGCGGCGATCTCGTCCGCGGTGCGGCCGCAGCCGACGCATAGGCCCGAAAGCGGGTCGAGCACGCAGATTTTTCTGGCAGGGCGTGGACGGGGCCGGCATGAGCATTAACTAAGCAGCGCCGACGCCGATGAGAAGGCCGCACAGGCAGGCGATCTCGGCGAGTTGTTGGGCGGCGCCGGCGACGTCGCCGGTCTGACCGCCGATCTGCTTCTGCCCGATCGCCGCCGCGGCCAGGGCGGCGGCGAAAGCAAGGATGAAGGCGAGCAAGCTCCGGCCGAGGCCGATCACGCCCAAGCCGACGATCGCGGCGACGGCGAGAGCGACGCCGACGCTCCTCCAGAACGCGCCCGGTTCGAGCCGGCCGACGCTGGCGCCGGCGCCGTCCGGCCGAGCCGGATCGAGCAGCGCAAGCGGGGCGAGGCCGCAGGCGCGGGAGACCGCGCCGGCGAGGATCAGGGCGGCGACGGCGACGCCTGCGCCTTCGCCCGCCAAAGCGGCGAGCGCCGCGGCGCGCAGCAGCAGCGACAGGACGAGGGCCATGCCGCCATAAGCGCCGAGCCGGCTGTCACGCATGATCTCCAGCTTGCGTTCTCTCGTCGCGCCGCCGAACCCATCGGCGAGGTCGGCCAGGCCGTCTTCGTGCATGCCGCCGGCCGCGAGAGTCGCTGCGCTCAAAGCGAGCGCCGCGGCGACGAGCGGCGGCAGCCAGAGAGCCCGCGCCAGAGCCAGGATAATCGCGCCGGACGCGCCGACGATCGCGCCGGCGAGCGGCGCATAAGGCGCGAGGCGGTTGAGGTTCGGCGCGGCGAAAGGCTGAGTCTCGACGACGAGCGTTGGTACGGGCAGGCGCGAATAGAATCGCAGCGCTGCGAATGTTCCGATCGCCGCCTGTTTCAACAGCGCAGCGGCGCCGGATGCGTCGAAGGATATCTTGTCGGAAACCATGCGCAGCGTCGCAGAACCTACCTTGCGCCTGAGCCCGCCCCAGTTTGGCGGAAGGGTACGGGAGCGCAAACACTAAGGTCGGGGCAGACCGACCCCGCCCCTCACCTTAGCTCGCCTCGTTTCGCTTCGCCACGTCGCGAGGCCGGCCCGGCGCAGCCTGCGTCGCCAGGCTAGGCGCCGCCGCGCGCCGCCTTCACCGCATCTTCGAGTCGCATTTTGGCCGAACCCGGCTTCAGCGGCTGTCGCTGGCTCTCATGCGGCGCCCAGCCGGAGAGCCAGACGAAATCGAAGGTCGCGCGCAGCCGCCCGTCTTGCTCGGCGAACCGCTCGGCGTAGATTTGGCCGGCCCGCGCCAGCACGTCGCGGCGCAAAAAGCGCCGACTGCGGGCGGTCAGGACATTGGTCGCGCCCATTGCGCGCAAATCGCGCATCAGCGCAATGGCGTCGCCGTAGCGTACGACAATGCGGTCGAGGTCGGCGACCGGCAGCGCGAATCCGGCCCGCTGCAACAGCGCGCCGATCGCGCGCAGCTCGGCGAAAGGCGCGACCCGCGGCGCGGCGCCGGCGAGGATTTCGGCTTCGCCGGCGGTCAGGCTCTGGCGCAATTCGGTCAGCGTGTCGCCGCCCAGGAGGCAAGCGATGAACAGGCCGTCGGGCTTGAGCGCCTGGCGAATTTGAATGAGCGCGCCAGGCAAGTCATTGACGCTGTGCAGCGCGAGGAGCGAGACGACAAGATCGCAGCTTTGCGGGGCCAGCGCGAGGCGCTCGGCTCCGCCGACGAAACAGGCGCTGAACGCCGCTTCGAGCCCGACCGCGCTCGGCGCGGCGCGCGCAACAAAGCCGACGCGCGGATCGCCCCTGAGCGCCGCGGCGGCGTGCGGACCTGGAGTGCCGATATCGACCGCGGTCGCGAATTCCCGCTTCACCAGGGCCAGCCGGTCGACGAGATCCTCCGCCGCGCGACGCAGCAGAAAATCCGCACCGCCCGCGTCCAGCCGCAGCGCGCGCTCGAGCCGGACGCGGGCCAGCTTGGCGTCGAAAATTTCCGGGGCGGCCATGAGGCGCTTGCTATCCTTTCAGAAGCTCTCGCGCAAAGCCGGTCGGCGCGCTAGCTTTCGCTCATGCTGGGGCCGCTCGCTGAAACCGCGGATCGGATCGCGCCGACTGCGCTTTGGCGAGCGCGCGACGCGGTCGCGGCGCTCGGCCGCGCCGCGCTCGATTTCGTCTACCCGCCGACCTGCCTCGCCTGCCGCGCGGCGGTCGCCGAATCCGGCGCCCTCTGCCCGCGCTGCTGGCGCGAGATTCGCTTCATCGAGCGCCCGTTTTGCGAGCGGCTCGGCACGCCCTTCGAGCAGGATCTCGACCCGGGCCTGATCTCGCCGCAAGCCATGGCCGATCCGCCGGCTTATGGACGGGCGCGGGCGGCGGCGCGATTCGAGGACGGGCCCGCCCGCCGCCTCGTCCACCGCCTCAAATATTCGGACCGCGTCGAATTGGCCAAGCCGATCGGCCGCTGGATGGCGCGCGCCGGCGCCGACATTCTCGCCGAGGCCGACATTCTGACGCCGGTGCCGCTGCATCCGTTGCGGCTGCTGTCGCGCCGCTTCAATCAAGCGGCGCTTTTGACCGTCAGCGTGGGCCGCGAGGCGGGCAAGGCCTGCGATCTCGGCCTGCTCGCCCGCGTCAAGGCGACCAAGCCGCAATTCGGCCTCAGCCGGGCGCAGCGCGCCGAGAACGTCCAGGGCGCGTTCCGCGTTCCAGCGGGCGCCGAAGCCCGCATCAAGGACAAGCGCGTCGTGCTCATCGACGATGTCCTCACCTCGAGCGCGACCGCCAACGCCGCGACCCGCGCGTTGCTGCGCGCGGGCGCGGCGTCGGTCGACGTTCTTGTTTTCGCCCGGGTTGTGACAGGAGCGTGACGTCCTATATGGAGAGCGGCCCGTTCCGTGTTAGGACGGGCCCAATTCGTTGAGCGGTCGAGGAAAAATGCCTCCGATCACCATCTACACCACGGCGACCTGCCCCTATTGCCTGGCGGCCAAGGCGCTGCTGCGCAAGAAGAACGCCGCATTCACCGAGATCGGCGTCGACGGCGATCCGGCGGCGCGCGCGGCGATGACCAAGCGCGCTCATGGGCGGCGGACCGTGCCGCAGATTTTCATCGGCGAGCGCCATATCGGCGGCTGCGACGATCTCCACGCTTTGGACGCGGCGGGCGAGCTCGACCCGCTCCTGGCGGGCTGAGCGATGATCAAATATTCGCTCGTTTGCGACAAGGACCACGCCTTCGAGAGCTGGTTCCCAGACAGCGAGTCCTTCGACCAGCTCGCCCGGCGCGGATTGGTGGCGTGTCCGGAATGCGATTCGACGCGGGTCGGCAAAGCGTTGATGGCGCCGGCCGTGGTCGGGGGCAGGAAGAAGGTCGAAGCCGCCGTCGCCGCCGAATCGCCGCCGGCCAATGTCGCGCTGGTCGACGAGCGCCAGCGGCGCTTACGCGAATTGGCGAAGGAATTGCGTCAGGAAATCATGACCAAGACCGACGATGTCGGCCGCCGCTTCCCGGAGGAGGCGCGGGCGATTCACGCTGGCGAAGCGCCGTTGCGCTCGATTCGCGGCCAGGCGACGCCGGACGAAGCGCGCGCGCTGCTCGAAGAAGGCGTCGGCGTGCTGCCGATCCCGCCCGCGCCCGACGACTTCAACTAGCTAACCGCCCGCCGTCGTAGCGAGCGAGAAATCCATTCATAGGGCTGAGCCCTCCGAATGGGGCGCCGTGGTTCGCTTCGCTCGCAGCGACGGCGCCGCGCTATCTCGCGTCGACTTCAAACGCCGAAGCTTCGACCACGACCGTGCCGATCATCGTGCCGAGCGAGGCGCGGAACGGGGCGAGCACGCGCGCCGACTCGATCGGCGCGAGCCAGACCTCCATCTGCTTGTTGTTGATCATGAACTTGACCGCCGGACGGTTCGGATCGTGCCCTGCGATCGGCACATAGCGGGCCGAGCAGACGACGACCGGCCCGCTGTAGCCCTGGGCCGCGACTCGTCTCTGGCCGACATAGGAGAGGCGAAGGTCGAACCGCGTATAGCCGTCGAAAATGGGAATGCTGCGATTGCAGGCGGCGGGGCTGATCAGCGGCTGACTGCCGGCGACCGGAACGAGGATCGAGCCGACCGGATCGACGACGCCCCGCTTGTCTTGATCGCGTAAGGGGACGCGGCCTGGTCTGTCCTCGATCGGCGGCGAAATGTCGACGCCGGTCACGACGCCGTCGTTCAGGGCCATCCTCACCGTCCGCGTCATCTTGGAATTGGCCGCGGTCGTGGCGAAGGCCGCGGGCAGGACCTTGCCCGAGGCGATCGCGCCGGCGCCGGTCGCCGCGCCTTTGGCGTTGGAGAGGATCGTCGCCAGGCCGACGATTTTAGCGGTCGCTTCGATTCGGTAAGCGGTCGACGAAATCTGTCCGCTTACGTCCGCCGTCCCGATCGGCAAGCCGATCAGCGAGACATTGTAGACGGCGCGCCAAGTCTCGGCCTGAGCGGAGGCGAATCCGGCCAGCATCGCCAGCATGGCGGCTATGAAAAAAGCGGCGCAGCGGGAGGGAAAGGCTCGCGAACGGGCGTCCATGCTCAACGGGAAGGTTTAGGAGGAGCGATTCGTCTCCCTAGCATCCCTCATCGCCAATTCCGACCGCAAAATGGCGAAAGCCTGCCTCGGCCGCTCCGAGCGGCGCGAGCGATTCTTTTGCCGATGCGGCGATGTCAAGACTTGCGGTCAGGCGGCGCGTCGCCCTAACATCACCACGCTATGGTCGAAACGCTCGTCACAATCCGAACCGCGCGGCCCGGCGACGAAGCCAAGATCGCCGACGTTCACGACGCGGCTTGGCGAGACGCTTACCGCGGCATCATTCCGGGCCGCGAGCTCGAGCGGATGATCGCGCGGCGCGGTCCGGTCTGGTGGCGCAACGCGATCGCGCGCGGCTCGCGCCTGCTGGTGCTCGACTTCAACGACCGCATCGCCGGCTACGCCAGCTACGGCCGCAATCGCGTGCCGGCGCTCGCCTATGGCGGCGAGATTTTCGAACTCTATCTCGCGCCTGAATTTCAGGGGGTCGGCTTCGGCCGGCGGATGTTCGAAGCGGCGCAGAAAGATCTCGCCGATCATGGCTATCGTTCGTTCCTGATCTGGGCGCTGGCGGACAATACCAGAGCGATCGGCTTCTATTCCCGCCTCGGCGGGCGCATCATTCGCCGCGCGCCGGAAAAATTCGGCGAAGAAACGCGCGAGCGCGTCGCCTTCGGTTTCGATTGATCGGTTGAGCCCGTAGGGGCCGCGCCGGGGCGCGCCGCAACGGCTTGGCTGCGGAGCGAGCGTCGAACGCGCGCGCCGGGCAGGAGGGGTCATGAATCTCGAAGCTGTTTCGATCGGCAAGGATCCGCCGCGCGAAGTCAATGTCGTCATCGAAGTGCCGATCGGCGGCGAACCGATCAAATATGAGATGGACAAGAAAGCCGGGGCGCTGGTCGTCGACCGATTCCTTTATACGTCGATGCGCTACCCGGGCAATTACGGCTTCATTCCGCATACGCTGTCGGAAGACGGCGATCCGTGCGACGTGATCATCGCCAATACGCGGGCGATCGTTCCAGGCGCCGTGATGGGCTGCAAGGTGGTGGGCGTACTTTTGATGGAGGACGAAGCCGGCGGCGACGAAAAGATTCTCGCCGTGCCTTCGGCGAAACTGACCCAGCGCTACGCCGGCGTTTCGAGCTATGTCGACCTGCCCGAAATCACGCTGAAGCAGATCGAGCATTTCTTCGCCCATTACAAGGACCTCGAACCCGGAAAATGGGTCAAGATCATCCGCTGGGGCGGCGCCGAAGAGGCGCACAAGCTGATCGCCGCGGCGATTGACCGCGCCGCCAAAGCGCGCGCTTGATCTCCGAAGGCGATCGGGACGCCCTTCTATGCTTCGCTCCTTCATCGATCGCCGCATCGACGCGATGCTCGAATTTTGCGAGCGCTGCGGATTCAAACTGCCGCCTTTCGCGCTGTGGAGCGGCGAGAATTTTCGCGCCGCGCCGGATTCTGCGCGCCGGATCGCCGAAAGCGGGCTCGGCTGGAACATCGTCGAGTTCAGGCGCGGCGCGTTCGCGACCGAGGGCCTTAGCGTCTTCACGCTCCGGATGGGCGATTGGCGCGCGCTCAAGAGCGGCTCGGGCCGGCTTTACAGCGAGAAGGCGCTGTTCGCCGAGCACGGGCAGCGCACGCCGCATCACTATCACATCGTCAAGACCGAAGACATTTTGAACCGGGGCGGCGCGCGTTTCGTCGTCGAGTTGTTCAAAGTGGATCGCGCCGGGCGCAGGCTCGACGAACGCGTCCGCGTCTTGAAGGATGCGACGATGGTCGAGGTCCGCCCGGGCGGGCGGGTCATTTTGGAGCCCGGCGAAAGCCTGGTCCTGGAGCCTTATGTCGCTCACGCCTTCTGGGCCGAAGGCGGCGCGGCGCTCGCCGGCGAAGTCTCGCTCGTCAACGACGACGCGACCGACAATTATTTCCTGCCGCCGCCCGAACCGCCCGCGCCGATCGAAGAAGACGCGCCGATGCGCTATCCGACAGTGCGCGATTACGCGCAGCTTGGTTTCCTCCGCGCGTAGGCGGCGGAGTCGCGGATCTTCCTGGGCGCCCTCCTATCCCGCCTCGCGGGCAAGGATGTCGCCCTGCGCCAGACGCTCCATTCGCTCGAGGAATTGCCCGATCATCGCTTCGGCGTTGACGCCGATCGCGACCTCGGCGTTCGGTTTGCGCCTCCACACGCCGCGCCAATCGGCGACCGTCATGCCGCTGGTCAGCGCGCCAGTCGTTTCGACGTCGACCGCGACGCGTCGCGTCTCGATGAGCGAAGGATCGAGCGCGGCGGCCAATGCGAGCGGATCATGCATGACGAAAATGCGCCGCCCCAAGCGCCTCTCGATGAAATCAAAGTAATCGCGCGTCGCGTCTTCGAAAAAGCGAGCCAGCGCCGGCCCGCGCGGCGTATCGGCGATGCGCCGGCCGAGCGCCGCAATCTGCTCCGGCAGCAGCAATACTTTTTGTGTCACGTCGAGGCCGACCGCAACGAGCGGCGCTGCGCCCTCTTGCGCGAAGGCGTGGAAGACGATGCGCGCCGCTTCGGGATCGTGCCAGATATTGAACTCGGCGGCCGGCGTCGTATTGCCGCCGCCCTGGAACGATCCGCCCATCAGCACGACGCGCTTAACCCATCGGACCAAAGCCGGCTCGCGCGTCACAGCGGCAGCGATATTGGTGAGCGGTCCGGTCGGGACCAGGACGACTTCGCCTTCATGGACCTTGGCGAGAGCCAGAATCTGATCGACCGCGTGTCGATTGTCGTCCGTCGCCGGCGGCTCCGGCAATTCGGCCTGGCCGAGCCCCGAACCGCCATGAACATAGCTCGCGTCCTCGGGATCGCGCAGGATCGGCCGGCCGCAGCCCGGCCAGACGGGAATGTCGCCGCGCCCGGCGAGAGCGAGCACCGCGCGCGTGTTGCGGGTGGCGCGCTGAAGATCGACATTGCCCGAGACTGTGGTCACGCCGAGAATCTCGGCCTCGGGCGAGGCGCAGGCGTGCAGCAACGCCAAGGCGTCGTCGATGCCGGTGTCGGCGTCGATGACGAGTTTGATCTTGGCCGCGGCCATCGGGACCTCGCTGAGACGGGAGACGCGCCGAAGCGCCCCGCTCAGAAAGCAGAAAATCGATCGGCTTTCGAGCCCTTAAGTCGGAATTTGTCGAGCGGGGGATTGCTCTATCCGGCGGGACGATGTCAGGCTGGCGAGCGACGCTTTCGCCGCCGCTATTCCGCGCCGTCATTCCCGCGCAAGCGGGAATCCAGACTGAGCCAGCTTATGGCGCGCTTTTCTCTGGTTTCCCGCTTGCGCGGGAATGACAACGTTTCATTTTTGCGTCGGCGGGCGAGAAGAGAGGATGCCGATGAGCCGCCTGGTCTATGTCCTGAACGGGCCGAATTTGAACTTGCTCGGCAAGCGGCAGCCGGAAATCTATGGGCGCGAGACGCTGGCCGACATCGAGAAGGCGTGCCGCCTGCTCGCCGGCGAATTGAAGCTCGACCTTGAATTCCATCAGAGCAATCGCGAATACGAGATCATCGACTGGATTCACGAGGCGCGCGGCAGGGCGGTCGGACTCATCATCAACCCGGCCGCTTTCACCCATACGTCTGTCGCCATTCTCGATGCGCTCAACGCCTATGACGGACCGGTGATCGAGGTGCACCTCTCCAACGTGCATAAGCGCGAGGCTTTCCGGCATCACTCCTATGTGTCGCTGCGGGCGGACGGCGTGATCGCTGGTTTCGGCGGCCAAGGCTACGAGCTCGCCCTGCGCCGAATCGCCCGGCTGATCGAGCCGAAGGCGGCTTGAGCCGGCCGAGCTGAGGCAGACTCTCGACCTCGCCGCGAGAATTGGCTAAGCGTGGAAGAAGGCTGCTTCTCAAGCGCTTAGCGCGGGAGAATCACGCGGCCAGGACCGCCGCCGCTCGGGGGGGAACGATGAAATATTTCTTGCTGTTTGCGCCATGCGTGGTCGCGCTGGCGGCCCCGCTCTACAATTCGACCGAGCCCGCCTTGGCCGGCGTCCCGTTCTTCTACTGGCTGCAGCTCTTGCTGATTCCCGTGTCGGCTTTCGGCATCTATCTCGCCGACCGCATCGCCAAGGCGCGGCCATGACCGCCAATCTCAACTGGACCGCGACGGTCGTCTTCGTCTTCTTCTTCGCTTTGGTGACGGTGATCGGCTTTCTCGCTTCGCGCTGGAAGTCGGCCGACCTCGATCACCTCCATGAATGGGGCCTCGGCGGCCGCCGCTTCGGCGCCTGGATCACCTGGTTCCTGCTCGGCGGCGATCTCTATACCGCCTATACCGTGATCGCGATTCCGAGCCTCGTCTACGCGACCGGCGCCTTCGGCTTCTTCGCCGTCCCTTATACGATCATCATCTATCCGTTTCTGTACCTCACCCTGCCCCGCCTCTGGGCGGTCTCGCATAAACGCGGCTATCTTACCGCCGGCGATTTCGTCGCCGGCCGCTATGGCAGCAAGGGATTGGAGCTCGCCGTCGCCTTCACCGGCATTCTCGCCACCATGCCCTATATCGCGCTGCAACTCGTCGGCATGGAGAAGGTCATCCAAGCGCTCGGCTTTCCGCATGACGGCCCGTTCGCGCATGCGCCGCTGACCATCGCCTTCATCATCCTCGCGCTCTACACGTACAAGAGCGGCCTGCGCGCGCCGGCGATGATCGCCTTCGTCAAAGACGCGATGATCTATATTTTCGTGATCGCGGTGGTGATCGTCGTGCCGGTCGAACTCGGCGGCTTCGGCCCGATTTTCGACGCGGCTGGTCAAGCTTACGCCGCCAAAGTCGCGGCCAATCCGAAGCTCGCCGCCGGGTTGATCCTCGCGCCGCAGCAGATCGGGCCATACATCACGCTCGCCGTCGGCTCGGCGATGGCCCTCTTCATGTATCCGCATGCGCTGACCGGCACGCTCGCCGCATCGAGCGGCGAAGCGATTCGCCGCAACACGATGACGCTGCCGGCCTATTCGTTCCTGCTCGGCCTGATCGCGCTGATGGGCATGATGGCGCATGCGGCCGGCGTCAAAGTCGCCAATCCGCA
>JAJPHH010000106.1 GCA_021325385.1 Alphaproteobacteria bacterium
TCGACGAACATCGACAGGATCAGCAGCAGGAACGAGGCCGGCAGCAGCCAGAACGAGATGTTGTTCATGCGCGGGAAGGCCATGTCCGGCGCGCCGATCATCAACGGCACGAACCAATTGCCGAAGCCGCCGATCAAAGCCGGCATGACCAGGAAGAAGATCATGATCACGCCATGGGCCGTGATGAACACGCTGTACATGTTCTTGGCGGCGTCGATCGAGCCGTCGCCAGCCAAGATCGCCGAGATGGTCGGGAAAATCTGAACGCCTGGATACATCAGCTCCATGCGGATCGCGCCCGACAAGGCGCTGCCGATCAGGCCGGCGATGATCGCGAAGATCAGGTAGAGCGTGCCGATGTCCTTATGATTGGTCGAGTAGACAAAGCGGCGCCAGCCAGTGGGGTGGCCGTGCTCTTCGTGGGTCGCTGCGTGAGCCATCTCGTCGATCCTCGGGAATTCGTGGCTGCTCGGCGTGTCGCGGAATAGGCCTATTTGGCTCGAGCCAGCCGCCTCAATTGTGAAGCGCCGGTGAAGCGTCGGCGACCGAAATCGCGCTCGGCGTCGTCACGGCCGCGAACTTCTTTTTCGCGTCCGCGAGCCAGGCCTGATACTTGTCGTCGCTGACGACGCGGAACGCGATCGGCATGAAAGCGTGGTCCTTGCCGCAAAGCTTCGAGCATTGGCCGTAATAGACGCCCTCGCGCTCGGCCTTGAACCAGGTCTCGTTCATCCGGCCCGGCACCGCGTCGATGCGAATGCCGAAAGACTGAATGACGAAGGAATGGATGACGTCGGCCGACGTCACCTGAAGCACGACCGTCTTGTTGACCGGCACGACGACTTCGTTGTCGACGGACAGAAGGCGGATGTCGCCATTCTCGGGCTTGATCTGATCCTCGGCCTTCATGAACGAATCGAAGCTGAAGCCGCCGCCTTGGTCCTTCGGATATTCGTAGCTCCAATGCCACTGGTTGCCGGTGACTTTGAGCGTCACGTCGGCCGGCGGCACGACGAGCTCCTGCGTCAGGAGCCGGAACGACGGGATGGCGATCACCACCAGGATGCCGACCGGGATGATCGTCCACAACACTTCGATCATCGAATTGTGCGTCGTCCGCGACGGCGTCGGATGGGCGCGTTCGTTGAACCGCCAGATCGCGTAGCCGAGCAGCGCGAGGACGAACAGGCTGATCGCCGTGATGATCGGCATGAGGAGGTAATTGTGAAAGCTTTCGATGTCCTGAGCGATCGGCGTCACCGCGCCCTGAAAGCCGATCTGTCCGGGCTCGGCATAGCCGATTCCGTTGGCGAGCGCGGCGCTCGCCAACAGTGAGCCGGCGGCCGCGCCGATCCCAGAAAGGTAACGCCGAATCGTCATGACGCCCTGAATCCCCATGTCCATGCCGCCTTCGAATGCGCCGATTCGGCCGGCCCGCCAAAACGAACGAGCGGCGCGACGCCAGCCGAGACGCCCGCCTTGCGTTGAAAACCACAAAGCGCCGCGCCGCGCAATGGCGCGCCGGCCGATCGGCCGGTGCGGCATATTCGCGCTGGCGGCGCCGGAAACGCCGGCGGAGCGCCGGCGGCCCCATTCCCGCCGCGCTTGACAGCGAGGGGGCTTTTGATACGGCAAACTCGACCGGCGCTCGATGCGGGAAAGGCTATCGTCACCTATGCGGCCTCTCGATGTCAGGGTTCGACGATGGCGCGCGCTCGGGCTTGCGGCGTTGGCGGCGATCGTCTTGGGCGAATCGGCGCCCGCCGCCGCGCAAGGCGTGGTCAAGAGCAAGAGCGGCGATTGGGAGACCCGCTGCGAGACGCCGCCCGGCGCCGAGCGCGAGCAATGCGCGCTGATTCAAAGCGTCGCCGCGGAGGACAGGCCGAACATCACCCTGGTCGTGATCGTGCTGCGCACCGCCGACGGCAAGAGCCGGCTCCTGCGGGTGATCGCGCCGCTCGGCGTGCTGCTGCCCTCCGGCCTCGGCCTCAGGATCGACAATGTCGAGGTCGGCCGCGCCGCTTTCGTGCGCTGCCTGCCCAATGGCTGCGTCGCCGAAGTGGTCATGGACGACAAGCTGATCGATCAGATGAAGAGCGGCAAGGCGGCGACGTTCATCATTTATCAGACGCCGGAAGAGGGGATCGGCATCCCCCTGGCGCTCGCCGGCTTCAAAGAGGGATTCGATCAACTGCCTTAAAGCCGCCGCATCGAGGCGAAATCTGGCCGGCCGGGAAAACTTCCTGTAATCAACCGGGCCTGGCCAATTGGGGGAGCATTAGGGGCGATGAAGCGGAAGGCCGCGCGGCGATCGGCGTTTGTCGCGATCGCGATTCTTGGCGGCTCATGCGCCGCTTGCAGCACGATCGAATCGGTCGTGCCGAGCCCGAGCACGTTGGCCAGTCTGGTCTCCTTCGGCGCGACGGACCAAAGCGCCGCCAATGGCGCCCAAACCGCCTCGCTCGAGAATGGCGGCCCCAAAGAGGTCAATTGTCCGCAAGTCGAGATCCAGGACGGCACTTCCGCCATGCGCGTCGGCGGCGACGCCAATCAGGCGGTGCGCTATCAGTTCGATATTCTGGAGACGGCGCGCGAGTGCAAAGTCGAGGGCGCGCAATTCGCGATCAAGGTCGGCGTCGCCGGGCGGCTGCTGATCGGCCCGGCCGGCTCGCCCGGGGCCTATTCGGCGCCGCTGCGCGTCGTCGTCCGCGACGATTCGACCGGCAAGCCGGTCATCTCCAAGCTCTATAAAGTGGCGGCGGAGGCAACGGCTGCGACCAATCTGCGGGCGCCCTTCCAATTCGTCTCCGAGCCGCTGATGCTGCCTTACGTTCATAAATGGGCGGACGAGGATTATACGATCTTGGTCGGCTTCGACGCCGGCCATGAGCCGGTCGAAAAGCGGGCGCGCAAGAAGCGCTCGCATTGACTTTCGCTCGCGCTTCGTTTGTTTTAGGTCGTCAGATCAAGACCCCCAGCGGAAGAGACCGGCGGCCTCAGCAGGCCCCGGCGCCGAAGGCGCAACCGCCCCGGAAACGCTCAGGCCAATGGACCGCCGAGGGGATGACGCTCTGGAAAGCGGCCGGCGTTTCGGCGCAGGCCCACCGACGGGGGTAACCGCGGCTCTGACGGGCGGCGGGAAATCTCTCAGGTCGCGCGACAGAGGGGGCGCAGGACGGCGGCCGCATGGGGCGGCGCCGTCGGAGCGCTTCTCTGGGACGGCCTGAATGTCTTCGACCGATCTGCGCCAGACGCCGCTTCACGCGCTGCATGTCGAGCTCGGCGCTCGGATGGTTCCGTTCGCCGGCTACGAAATGCCGGTGCAGTATCCGAGCGGCATTCTGGCCGAGCACGCCCATACGCGCGCGGCGGCCGGCCTGTTCGACGTCTCGCATATGGGCCAGGCCTTTCTCGAAGGGCCGGACGCCGCCCGCCGCTTCGAGGCGCTGGCCCCGACCGATGTCGCCACTCAGCCGATCGGCCGGCTTCGCTACACGCAATTGCTCAACGAGAGCGGCGGGGTTCTCGACGATCTTATGGTCGCGCGCCGGCCGCCGCGCAAAGCGGGCGAGGAGCTGCTGTTTCTCGTCGTCAACGCCTCGCGCAAAGAGGACGATTTCGCTCATATACGCCGCCTGCTGCCGGACCTGCGCCTGGGGGAACTCGGCGACCGCGCCTTGCTCGCCCTGCAAGGCCCGAAAGCCGCTTCCGTGCTCGCCCGCCGCTGGCCGAAACTCGTAGAGCTGCCCTTCATGGGCGTCGCCTCCGGCGCGGAGCTCGGCGAGACGGGCGCGGATTATCTGGTCTCGCGCTCAGGCTATACCGGCGAGGACGGATTCGAGATTTCGCTCGCGGCAAGCGAAGCCGAGGTTTTCGCGCGAAGCCTGCTCCGCGAAGACGAGGTCAGGCCGGTCGGGCTCGGCGCGCGCGATTCGCTGCGGCTCGAAGCCGGCCTCTGCCTCTATGGCCACGACCTCGACGAGACGACCAGCCCGGTCGAGGCGGGCCTCTTATGGTCGATCCCGAAACGCCGGCGCGCCGAAGCCGGCTTTCCCGGCGCGGCGCGCATTCTTCGCGAGATCGCCGAGGGACCCGGGCGGCGGCGCGTCGGCCTGAGGCTCGAAGGCAAGGCGCCGGCCCGCGAGGGCGCTGAAATCGTCGACCGCGACGGCGCCGCGATCGGCCGCGTCACGTCGGGCGGCTTCGGCCCCAGCGTCGGCGCGCCGATCGCAATGGGCTATGTCGCGAGCGCGAAAGCGGCGATCGGCGAGGCGGTCGACCTCGTCGTGCGCGGCAAGAAACTGGCCGCGCGCGTCGCGCCCATGCCTTTTCATCCGCACGCCTATTTCCGCGGCCCGTGACGTCCGAAAGGGAGAACCATGTCGCAGCTTCGCTACAGCAAGGACCATGAATATATCCGCCTTGAAGGCGAGATCGGCGTCGTCGGCATCAGCGACCACGCGCAAGCGCAGCTTGGCGACGTCGTCTTCGTCGAACTGCCCAAGATCGGAACGCAGGTCGTCCAAGGCGGCGAAGCCGCGGTGGTCGAGAGCGTCAAGGCGGCGAGCGAGGTCTACGCCCCGGCGTCGGGCGAAATCGTCGCCGTCAACGACGCGCTCGAAAGTCAGCCGAGCCTGATCAACGAAGACGCGACCGGCAAGGGCTGGATCTTCCGCATCAAGCTCGCCGACGCGCGCGAGCTTGATGCGTTGATGGACGAAGCGGCGTACCAGGAATTTCTCAAGACGGAAGCGTGAGTCTGAGAATGCGCTATCTGCCTCTGGACGACGAAGATCGGGCGCTGATGCTGGCGCGAATCGGCGCGTCTCGCATCGACGACCTGTTCGCCGACATTCCCGCCGACAAGCGCCTGACCGACCTCATCGACATTCCGCGGCGGATGAGCGAGATGGAGGTCGAGCGCCGGCTGTCCGCGATGGCCGCGCGCAATGTCGCCGCTGGCTCGGCGCCGTTCTTCGTCGGCGCCGGGGCCTATCGCCATCACGTGCCCGCCAGCGTCGATCATCTTATCCAGCGCTCCGAATTCCTGACCAGCTACACGCCGTACCAGCCGGAAATCGCGCAAGGCACGCTGCAAACGCTGTTCGAGTTCCAGACGCAGGTCGCCGCGTTGACGGGCATGGAGGTCGCCAACGCCTCGATGTATGACGGCTCGACAGCCTGCGCGGAGGCGGTGTTGATGGCGCACCGGCTGACCAAGCGCAAAAAGGCCGTGCTCTCCGGCGGCCTTCATCCGCATTACGCCGAAGTCGTCGGCGCGTTGGCGGATATGGCCGAGGACGACACATTACGGGCGCCGCCGGACGTTTTGGCGCGCGAGGACATCGCTGCTTCGATCGACGACGAGACGAGCTGCGTCGTCGTGCAGAACCCGGATTTCTTCGGTAACTTACGCGATCTTGCGCCGATCGCCGCCGCCGCTCACGCCAAAGGCGCGCTGCTCGTCGCGGTCTTCACCGAGGCGGTCTCGCTCGGCGCGGTGCGCTCGCCCGGCGAGATGGGCGCGGACATCGTCGTCGGCGAGGGCCAGTCGATCGGCAACGCCTTGAATTTCGGCGGCCCCTATGTCGGCCTGTTCGCGACGCGGGCGAAATTCGTGCGGCAAATCCCGGGGCGGCTCGCCGGCGAGACGGTCGACGCCGACGGACGGCGCAGCTTCACCCTCACTTTATCGACCCGTGAGCAGCACATCCGCCGCGAGAAGGCGACGAGCAACATCTGCACCAATTCCGGCCTCTGCGCCCTGGCCTTCACCATCCATATGAGCCTGCTCGGCGAGGCGGGTCTGCGCCGCCTCGCGAGGGTCAATCACGCTAACGCCGTCGCGCTCGCCGACCGGCTCGCCTGCGTGAAGGGCGTCAGCGTGCTCAACCAATTCTTCTTCAACGAATTCACCATTCGTACGCCGCGACCGGCGAAAGACGTGATCGAAGCTCTCGTCGAGAAAGGAATCATCGGCGGGGTTCCGGTCTCGCGCCTGCTGCCGAAGAGCGGCCTCGACGACCTCATCGTCGTCGCCAGCACCGAGACGAATAGCGACGACGACCGCGCAGCTTACGCCGCCGCGCTCGCTGAAATTCTATCGTAATCGTCCGAGCGCGAGCCCGAGGATCGATGATCATGAACATGCAGGGACGCCCGACCCGCCCGGAAGAGGCCGAGCTGATCGCGCCGACGACGTTCACCGGCAATCGCGGCCTCGACATGGAGGAGCCGCTGATCTTCGAGACGGGCCGGCTCGACGCGACCGGCGTCGACATCGACGATCCCGAGCCCTTCGCGTCCCGCCTGGGCCCGCACGAACGCGCTGCGCCGGTCGGCCTGCCGGGCCTGACCGAGCCGGAATGTCTGCGCCACTATGTGCGGCTGTCGCGCAAGAATTATTCCATCGACGCCGGGCTGTACCCGCTCGGCTCGTGCACGATGAAGCACAATCCGCGGCTCAACGAGAAGGTGGCGCGGCTGCCCGGCTTCGCCGACATCCATCCGTTGCAGCCGTTCTCCACCGTGCAAGGCGCGCTCGAACTGATCGAAACCTTGGCCAAGACCTTGATGGCGCTGACCGGGATGAGCGCGATCGCCATGTCGCCCAAGGCGGGCGCGCATGGCGAGCTTTGCGGCATGATGGCGATCAAAGCGGCGATCCGCGCCCGCGGCGAGGCGGCGACGCGCCGCATCGTGCTCGTGCCGGATTCGGCGCATGGCACCAATCCGGCGACCGCGGCTTTGATCGGCTTTTCGGTGCGCGCCGTGCCCGCCGACGCGCAAGGGATCGTCACCGCGGCCGCGGTGAAAGCCGCGCTCGGGCCGGACGTCGCCGCGATCATGCTGACCAATCCGAATACGTGCGGCTTGTTCGAGCGCGAAATCGTCGAGATCGCCGAAATCGTCCACGCCGCGGGCGCGTATTTCTATTGCGACGGCGCCAATTTCAACGCGATCGTCGGCAAGGCCAAGCCGGGCGATCTCGGCGTCGACGCGATGCATATCAATCTGCATAAGACCTTCTCGACGCCGCATGGCGGCGGCGGGCCGGGCGCCGGGCCGGTCGTGCTGTCGGAGCGGCTCGCGCCATTCGCGCCGACGCCCTATCTCGGACGGAACGGCGACGCGCTGGTCATGGTCGAGCATGCCGAGGGCGGACAGGCCTTCGGCCGCCTCTCGGCCTTTCACGGCCAGATGGGCATGTTCGTGCGCGCCCTCGCCTTCATCCTCTCGCATGGCGCGGACGGGTTGAAACAGGCTTCGGAGGACGCGGTCCTCTCCGCCAACTATATCCGAGCCTGCCTCAACGATTTGATGTCGTCGCCCTACGGCGACCGGCCCTGCATGCACGAGGCCCTGTTCGACGATCGCTGGCTGAAGGAGACGGGAATCACGACGCTCGATTTCGCCAAGGCGATGATCGACGAGGGCTATCACCCGATGACGGTCTATTTCCCTCTGGTCGTCCACGGCGCCATGCTGATCGAGCCGACCGAATCGGAATCCAAGGCGAGTCTCGATCTGTTCATCATGACCTTGCGCGACCTGGCGCTGAAGGCGCTCGCCGGCGACCGCGAGCGCTTCCTTTCGGCGCCTCGCCTCGCGCCGCGCCGCCGGCTTGACGAGACGAGGGCCGCGCGCCAGCCGATCCTGAAATGGACGAAGCCGGCGCCGGGGTGAGGACGACGCCGCGTCGCCTTGGCGCCGCGCGCGACTCAATTCATATTCACGGCGGGACCGATTTGTTCGGCGCCTCGGTTCAAGAGAAACGAACAATGTTCGGCAAGCCCTTCGTCCGCCTGAAATTGTCTGCTTTGATCTGCGCCGCATTGCTGGGCGCATTCGGCGCGAGCGAAGCGGCGCGAGCCCAGCAGCAGACGCCGCCCGCCGCGCCGCAGGCGCAGATTCCGGCGGCGAGTCCGGCCCCTTCGGCGACGCCCGCCTCTCCGGCGCCGAGCGCCTCGCCCGCCGCGCCGCCCGCGGCCGGCAGTCCGCCCGCCAACGCGCCCGCCGCCGCGCCCCCGGCGCCCGCGCAGACCCAGACGCCGGCGACGCCCCCCTCGCCGCCTTCGGGCGACGCTTCGGAGACGCCGACGCTTCAGCTCGCCGGCCGCCCCGCCGCCTATATCGAAGGCAAGGCGAATTGGGACGAGGGGTTCAGCGCAATCAGCAACGCCATCGCGGCCGTCAAAGCCGAGCTGGACAAGGCCGGGTTAAAGCCGGCGGGGCGGCCGATCGCCGTCTTCACCGAGACGGACGATTCCAGCTTCCGCTTTCGCGCGATGGTCCCGATCGACGCCGTTCCGGCCGGCAAGACGAGCCTGACGGACACAGTCAAATTCGGCCAGACGCCGGCCGGCAAGGCGATGAAATTCGAGCATCGCGGCTCGTACGACGACATCGACTCGACCTACGAGGCGATCACCGCCTTTCTCGACGAGAAAGGGCTCGAATCGCAGAACCTCTTCTATGAGGAATATCTGAACGACGTGAAGACGTCCGACGATCCGACGCTCGAGGTCGACATCTATGTGCTGCTGAAGTGAGCGGCGCGGCGGCCGCTCCTTTGTCGATCCTGTTCGACCTCGACGGGACATTGACCGATTCGCGGCCGGGAATCGTCAACTCGACCCTTCACGCGTTGCGCCGCTTCAACGAGACGCGCGGCGCCAATCTGCCGATTCCGCTTGCTGAGTCGCTGACCTATCTCGTCGGGCCGCCGCTGCGCGCTTCGTTCGCCAAGTTGGTCGGGCCGGACGAGGCGGACGCGCTGCTTAAGCTCTATCGCGAGCGCTACGAGCCGGTCGGCATATTCGAGAACAGCGTCTATCCCGGAATCGTCTCGACCTTGGAGGCGCTCGGCGCGATGGGCCGCCGTCTCTTCGTCGCCACGTCCAAGCCCGAACATTACGCGCGCCGCATCCTCGATCATTTCGATCTGTCTCGATTCTTTGTCGCCATTCACGGCGCTGCGGCGGACGGAACGCGCTCCGGCAAAAGCGAGATCATCGCCGATCTGCTCGAACGCCACGGCGTAAGGGCGGCGGAGGCCGTCATGATCGGCGATCGCGAGCACGACGCTTTAGGCGCCAGAGCCAATGGCGCCCGCGCGGTTGGCGCGCTTTGGGGCTATGGCTCGCGGGAGGAGCTGCGCGCCGCGGGCGCCGATCCGCTTGTCGCGCAGCCAGATCGCCTCATCGCGGCGCTGGACGCCATGCTTCCCCCGCCGGGATGAGGGAGTCGGTCCGCTGGGGCGAGCCGCCAGCGACCGATGTCTCTCAAGGCAAAGCGGCTTTCCTCGCGCGGCAAAGTGCTTACCGCTGACGGGGCGCTTCGCATGAACCAGCGGCCACGTGGCGGTCGCGCCGGTAAACCTATTGCCTCGAAAGAACGCTGAGGCCGCCAACGTTGGCGCCGTTATGTTCGATGTAATTGTCGCCATAGCTCCCGATTGAGCCGGAACTCACCTCCTGCCAACCATGCGTCGTGTTCGCGGCCACGACCGAGCCGCCGATATCAAGCGTGGCGCCGACGCCGTCCGCAAACAGACCAACGCCGTTATTGCTGACTGTCGAGCGCGCCACGACAATTGCGGTAGGAGCCTCGCCCGATCCGGACTCCGACCCGACCCCTACGCTGTTATTGCTGAGGAGGCTGTCGGACACGGTCACGTTGACTGCGCCCGTGGTGTTCGCTCCGTTGATGAGAACGCCGGCGTCGCCATTGTTGATTGCGCGGAGTCCTGAAAAGACGCCCGTGATCGTATTGCTGGCTCCGTTGACCTGGATCCCTATTCCCTCATTGGCGTTGTCCGACACCGTCGAATCGGAGACGACGAGGCTCATTGTGGCGTTCGATAGTCCGTAGCTGTTGATTTCGATTCCGTCCAGGAAACTACGCACGACGCAGTTCTGGACCGTGAGCTTCTTGCCGGTTTGGAACCTGACGCCGGCGCCGGAGCCGGGGCCTGTGAGCGTGAGGCCGCGTAACAGGACAGTGTCGTTCGCTCCGGCGTCAATGGTGACGGCGACGCTCCCGGCCACGGTCGTCGCAATGCCGGCCTCGCCGACGCCGTCATTGATGATGCTGATGCTCTTGTTGATGGTCAGCGGACCATAGCCGGCCGGATCGAGCACGGTGATCTCGCCGCCAGCGTTGGTCATCGCATAGGCCGCGGCGAAGGTCCGGCACGGCGCGGTCAGTGTGCAGGAATTGGAGTCGCTGCCATGGCCGGAGACGAAGCTGCGCGTACTTTGCGCGGCCGCCGGCGTTGCGGCGATGGTCGAGACGAGAGCGACGGCGATTGCAAGGCGTTTCATTGTGAGGCCCCTCCAGTGAGGACCCCACTAACGCCGCCGCGCTGGCCGAGGTCAAGCTCCTCGCAACGCTCGCGATGCTCGCGCGCTGCCGCCACCCGTGAATCCGGATTGCTCCCCGCCAACTTACCCTGGCGAGCATTGCGGCGGCTTTCTGAACGTATCGGGACAAGCGGCCGGATCGCCTTGTCGCAGCGCCGACCGCAACCGACCGCGGCTCCGGTTCTAATCACCGCCCCTTCCCGACCGCCTGTAAACCGCTATATCTTGATGCGTGATGCCTGATGCAGGAGGTTCGCATGCGAACCACATTGGCGATTGCCGACGACGTTCTCGTCGCCGCGAAGGCGATTGCGCGGGAGCAGGGCAAAACCGTGGGCGAGGTCGTTTCTGACTTGGCTCGCCGCTCCTTACGCAAACCGGCCACGCGGCGCGAGCGCAACGGCGTTCCTCTCCTGCCGGTGCAAAAGGGCAATCCGGTGGTCACGCTGGAGATCGTCAATGCATTGCGCGATGAAACGCCGTGACGTTCCTGCTCGATGCCAATGTGCTCATCGCGCTGATCGATCCGACCCATATAAGCCATGACGCCGCGCACGCCTGGTTCGCGCGCATGGGTCAGCAAAGCTGGGCCACTTGTCCGACAACGGAAAACGGCGTTATCCGCATCGTAGGCAACTCAAAATATCCGAATACGCCTGGCTCGCCAGCTGTCGTCGCCGAGGTCGTCCGTCAGTTTCGCCAATCGCCGAGTCACGTCTTTTGGACCGACAGCGTCAGCCTCTTGGACGCGAACCATGCCGACACATCCGAAGTTCTTACCGCCAAACAGGTGACGGACAGCTATCTCCTGGCTCTCGCCGTCGCTCACAAGGTAAAGCTTGCGACGTTCGATCGTCGGCTGTCGACCAAGGCGGTCATCGGCGGGAAAAACGCGCTTCATTTGATTGCCGCCGATTGAGCGCGCCGCGGCGCCTTATGACGCCCCTTCCTCGTAAACCTCGCCGGGCCGCAGCGCGCGGAAGCGCTCCGGCTCGATCGCCGCTTTGCGCAAGGCCTCGGCCAGAGCCTTGGGCGGCGCGTCGATCGCTTCGTTGCTTAAGGGAAACGTTCCCCAATGATGGGCGATCGCGTGGCGCGCGCCGCAGAGCTTGAAGACCTCGACCGCCTCGACTGGATCGATATGCTGGTCCTTCATGAACCAGCGCGGCTCATAGGCGCCGATCGGGATCAGCGCCAGGCGCGGCGCGCCGAATTTCTCCGCCACGTCGCGGAAGATCGCGCCGTCGCCGAAGCCGGTGTCGCCGATGCAATAGAGGGCGCCGTCCGGCGTCTCCAGGACAAAGGCGCACCACAGCGCCATGCGCCGATCATAAAGTCCGCGCGCCGACCAATGATGCGCCGGCGCGTAATGCGCGGCGACATGGTCCGACAGCGGGACGCGCGCGCCCCAATCATGCGCCTCTGGCTGCAGCGCACGGTCATGCGCGCGCATGATCTTGTCGTTGCCGAGCGGCGTCAGAATGCGCGGCCGCCAGCGCGCGTTGAGCCTTGAAAGCGTACCAAGGTCGAGATGATCGTAATGATTATGCGTCACCAGGACCGCGTCGATCGGCGGCAGGTTGTCGAAGTCGATTCCCGGCGGATTGACCCGCGCCGGCCCCGCCCAGGAGGCCGGGCTGGCGCGCTTGGAGAAGACCGGATCGATGAGAAGATTGAGGCCGCGCGTCTGGATGAGGAAGCTGGCGTGGCCAATATAGGAGACGCGCAGCGCGCCGCCTTGGACCCGATGCGGCGGCCGATCGACATAGGGGCTCGGATAGGCTTTCGGCCACGGCGCCGGCCGTTCGCGAAAGCGCCAGGCGAGAATGTCGCCCAAGGTTCGGTCGGCCGGCCGCGCCGGCGCGAAGAACAATCGGCCGTCGAAATGATCGGTGACCGGGCCCGAATAATAGCGGTTGCGCCTCATTGATGGCCGACGATCGCCTTGGGCTGGTACGGCTCCTCGAGCCGGGCGATCGCGCGCGCGTCGAGCTTGAGCGAGAGCGCCGCGATCGCGTCGTCCAGATGATGCGGCTTCGACGCGCCGACGATCGGCGCGGTGATATAGGGCTTCGACAAGACCCAGGCGAGCGCCACCACGGCCGGCTTCGCGCCGAGCCGCTCCGCCGCGTCGTTGACCCGCTTCCGGATCGCCTCGTCCTGGCGGCCGCCCAGGCCGAGTTGCCGGCTGTACTGATCGGTGCGGCCGCGCAAGGTCGCGGCGTCCGCGCCGACGCCCGAGCCGGCGAGAAAGCCGCGCGCCAGCGGCGACCACGGGATCACCGCAATGTTCTGGTCCGCGCAGAACTTCATCATCTCACGCTCTTCTTCGCGATAGACCAGGTTGTAGTAATTCTGCATCGAGACGAATTCGGCGAGGCCCCTCTCGCGGGCGTAGCCGATCATCCGCGCGAATTGCCAGGTCCACATCGACGAGGCGCCGACATAGAGCGCCTTGCCGGCGCGCACCACGTCGTTCAGCGCTTCGACCGTCTCTTCGAGCGGCGTCTCATAATCGAAGCGATGGATCTGGTAGAGGTCGACATAGTCCGTGCCCAGCCGCCTCAGCGAGGCGTCGATCGCCTCGAAAATGTGCTTGCGCGACAAGCCGCGCGCGTTCGGGCTCGGGCCCATGACGTTAAAGACTTTGGTGGCGATGACGACCTCGTCGCGTTTGGCGAAGTCCTTCAGCGCGCGGCCGAGAATCTCCTCGCTCGCGCCGATCGAGTAGACGTCGGCGGTGTCGAAGAAATTGATTCCCTTTTCGAGCGCCTCCTTGATGAACGGACGCGAGGCTTCTTCCTCGAGCACCCAGTCGCGCCACTTGGTCGAGCCATAGGTCATGCAGCCAAGGCACAGCCTCGAGACTTTCAGGCCGGTCTTGCCGAAACGCACATAGTCCATTTCTCTTCGCCTCGTCATCGATGTGGCTGCGCCCCGCTTCAGCGAAAGCTGCGCGATTGGCGGCGAATGTCAATCGCGGCGCGAATGCTTCGCAATCACGAGGGCGAGCGCCGGCCGTGACGCGTCTTTAAAGCAAACTCAGTTCATTCCCGCGCAAGCGCAAGGCTGTCCGGGGAAAGTGAGGGCAAATTTGACGCCCGGAGCGCGCCCGTCGCGAAGCAAGGCGATATCGAGTTTATTCGCGGGCTTCTGACGAGCGAGACTCAGTAACGAGCGCGCTCGAGAAAGCAAATCCCAAACAGAGCGGCGCCATCGAGGCGAGCGCGCGTCAAGGCCAAGCCGGCCGGTCGCTCCGCTCCGCTTCGCGAGCCTTGACCCGCGCCCGCCTCGATGGCCTTTTTGCAACCAAGCCGTTTTGCTGACCGAAACGGCCGAACGGCCGGTTTCGGCAGCAAAACGTCTTGGTCGCCAATAGCCACGCCGAGCGATCGCCGTCACCCGCAGGGGCGGAGCGCAAGCGAAGCACCCGCCATGGCGCCGCGCGGGCAGACATCGTGTTGCACGTACCTTCGAGGCGCCATGGCGGGTTGACGGCGATCGGGCGGCGTGGCGCCGCGGTGTTGAAAGCAAGCCAAACCGCCGGACCGAACCCGAACCGAGGCGCAGGCCTTTCTCCGGACAGCCCTGCGCGCAAGCGGGAATCCGGAGAGCCTCGGCGGTTGAAGGCTGGCTCAGTCTGGATTCCCGCTTACGCGGGAATGACATGGCTTCTTTTTGCTTCTAATTGTCGAGGGCTTTTGAGCCCGACGACGGAGCGGCGCGCTCACAAGCTCGCCGCGGCGCGCGCGGCCTGGTCGTAGTGGCCCGACAGGGCGCGCAGGCGCGCAGCGAGCTTCGACAGCCGGCTCTCTTCGAATCCCATCGCCTTGACTGGCTCGACCAGCAATAGCTCGCGGATTTCACGGTAGGCGCGGCAGGCGGCTTCGCCGCGCTCGGTGACCGAGACGAGCTTCTCCTTGGCGACGATCTCGCTTGTCGCCAAGCCGAGGCGCTCCAATTTCTTGATCGCATAGGCGACGAGATGGGTGTCCTCGATATTGAGCACGAGGCAGATATCGGCCTGGCGCTTGCGCCGCTCGCGATGGGCGAGCGAATGCAGGACCATCACGTCGATCGGCGAGAGGTCGGGATAGCCGGCGGCGGTCATGCCGCGAACGATCCACCGCAAGAACGCGTGGCTCGCCAGGATGAGGCCGAATTCGAATTCCGACAAGGCCGGGCTCGCGCCTTGGGCGAGATGGGCCGAGGAGACGATCGGACCGATCCCGCGCGGCTCTTCGACTTCGATGTCCGCCGATTTCGCCATATCGCCCGTCGATGCTCTTGCTATGCCGATAATTTATCGATAAGTTGCTATCATTGTCAAATCAAACGCGCTGAGCGGCGCGATTTCGGGGCGTTCTTTGGCGAAACGAGGCACGGCAAGCAAGCGCGGCGCGGCTGCTCCCGGCGCGTGGGATTTCTGGGTGGACCGCGGCGGCACGTTCACTGACGTGATCGGCCGCGACCCGGGCGGGCGCCTTCATGTCCGCAAGCTTCTGTCGGAGAGCCCGGCCTATGGCGACGCCGCCGTGCAGGCGATCCGCGATCTGCTCGGGCTCGAAGCCGGCGCGCCGATTCCGACCGGCGCGATCGGCGCGGTCAAGATGGGGACCACGGTCGCGACCAACGCCCTGCTCGAGCGCAAGGGCAAGCGGACGCTGCTGGTCACGACGCGCGGCTTCCGCGACGCGCTCGAAATCGGCTACCAGGCCCGGCCGAAAATCTTCGCGCGGCAGATCGTCAAGCCCGAGCAACTCTACTCGGACGTGCTGGAGATCGACGAGCGCGTGCTCGCCGACGGCGTGATCGAAAAGGCGCCAGACCTCGACGCCGTGCGCCGCGATCTCGAAGCGGCCAAGGCCGGAGGCTTCGACGCCTTGGCGATCGTCTTGATGCACGCCTATCGCTATCCCGAGCACGAGCGCCAGGTCGCCCGGCTCGCGCGCGATATCGGCTTCGCCCAGGTCTCGGTCAGCCATGAATGCTCGGCGCTGATCAAGCTGGTCGGCCGCGGCGACACGACCGTGGCCGACGCGTACCTTTCGCCGATCCTCGCCCGCTATGTCGAACGCGTCGCCAAAGAACTCGACGTCGAGCGCACGGGCGCGCGGGTGATGTTCATGATGTCGTCCGGCGGCCTCACCGCGGCCGAGCTCTTCGCCGGCAAGGACGCGATCCTATCCGGGCCGGCCGGCGGCGTCGTCGCCATGGCCGAGACCGGTCGCAGCGCCGGCTTCGATCGCGTCATCGGCTTCGACATGGGCGGCACCTCGACCGACGTCGCCCATTTCGACGGCGAATACGAGCGCGATTTCGAGACCGAAATCGCCGGCGTGCGCATGCGCGCGCCGATGATGAAAATCCACACCGTCGCCGCCGGAGGCGGCTCGATCCTCCATTTCGACGGCGCGCGCCTCCGCGTCGGGCCGGATTCGGCCGGCGCCAATCCCGGCCCGAAATGCTATCGCCGCGGCGGTCCGTTGGCGCTGACCGACGCCAATCTGATGGCCGGCAAGCTGATCCCGGATTTCTTCCCGCAAATCTTTGGGCCGCAGCAGAACCAACCGCTCGACGCCGAGAGCGTGAGCAAAGCTTTCGAGGAGCTCGCCGAACAGATCGGCGACGGCCGTACGCCCGAAGAGACCGCCGACGGCTTCATCGCCGTCGCGGTGGCCAAAATGGCGGAGGCGATCAAGAAAATCTCGGTCGCGCGCGGCTATGACGTGACCCGCTACGCGCTCAATTGCTTCGGCGGCGCCGGCGGCCAGCACGCTTGCGACGTCGCCGACGCGCTGTCGATCAAGACGATTCTGATTCACCCGCTGTCGTCCCTTCTTTCGGCCTATGGCATGGGTCTCGCCGACATCCGCGCCAATCGCAGCCAAGGCGTCGAGGCGCCGCTCGACGAAAAGGCGCCGGCGCTGATCGCCAAGCTCGGCGAGAAGCTCGGCGCCGAGGCGATCCAGGAGGTGGCGAGCCAGGGCGTCGCCAAGTCGGCGATCAAGCTCAATATCGGCGCGCAATTGCGCTATGCCGGCTCGGACACGACGCTCGGCGTGAAAGCCGGCTCGCTCGCCACGATGCGCCGCGCCTTCGAGGCGGCGCATCGCGCCCGTTTCGGCTTCATCGACCGCGACAAGGCGCTCACCGTCGAAGCGGTGACGGTCGAGGCGATCGGCGGCGGCGCGCGTTTTTCCGAACGCGCCAAGCCGGCGACGAAGGCGCGCTTGCCCGCGGCCGAGCGCGAGGTCCGTTTTTTTTCGCACGGCGCGTGGCGCGAGGCGAAAGCGTACCTGCGCGACAAGCTGGCGCTCGGCCACAGGATCGACGGCCCGGCGATGATCGTCGAGCCGCACCAGACGATCGTCATCGAAGAAGGCTGGCGCGCCGAGATCACGGCGAAGAATCACGTCGTGCTGACGCGCGTCGCCGCCCCGGCGGCGCGCCAAGCGATCGGCGCGAAGGCCGATCCGGTCATGCTCGAAATCTTCAACAACCTGTTCATGTCGATCGCCGAGCAGATGGGCGTGACGCTGCAGAACACCGCCTATTCGGTCAACATCAAGGAGAGGCTCGATTTCTCCTGCGCGGTGTTCGACCGTCACGGCCGGCTCGTCGCCAATGCGCCGCATATGCCGGTCCATCTCGGCTCGATGGATCGCTCGGTCGAGACGATCATCAGGCTGAACGAGGGCCGCATCCGCCAGGGCGACGTCTTCGCGCTCAACGCGCCCTATAATGGCGGCACGCATCTGCCCGACATCACGGTCTGCACGCCGGTCTTCGACGAGAAGGGCAAGACGATCCTGTTCTGGGTCGCGTCGCGCGGGCACCATGCGGATGTCGGAGGAATATCTCCCGGCTCGATGAGCCCGCGCGCGACCAACATCCACGAAGAGGGCGTCTATATCGACAATTTCCTGCTCGTCGAGCGCGGCCGCTTTCGCGAGAAGGAGCTCTATGCGCTGCTTGAAAGCGGACAGTACCCCGCGCGCAATCCGCTGCAGAACGTCAATGACTTGAAAGCGCAGATCGCCGCGAACGAAAAGGGCGTGCGGGAGCTCAGGCGCATGGTCGAGCAATTCTCGCTCGGCGTGGTCGAGGCCTATATGGGCCATGTCCAGGACAACGCGGCCGAGAGCGTGCGGCGCGTGATCGATCGCCTGACGGACAGCGAATTCGCGTTCGAGATGGATCAAGGCGCGGTGATCAAGGTGAAGATCAGCGTCGACAAAACGAATCGCGAAGCGACGGTCGACTTCACCGGGACCTCGCCGCAGCAGCCGACCAATTTCAACGCGCCCGAGCCGGTGGCGCGCGCGGCCGTGCTCTACGTCTTTCGCGTCATGGTCGACGACGAAATCCCGATGAACGCCGGATGCCTGCGGCCGATCCGCATCGTCATCCCGGACGGCTGCATGCTGTCGCCGCTTTATCCGGCGGCGGTGGTCGCCGGCAATGTCGAGACGTCGCAGGCGGTCACCGATACGCTGTTCGGCGCGCTGCATGCGCTGGGCTCGGCGCAGGGGACGATGAACAATCTGACCTTCGGCAACGCCCGCTACCAGTATTACGAAACGATCTGCTCGGGCGCGCCGGCCGGGCCCGGCTTCGACGGGGCGAGCGCGGTCCATACGCATATGACCAATTCGCGCCTGACCGATCCGGAAGTGCTCGAATCGCGCTTTCCGGTCGTGCTGGAGGATTTCCACATCCGCCGCGGCTCGGGCGGCAAGGGACGATGGAA
>JAJPHH010000169.1 GCA_021325385.1 Alphaproteobacteria bacterium
GACATCGTGTTGCGCGTACCTTCGAGGCGCCATGGCGGGTTGACGGCGATCGGGCGGCGTGGCGCCGCGGTGTTGAAAGCAAGCCAAACCGCCGGACCGAGGCGCAGTCCTTTCCCCGGACAGCCCTGCGCATAAACGGGAATCCAGTACGGCCAATCCCGCAAGCGCTGTGGTTCCTGGCTTCCCGCTTGCGAGGGAATGACAGTGGATCGCGCGACCCTCACGCAGCGACGCCGCCGCGGCTGGCGAGGACCTGGTCGAGCCAGGTCGTGTCCATTTCGGGCACGGAGGAGATCAGCTTCTCCGTATAAGGATGGTAGGGCGGCGCGAAGATTTGCGGCGTCGGACCTTGCGCAATGATTTCGCCTTTCAGCATCACCGCGGTGCGATGGGCGATGCGGCGCACCGTGCCGAGGTCATGGGTGATGAACATATAGGCGAGACCCAATTCGTCCTGCAGCCGGCGCAGCAGCTTGAGGACCTCCTCGGCGACGAGCGGATCGAGCGCCGATGTCGGCTCGTCGCAGATGATCAATTCGGGCTCGGCGGCAAGCGCTCTGGCGATGCAGACGCGCTGCTTCTGGCCGCCGGACAATTGGCCCGGGCGGCGGCTGGCGAAGTCCTCGGGCAGGCCGACCTGGCGCAAAAGTTCGGCGACGCGCTCCTTGATCGCGGCTTTCGGGCGACCAAAGAACGCCGCCACCGGGCGGCCGATGATTTCGGCGAGCGTTTGGCGCGGATTGAGCGCGACGTCGGGCATCTGATGGACCATCTGCAGGCGGCGCAGCGTCTCGCGCGGCCGGGGCGCGAGCGCCGGCGGCAAAATCTCGCCGCCGAGCTTGACGTCGCCGGTCCAGCGCGGCAGCAGGCCGACCACGACGCGAGCGAGCGAACTCTTGCCCGAGCCGGATTCGCCGACGACCGCGAGGGTCTCGCCGCGCGCGATCGTGACGTTGATGTTCTTGACGACCGGATGTCCAGCCAGATAGCCGGCGTCGACATTCGCCACGGTCAAGACCGGCTTGGCGTCCTGGGGTGGCTGGATCAGCGCGAGATGCTCGGCCTCGCGCCGCTCGTTGACCAGCGCCGTCGCATATTGCGTGCGCGGCCGCTCGAGCACTTGCCGGGCGTCGCCGACTTCGACCATCTTGCCGTGGCGCAGCACCATGATGCGATGCGCGATCTGGGCGACGACGGCGAGATCGTGGGTGATGTAGAGGCCGGCCGTGCCGAATTCGCGGATAAGGTCGCGGAGCAGAGCGAGCACTTCGATCTGCGTCGTCACGTCGAGCGCCGTGGTCGGCTCGTCGAGCACGATGATGTCCGGGCGGCAGCTCATCGCCATCGCCGCCATGGCGCGCTGCAACTGGCCGCCCGAAGCTTCGTGCGGATAGCGGTCGCCGAAATTGTCGGGATCGGGCAATTGCAGAATGCGGAACAGCCGTCGCGCATTGGCTTCGGCCTCGGGCCGCGACATCACGCCGTGCACGACCGGCGCTTCGCAGACTTGATCCATCAAGGTCATCGACGGGTTGAACGAGGCGGCGGCGCTCTGAGCGATATAGGCGATGCTCTTGCCGCGGAAATTGCGCCGCTGCACGGCGGTGCTGGCGCGCAAATTCGTGCCGTTGATCTCGATGACGCCGCCGGTGATCCGGCACCCGGCCCGGGCGTAGGCCATGGCGGCGAGGCCGATCGTCGATTTGCCGGCGCCGGATTCGCCGATCAGGCCGAGAATTTCGCCGCGCCTGAGCTCGGCGTCGATATTGTCGACCAGCACCGCGCCTTTGATCGTCTCGACTCTGAGCTGCTCGAGATGGAGCACGTATTCGGGAGCGCTCATCGACGCGTCCTCACATTTCCGCTTGCGCGCCCGAGGGCCTGGCGTCGATCGACAGGAGCCAATCGACGACAAGATTGACGCCGACCGTCAGGGTCGCGATGGCGAAAGCGGGATAAAGCGGCGCGAACAGGCCGAAATTGATCGCCGCGGCGTTCTCGCGGACCATGCCGCCCCAATCCGCATAGGGCGGCTGGACGCCGATGCCGAGAAAACTCAACGCCGCGACAAACAGGAAGTTGAAGCAGAAGCGCAGGCCGAATTCCGACATCAACGGCGCCGAGGCGTTGGGGAAAATCTCGCGCGTGATGATCCACCACAGGCCTTCGCCGCGCAGGCGCGCCGCCTCGACGAATTCGAGCACGACGATGTTCTTGCCGAGCGCACGGGCGAGACGGAAGACGCGGGTCGAATCGAGCACCGCGATCGTCAGGATCAGAACCGGGATCGACGAGCCGAACACGCCGAGGATGATGAGGCCGAGAATGAGTTGCGGGATCGACAGGATCACGTCGACGAGGCGCGATAGGAACGCGTCCATCCACGGCCCGCTCACCGCCGCGGTGAACCCGAGACTGATTCCGATGAAGAAGGAGAGCAGCGTCGTCGCCGCGGCGATGCCGATCGTGGTGCGCGCGCCGTAGATCAGGCGGGTCAGCATGTCGCGGCCGATCTGGTCGGCGCCGAGCAACATCTGCGGCGACGGCGGCGCCCAGGTGTCGCCAACCGACTGCGACTGGCCATAGGGCGCGAACCAGGGCCCGAGCACCGCGACGACGACGTAAAGGACGACGATCGCCAGGCCGATCACCGCGGTCAGCGGCGCTTTATGCCCGTAAATGACCATGGCTTGCGACCCGACGGTGGCGGAGACGGGGATTGAACACGATGGCGAGAATGTCGGCGAGCGTGTTCAGGACGACGAAGACGGCGGCGAAGACGAGGCCGCAAGCCTGGATCACCGGCACGTCGCGCTTGGCGACCGCGTCGACCATATATTGGCCGACGCCGGGATAGACGAAGACGTTCTCGACCACGACGACGCCGACGACGAGATAGGCGAGGTCGAGCGCCACGACCGAGACGATCGGCCCGGCCGCATTGGGCAGAGCGTGGCGGGAGACGACGCGGGTCCGCGATAGGCCTTTCAAGAAGGCCATCTCGATATAGGCGGTCGACATGATCGACAGGACCGCGTTGCGCGTCATGCGCAGCATATGGGCCAGGACGACCAGCGTCAGCGTCAGCGCCGGCAGGGTCGCGACATAGAACCGATCGCCGACGCTCATGTCCGAGGATACGGTCGCAAGCGACGGAAACCAGTCGAGCTGGCTGGTGAAGATGAAGATCAGAATGTAGCCGACGAAGAATTCGGGAACCGAAATCGCGATCAAGGTAAGGACGTTGGCGACGCGGTCCGATATTCGCCCCTCGCGAATCGCCGACATGATGCCGAGGCCGACTGCGATCGGCACCGAAATGGCCGCGGCGTAGCCGGCGAGGAACAACGTATTCATGAAGCGCGGCAGCAGCTCTTCGATGATGTCGCGCTGATTGGTGAGGGCGCGGCCGAAATCGCCGTGCAGCACGCCGAACAGCCAGGTGAAGTAGCGGATATAGGCCGGCTTATCGAGGCCGAGCTCGGCGCGGAACACTTTCAGCGCGTCCGGCGTCGCCTGCTGTCCGAGGAC
>JAJPHH010000005.1 GCA_021325385.1 Alphaproteobacteria bacterium
ACGCGCTTCGGCCGTTACGTCTACATGGTCGGCGGCAATCGCGAGGCGGCGGAATATTCCGGCGTCAACACCAAGCTGATCGTCGGCGCGGTGATGGTGATTTCCGCGGTGTGCTCCGGCGTCGCCGGCATGATCGGCGTCGCTTATTTCGGCTCGGCGCAGCAGAACGAGTTCGACACGTTTCTGCTCGACGCGATCGCGGCGGTCGTGGTCGGCGGCACCAGCCTGTTCGGCGGCCGCGGCGGCATCGGCAATACGATCGTCGGCCTGTTCGTGCTCGGCGTGCTCAATAACGGCCTCGACTATGTCAAGATCGACAGCTTCCTCAAAATCCTGATCCGCGGTTTGATCCTGCTCATCGCGCTGGTCATCAACATCTACGCCGAGCGCCTGCGCACTGCCGCGCGCAGCGCTCACGCGTGAGCGATTCCAAGGCAAGAGCGAAGAATATGGCTTCCGCTTACGCGGCCGTCGACGGCGCCAGGCTCTCCTCCATCTTGAGCAAATTACCCGAAGTCGGCGCCAAGCTCGGCGGCCAACCGGCCGAATGGCGCGTGCGCGAGGTCGGCGACGGCAATCTCAATCTCGTCTTCATCGTCGAGGGGCCGGCGGGCGGCGTCGTGGTCAAGCAGGCCCTGCCCTATGTGCGCCTGGTCGGCGAATCCTGGCCGCTGCCGCTCGAGCGCTCATGGTTCGAATATAACGCGCTCGTCGAACACGCGCGCTACGCGCCGCGGCTCACGCCGAAAATTTTCCATTTCGATCGCGAGCAGGCGATGATCGTGATGGAGTACCTCTCGTCGCATCTCATCATGCGTAAGGGGCTGATCCGCGGCGTCGAATATCCGCGTTTTGCCGCCGACATCGCCGAGTTCCTCGCCGAGACTTTGTTCAACACGTCCGTTCTCGCCGGCTCGGCCGCCGAGCACAAGCGGCGGGTCGAGCTCTTTGCCCGGAACATCGAACTCTGCCGCATCACCGAGGACCTGGTCTTCACCGATCCCTATCGCGAGGCGCCGCTCAACCGCTGGACGCGGCCGCATCTCGACGCCGATAAGCGCGCTTTCGAGAAGGACAGCGCGCTCAAGATCGCGGCCCAAGCGCGCAAATATCAGTTCCTCACCGCGGCGCAGGCGCTGATCCATGGCGATCTCCATACCGGCTCGATCATGCTGAACGAGAGCGATACGCGCGTCATCGATCCCGAATTCGCCTTTGTCGGGCCGATCGGATTCGATGTCGGCGCAGTGATCGGCAATCTCTACCTCGCTTATTGCGCGCAGGAGGGCCACGAAAGCTCGCCCGGCGCCCGCGATCCGTACCGGCAATGGATTCTCGATCAGATCGCTGCGGTCTGGACCGGCTTTCACGATCGTTTCCTGGCGCTGTGGCGCAAGGCAAAGCAGGGCGAAGCTTATGTCGCGGGCCTCGTCGCCTCGCCGCAAGACGAGGCGGCTATGGAGGCCGAGCGGGCGCGCTTCATGCGCAAGCTCTTCGAAGAGTCGCTCGCCTTTGGCGGCCTCAAGATGATCCGCCGCATTCTCGGCCTTGCCCATGTCGAGGACCTGGAGAGCATCGCCGATCCGGCGAAGCGGGCGGTCTGCGAGCGCAAAGCGCTCGCCATCGGCCGCGAGCTGGTCTTGGGCGGGGCCGCCTTTTCCGGCATCGCCGACGCCAACGCCGCCGCGAAAGCGGCGAGAGCCTAATTTACCGACTCGCCGCGATCGGCGGAGCAAAGATTTCATCCATTTACGTTACGTAATAACTTGTCGACCGGGCGACCGACCGCGTAGCTTGGCCATGGGACAGCCGAACGCTCCTTAAGGGGGCCAGGCGCGTTGAGGATCGTCCCATGGTGCGGCTTGTTCTCGCGGCTTGTGCTTTCTTTGCGTTCATCGTCGGCGCCAAGGCCGACGAGGCGACGGATCTCCTTTATTTCTGCGGCGATCTGATCAGCGGACGCCATTATGCCGGCCTCGGTTGGCGGCACGCCTTTTCCGGCCTGGACGCCGACGGCTTTATTGTTTCGCTCGAAGGCGGGGCGCCAGCCTGGCGCCAGGTTTTCGCCGCCGGTCAGGCCGGCTGGCGTTTCGCCGGCCCGGGATTCGCCGCAACCTTCATGGCCGGCGCCGCGGCCGATCCGCGAGTGCGGCCGCTCGCCAGCGCCGATTTCTGGTACGAGCCGACCCCGTTTTTGATGACGCAAGGCTTCGTAGAAATGGCGCCGGATTGGGTCTCGTGGCGAGCCGCCGCGGGCTGGCGGCCGAATGCGCAATGGCCGTGGCTTGGCCCCGAAGCCGCCGGCTCGGCAGGTTTTCCGCGCGTCGGCGCGCACGCGACCGGCGTCAGGCTGGCGCAGGGCGTGGAGGCGCGGGTGTCGACCGGGCTCTCTTGGCGGGACGGACGCCGCGCCGGTCCTTATGTCGAGATTTCGGCCTGGCGGCGCTTCTAGCCTTCTATGAAGCGCCAAAGGGAAAACGACCCGCTCGCCTGAGGAAAAGCTTTTCCCATCTGCTGACGCATGTTCTATTGCCGAGACGATAGGCGTCAGGAGCGCCGTACCAAGGGAAACGATTTCCCGACTCGTGCCGGCCGCCGCGCCGCCTGGCGGCCGAGTTCCCGCGGAACGTCGCGCAATTGAAACGGAGAGCCGCTTTGCCGGCTATCGGGCGCGGGTCGAATTAGCGGACTTAGGAGCAGGCGCGCCTTCGCTCGGCCTACCCATCGATGCTTCGGCCTTGCTTGAGCGTCGAGCGCGCTGGAAATCAGAAAGCATGATATGTCGTCAGCCGCGACGCCCTGGTCGAGCGGGATGCGCCGGCCGCACGCGCTCCGGGTTCGCTTGCGCGTTCGGCCATGACGAAGGGCGCATCCGAGGACGCAATGGCTCCGATCGATCTCCTTTCCTTTCAGCTCTATTCGGCGCGCAATTTTCCGCCGCTCGAGCCGCAGCTCGCGAAACTGGCGGCTCTGGGCTACCGCCGGGTCGAGCCCTATGGCGCTCTCTATGCGGCGCTCGACGATCTCGCTTCCGCCTTGCGGCGTCATGGCCTTGCCGCGCCGAGCGGCCATTTCGGCCTCGATCTGCTGGAGGGCGATTTTGCCGGCGCGCTGGCGATCGCGCGGAAGCTGGCGATGAAGCTCGTCGTCGCGCCCTATCTGCCGCCGGCGCAAAGGCCGACCGACGCGGAAGGATGGCGGGCCTTCGGCGCGCGGCTGGCGCGCTTGGCCGAGCGGTTCGAGGCGGAAGGCTTCGGCTTGGCCTGGCACAATCACGATTTCGAAATGCGCGCGCTGCCGGACGGCTCGTACCCGATCGAGCTTTTGCTCTCGGCGAGCGACAAGATTCAGTGGCAGGCCGATATCGGCTGGATCGCGCGGGCCGGCGAAGATCCGCTGCGCTGGCTCGAGCGTTGCGCCGGCCGGATCGGCGCTCTGCATGTAAAGGACTTGGCGAAGCCGGGCGCGAACGAGAACGAAGAAGGATGGGCCGATCCGGGCGCTGGCCTCCTCGATCTCGAGAAGATCGTCGCGGCGGGAATGGCCCTCGGCGCGAAAATCCTCGTCGCCGAACATGACGCGCCGAGCGATTACGAGCGCTTCGCCCGAAACGCGCTCGCTGCGGCGAAGGCCTGGAGCTGAATCGATCGCGAAGACGTCGTCGGGCCAAGCTTTACGAATGGATTGCTTCGCTTCGCTTGCAATGACGACGGGTCCAGCCAACGCAACTCGCAGAGCGCCTCGAAGGCATGCCTCGCCGCGGATTCGCGCGCCCCGATCTCCGGCGGGCGCGTTTTGTTGGAGATTGCGGATTTCTCATGTCTCGTCAGCATGTTCGCGGGCGCGCCATGGCGGCGCAGCAAACAAATCGTTGACGGGCGGCGAAATCGCCCCGAGAATCTTGTCGTTGTCATTGAACGGGGAGATGTCGCGAATCTTTTTTCCAAATTTTTCGCGCGCCAACCCTTTGATTTTCCCCAAAACGCGGAAATATGGATTTGGAAAAATTTGGATGGCGCCGACCGGCCTGACATAACGGAACGTCGCGATCAGCCGCTTGCCTCGTATCTCGGGTCTTCGCCGCGGGCCCGACATTGTCAGCGGCGGAGCCGCGCCAGCGCCCGTCGTGACGCGTCGTAATCTGCCGGTCCACCCAACCGCAGAAGACGCGTCACGAAAGTACGAAAGACCGCATCGAGATGGACGCCATGTCGAACGACGCGTTGAAAAAGGAGAGCTCGTCCTTCTCGTCGGCGACGCCGAGCGAATAGAGTACGGGCAGGAAATGCTCCGGCGTCGGATGCGACAGCCGCGCCGATCGTCCGCCGACGCCGGCTTCGGCCACGCCGGAAAAATCCCGCTCTTCGATCAAACGCGCGGCTTTGGCGTCGAACGCCAGCGCCCAATCGTAAGGCTGCGCGCCCGGCGCCATCGCCATCAGGTTATGGACGAGATTGCCGCTGCCGATGATCAGCACGCCTCTTTCGCGCAGCGGCTTCAAGTCGCGGGCGAGGGCGAGATGCGCCGCAGGCCCGCGCGACAGATCGAGCGAGAGCTGGAACACCGGGACGTCCGCCTTCGGAAACATGCGGATGAGAACCGACCAGGCGCCGTGGTCGAGACCCCATTGCTCGTCCGGCGCGGCATGGCTCGCGCGCAGCAATTCGATCGCCGCTTGCGCGACGTCCGGCGCGCCGGGCGCCGGATATTGCTGGGCGAAAAGCTGGGCCGGAAAGCCGCCGAAATCATGGATAGTACGCGGCCGCCGGCCGACATGAACCAGGGTCGCGCCGCGCGTCATCCAATGGGCGGAGACGCACAGGATCGCTTTGGGCGCCGGCAGTTCGTCGCCGAGTTTACGCCAGGCCCGGCTATATTCGCTATCCTCGATCGCATGCATGGGATTGCCGTGGCCGACGAAAATCGCCGGCATGCGGGCGGTCGGCGGCAGGTCGGCGAGGAAGCTTCGCGGGCTGGTCACGGGCGTTCTCCGCAAGCGCCCCGCCGGTCAAAGCGGGGCGCTCTTGAGACTCAAGAGGTCAAGTCAGGCATGGCGCTGGGCGAGGCCTGGGCGCGCCTGCTGCGGGAAGGGCGTCGGGACCAGCGCGAAAGCGCCGTCGCCGCTGAGCGCGAAGGCGACGAGGCCGACGACCCACAGAGCCGGGAATTCCCAGCCGCCATTCGGATTGGTGAAGAAGAAGCCCGCCGCGCCATGCACCATGGCGATCGCGCCGAGCAGAATCGGGGTCGCGGCCAGCGCCGCCAGGCGCGGCCAGACGCCAAGGACCAGAGCGGCGCCGCCGGCGATCTCCCAGACGATCGTCAGATAAGCGAACCACGCGGGAAAGCCGAGCATGCCGAAGAAATGGGCGAAACCCGCCGGCGTGAACACGAAGATTTTAAGCCCGGCATGGGCGAAAAACAGCAGGCCCAAAACCAGGCGGAGAAGGAAAAGGCCGTAAGGGGCGGTGCGCGAGTCGATCATCGTCATGCCTCTCTGATGCGAGCCGAAAGGCGACGCCGCCGGGCGCGCCCTTTCGCGCCGGAAGCGGCGCGGATGGCTCCGCGATAAATAGGCTTCTCCCGCGCCCCGATTATCCCTCGAGCGCGGCAATCATTTCTTCCAAAACGGAAGCTCACAATCGTGTTACCCGCCGGGAGCCCAGGGCGCGCCGCCGCGATAACGCTTCGCCAGGAAATCAATCAGCGCCCGGACTTTCAAGGCGAGGCCGCGGCCCGGCGGGTAAAGGACGAAGACGCCGCCTGGCGGGCCGTAGCTGAAATCTTGCAAAAGCGGAGTCAAGGCGCCGCTCTTCACGCTATGCGCGACGGCGAAATTCGGCAGGCGGACGATTCCAAGCCCGGCCTCCGCAGCCTTGAGGCAGGCCTCGGCGTTCGAGAACCGCGCCCGCGGCTTCACCGGGACGCCGATCGTTTCGCCATTCACGCGATAGCGCCAGATCAGGGGATCGCGGAAATTCGTATCGATGATGCAGGCATGGTCGACGAGATCGGCCGGCGCTTCGGGCGCGCGCCGCGCCCGCAAATAGCCGGGCGAAGCGGCGGTGACGATGCGGACCTCGGCGAGCCGCCGCGCGATCAGGCTGGAATCGGCCGGCCCGCCGACCCGGACCGCAACATCGAAGCCTTCCTCGATCAGGTTGACCACGCGGTCGGTGAAATTCACGTCGAGCTCGATCTCAGGATAAGCCTTGGCGAATTCGATCAAATCGGGCGCGAGTTGCATCGTGCCGAACGTCAGCGGGGCGGTCAGCCGCAACCGGCCGCGGGCGATCCCGGCGACGCTGCGCACCGCCGCGTCGAGGGCGTCGAACTCCTCGATCAGCCCCTTCAGCCGCTCGTAATAAGCTTGGCCGGCTTCGGTCGCCGACAAGGCGCGGGTCGTGCGGTTGATCAGGCGCACGCCGAGGTCTGCTTCGAGCTTGGAGACGAGCTTGGAGGCCTGGCCCGAGCTGACGCCCATCCGGGCGGCGGCGCGCGAGAAGCTGCCGGTTTCCAAAACCGCGACGAACGTGCGGTCGCAATCGAGCCGATCCATGAGAGATTCCAAAACGGAACGACTTTTCGTTATGATGTCATGGATTTCGTCCGTTGCGGAAGGGGCCAGGCGGGACCCCGCTGGGTCGGCCGGCGATCAGGCCGCCGCGGGCGCCAGCCGTTTGAGTTTGCGCCCGCGCGGGGGGACGCCCATCCGGCGCCGCGGACCGAAGAGTCATCGCCGCAGCTTATAAGGACAGGGCTGGCGTACGTTCTGCGCTCGTCCGACGCCGAAATTGCGATCCTTGCGTCCGCGCGTTAGCTTTCTATCTAAGCCGGTGAGGCGCTGGCGCCGCCGCAAACGACAGGGTGAGAGTCATGAGCGAAAAAACCCCTCTCGACGCGCCGCCGATGCAGCCTCAGCACGACGACCTGCATTTCGATCTCGACCGGGCGCTGAAATCCATTGTCGGCCTGCAGGCGAATGTGCCCGAGGACGCTTTCACCGCCGACATTCTCGGCACCGAGCGCGCCGGCAGCGGCGTCGTCATTCGCGACAGCGGTCTGGCGCTCACCATTGGCTATCTGATCACCGAAGCCGAAAGCGTCTGGCTCACCGCCAGCGACGGCCGCGTCGTTCCGGCGCATGCTCTCGCTTATGATCAGGAGACCGGCTTCGGCCTGGTCCAGGCTTTGGGGCCGCTCGATCTGCCGGCGCTGGAGCTCGGCCGGATGAGCGAGGCCAATCTCGGCGATCCGGTCGTCGTCGCCGGCGGCGGTCGCGCGCCGACCACGCGCGCCCTGATCGTCGGCAAGCAGGAATTCGCCGGCTATTGGGAATATCTGCTCGAAGAGGCGGTGTTCACGGCGCCGGCCCATCCGTTCTGGGGCGGCGCCGGCGTGATCAGCCAAACCGGCAAGCTGCTCGGAATCGGCTCGTTGCAAGTCCAGCAGATGGCGGAAAAAGGACAACAGTACGACATCAACATGATCGTGCCGATCGATCTGCTGCCGCCGATCCTCGATGATCTCCTAAAGTACGGTCGCGTCAACAAGCCGCCGCGGCCCTGGCTCGGCGTCTATTCCGGCGAAAGCCACGGCCGGATCGTCGTCGCCGACGTCGCCGAAAACGGTCCCGCGGCCGCCGCCGGCCTGCGCCGCGGCGACATCATCTCGGCGGTGCGCGATTCCAGTGTCGAGGATCTGGCCGGCTTCTACCGCAAGGTCTGGGCTTGCGGACCTGCCGGCGTCGAGATTCCGATGGAGATCATCCGCGACGGCCGCAGCGCCTGGGCGCGGATCAAGACGGTCGATCGGGCGAGCTTGCTGAAGAAGCCGCGGCTGCAGTGAAGCGGCGCGCAGTTCGTCAACGCTGCCGTGAATGCGAGCGAAGCGACGCAATTCATTGGGGCCGAGCCCTACGAAGGGATTTGCTTCAACGCTTCGCGCCTCGCTATGACGGGCGGCCAATTTCCAACCGAGGAAGAGAGCCCTCATGATCGATCTCTATTATTGGCCGACGCCGAACGGCAAGAAAGTCACGATTCTGCTCGAAGAGCTCGGCGTTCCGTACAACGTGATCCCGGTGCATATCGGCAAAGGCGATCAGTTCAAGGACGATTTCCTCAAGATCAGTCCCAACAACCGCATGCCCGCAATCATCGATCATAAGCCGGCCGACGGCGGTCCGCCGCTCAGCGTGTTCGAATCTGGCGCGATCATGATGTACCTTGCTGAGAAGTTCGGCCGTTTCTATCCGCAGGAGCTGCGAAAAAGGTACGAGGTCAATCAATGGCTGATGTGGCAGATGGCCAATCAGGGGCCGAAATTCGGCGAATGCGGCCATTTCCGCCGGCTCGGCGACAGCCAAGGCGACCAATCCTACGCGGTTCGCCGATTCACCGATGAGGTCAACCGGCTTTACGGCGTGCTCAACAACCGCCTCTTTGACCGCCGCTATCTGACCGGCGATGAATATACGATCGCCGACATGATTTCATACCCCTGGACCGTCGGCTGGAAGGCGCAGGGACAGGACATTGAGGAGTTTAAATATTTCAAGCGCTGGTTCGACGAACTGAGCGCCCGCCCGGCGGTGCAGCGCGGCCTGGCAGTCACGGCGGGCCCTGAGGAGGATCCGAGCAGCCTGTCGGAGGAAGAGAAGGAGCGGCGGCGCAAGCTGCTCTACAATCAACGCGCGCGGCCGGCGCCGGAAGGCGGACTGCTCGAGGCGTGAGCGTCGCCAATCGGATCAGGACAGCTGGGCGCTGGTACCTGGTCAACAACTACAATCCCGGCTATTTGGGCGACGAAACGAACGCCTACACGGACGAACAATCCTTACGTTCCGGTCAATTCACCGGCGATCGGCGATCTGTTCGACCTGTTCGATTCGATCGATCGCATCACGAATAAGCGCTTTCCAAAACGTCGCTTCACGACGCCGGCCCGGGGCGCAGCCTCCGGCCGGCGTCGGCTTTCCTGTAAACGAGATCAGCATACTTGCGCCGTCGACGAGCGAGACGGGCGCGCCCGATTGCTCGCGCAAGGACGATCAGAGCCCGGAGACAGCCTTCCGAATCCAGTCGAGGCGCGGCGCGGGAACGAGGCCGTAATTGTAGAAGTTCAGCGCATCGGCGCCGGCGTCAACGCAAGCGCGAACTTGAGCCGTGAGTCCGTCCGCGCCGTCCACATCGTCCTTGAACAGGCGGAAGCCTGCGCTCAGGAATTTGTCGGCGCCAAGCGCGGCTCGACCCATCGCAATCACCGCGGCCCCCTGTTCCGGGGCGAGACCATAGACGCAGAGGACAGCGCCGTCGCAGACTTTGCCGATCTGGCCGAGGTCGCAGCTGTTGAGCCAGCCGCCGGCGAAATCGATCAGGACGACGCGGCTCGAAGGATGCGCGCGGGCGCGAATTTCAGCGATGAGGCTGGTCACCGGCTCCCTGCGCCAGAGGAGGAATTCATACAAAGCCGGGTATGGCCGGAACGTATCGGCGCCGCCGGCGGGAAATTCGGGAAAGCGCGGGGCGGGGCGCTCGCGCTCGCAGGTCTCGACGATCCACTCGGCGATGAGGCGGCGCGCCGCCTCGGCGTCGACGCCGGCTCTTTTGGCGCGCGCCATGCAGGATGCGCAGAAGCACAGCGAGAGCGCGAAATCGTCCTCCGCGGTCAGGCCGACGCCGTCCTTCTCATGATGAAATTCGTGGGCGAAGCCCATGAAGGACGGCGTCTCGAGTTCGACAATGTCCGGGCGGTAGGCATGAGTCATGTCCTCGACCAGCGCGCAGACATAGGCGCGCGCATCGGGATTGGATGGGCAAAGACTATAGTAGTTGGGATCGCCGAAGGCGTTGCGGGTCACCGCGCCCGGATGAAGCATGCCGAGGCGCGTATTGTGCAGGCAAACCGTCCAGCACGAGACCTTCATGCCGCCCTGATCGCGGCGGCGCACGAGTTCGCGAAGCACGTCGCCGCCTTCCGCGATCACGTCGGCGACTTTCGGCTGAATCGCCAAGCCGTCCCAACGAGCGGGCGTCGGATGGAAATAGATCGTTCCGTCTTCGGGAAAATAGGCCTTGCGCTTCGGGCTGCGCGGCTGAAGGAAGCGGCCGGCGTGATATGAACTCGCCAAGCTGACGCAATTGAGGCCGGCGCGATCGCGCAACTCGCCCAGCGCAGCGTCGAAACCGAGATCGAGAATGTCCCAGGCATAGGCCCACATCGAGCGGTTCATCCTGTTTCCTTTCGCGAGCCGATCTTGTCCGCCTTGTCCTTATCCCAGACTCGGGCCGGATGTGAAAGCCGGAGCGCTGGGCGCCAACTCGGTGGCGGACATCGCCGTCGTGCCTGTAGACGCGCGGAGGCGAGGCCGCGCTCAGATTAAATAATAAATTAATTGAGATCGCGCCAGCGCCGCCGCATTCCTGCCGTCGGAGCAGTCCTCGGAGCAACGCGGGAAAGAGCGGCATGGCGCGATAGCGTAGTACGTACTCTGGTCTCGACCGGATCAAAGAGGCTGCATCATCTCGATCTCGATCTTTGCTTCGTCGCTGCGCGGCTGATGGGGACCGTTTGCGTCGGCGAGCCGGACGTACGAGCGGCCTGAGCGTCCGACAGCCTGCGGGAATAAATCGGGTCAGGCGCGGGTCTCTTGCTCAGCGAGCGCGGCGAGCTCCCTTCGAGAGAGAACCATGAAAAGAACGTGTCTCATCGCTTTTGTAATTCTCTTCACCGGCGCCGCAGGGTGGGCTCAGGACCTGATGACCCGCAGTCATCGGCCGCTCGACAGCCGGTATTCCGCTACGAACGCCTATCCCAGCGCGGCCTGGAGCCGGGAAACGCGCGGGCGCGCCACCCATAACGCCAATGATTGCGCGCCTGATACGCCCGAGCCTGTTTGGGGCGCCGATTCGTCGCTCGTCGGTTATTCCTGCGTCCCGCCAAGCGCGAACGGCAATTAGCGAGCGGTCGCCCCAAGATCGGCGCGGGAACGGCTTGGAAGCCCACAGCCGAGCGATAGCCTCATTCAGCAATTTGCCGCGCGCCGAGCGCAGGACGGGGATGGAGTTGACGGCCGTGCGCGTGCGAACGCCTGGGCGCGAGGCGCCTTCGCCGCCGAACCGCGCCACGACGCGCTCTCAGCTGGCGGGACCATGGGCTTGCCGATCGCGATACCGTCCGGCGACTCTTCGTGGGCGCAATGACGAGGTGAAGCGCAGAATTATGATCTGCCGCGCCGCCGACCGATCGGCGTAACGGTCTCCAGCGCGCCCGCTTCTGTCAATGAGCGCGGCGAAGAGCCACGGCAACGCAGTCGATCCTACGGCGGTGGGGTGGATTTTTCGCCCCGGGGCGCGGGGACAAACCAGCCTGGGAAACCCCGCCGGGTCTTGCCAATCGCGCCATGAATTCAGCGCGAAATCTCATTGACCGCTAATTCTAGTTTTTCTATAGAGTTGTAGCCTGCTTGTTTCAAAAAAGTCACGTTCATGAAACAAGCGCGGTTTCGAGCGCGAGCAGGCTTAGCTCGCGTCGCAATATAAAATATTTTTAATGAAAGAATCACAGTCGGGGGCTGATTAATTATGGGAAAGACCGTCGGAATCGCAGGGTTGCTTTTTTTGGCGGCGATCGGCGCTGCGGAAGGGGCGGATCTGCCGACCTCGAAGCCGGCGCCGCAAACGCCATCGACTGCGTCCTGCTTTGCCAGCTTTTACGATTGGCTGAGCGCCAGCGCCGCCGACTGTCCGCTCAGCTATATGGGCATAACCGTCTATGGCCAGATCGATGTCGGCGTCGGCTATAGCTCGCATGCGTCCGATTTCAATCGCTACTACAACAACGCCGTGGCGGAACTGATCGCCAAGACGAGCCGCGGCCCGCAATTCCAGCTCGTTCCCAACGGACTCAGCCAATCGAATATCGGCATCAAGGGGCGAGAAGAGTTCCTGCCCGGCTGGGCGCTGATCTTCGACGTCAATACAGGCTTCGATCCTTACACGCTGCAACTCGCCAACGGCCCCAAATCGCTTGTCCAGAACAACAATCTGCCGATCCAACTGCAGGAGGAGAATTCCGATTCGAGCCGCGCCGGCCAGTGGGACAATACGCGCGCTTACGTGGGCGTGAGCAACGGCGCGTTCGGCACGCTGACATTCGGCCGGCAATACACTTTCAGCAGCGACCTGGTGAACGCTTACGATCCGATGGGCGGCTCTTACGCCTTTTCGCTGATCGGCAACTCGTCAACCTACGTCTCCGGCGTCGGCGACACCGAAGTGGCCAGGTACAATACGTCGCTCAAATACCAGATCGCCTATAACAATGTCCGCGCCGGCGCGGTGTGGCAATTCGGCGGCTATGATCAAGGCAATGGTTCGGACGGCGCCTATCAATTCGACCTGGGCTTCGACTATGCCGGCTTTTCATTCGACGCGATTTACAGCTACGCGCAGGACGCCGTGTCTCTGTCCAATTACGGCGCGAGCCCGCTGCCGAAGGGCGTCACCCAGGACGACTTGAAGGCGACGCTGGCCGACATCAACGGCGTGGTCTTGGCCGGTAAATATACGTACGGGCCGTTCAGATTCTATGGCGGTTATGAAAACGCCCGCTTCAGCCCGCCGACCGACACTCATGCGCTCGGCTTCACCTCGTTGGGCGGCTACACGGTCCTGCCGAGCGGCGTGAACGCCACCAACTACATCGTCAACAAAGTCTTGCAGGTCGGCTGGGTCGGCGCGCGATACGCGATCCGCCCCGATCTCGACATTGCGGCTGCTTATTACATCGGCGGCCAGAACGACTACACGAATTACGCCGTGAAGGGGACGACGGCCTGCGGCCCGAACAAAACGCCCGCCGCTCCCGGCTATTCGCCTCAGGGCGCCAATCATTCGACCTGCGCCGGGGATATTCAAGCGGTGTCGGGCCTGATCGACTGGCGGCCTTACAAGCGCCTGGACGTCTATGCCGGCGTCATGTACTCTCAAGTATCGGGCGGCATCGCCAACGGTTATCTGCACAGCAACAATATCGCTCCGACCGCTGGGTTGCGATTGACGTTCTGATCGGAGGGCGGCGGCCTTCCACAATCGCCGCGGCCGTCGAACCTGCCCGCGCCGAAACCCTCGCCGCGGGCAGGTTCGGCGCGTCGGCGCTCGTCTTGACGCCGCCGCCGGCGGGCGCAATGCTCCTCGCCTCATCAACCAAAGAACGTGGGCGACCGCGCCCAATCGGGAGAGAGAATGCTGAAGCTCATCGATCCAAGCCTCAACGCCGATGTGCTTCACGCGCTCAAGAGCATGGGCCACGGCGACGAGCTCGTGCTTTGCGACGCCAATTTTCCCGCCGATTCGGTGGCGCGTCACACGGTTCTCGGGCGGCTGCTTCACATGGACAATGTGTCCGCGGCGCGGGCGGCGAAGGCGATCCTCTCCTTGCTGCCGCTCGACCATTTCGTCGACCAGCCGGCGCTGCGCATGGAGATCGCCGGCCAGCCCGACGAAATCCCGCCCGTTCAAGCCGAGGTGCAAAGCGAAATAGACCGCGCCGAGGGAAAATCGTGGCCGATGGGCTCGATCGAGCGGATGGCCTTCTATGAGCGCGCCAGAAAGGCCTATTGCGTGATCCGAAGCGGCGAGCGCCGTTTCTACGGCTGCTTCCTTTTCAAGAAGGGCGTGGTCTCGCCTGACGTGAGCTTCTGACCAGATCCTAGGCAAGCGCGATGAGCCAGAAACGCGGCGTCGTCATTCTCGGCATTTTCGTCGCCGATCTCGCCTTTCGCGCCGGCCGCATGCCTGGCCTTGGCGAGACGATCATCGGCTCGAGCTTCAAGATGGGCCCAGGCGGCAAGGGCTCGAACCAAGCGGTCGCTGCGGCGCGCGCGGGCGCGGCGGTGACGTTCATTTCGCGACTCGGCAAGGACGAGTTCGGCGCTCTGGCGCTGGCGGCGTGGCGGCGCGAGGGAATCGAAGCGCGGGTGATCGAGACGAGCGACGAGGCGACCGGCGCGGCGTTCATCTATGTCAACGACCAGAGCGGCGAGAACGCGATCATCGTCGCCCCGGGCGCAGCGGCTTCGATCGGCGAAGCCGATGTCGACGCCGCGGCCGACGCGATTCGCAGCGCCGCCGTGTTCGTGACGCAACTCGAGCAGCCGATCGCGGCGGCGCGTCGCGGACTGGAATTGGCGAAGAAGGCCGGCGCGATCACGGTGTTCAATCCAGCGCCGGCCGCGCCGCTCGAGGACGCGATCTACGCGTTTTGCGATTTCGTCACGCCAAACGAAAGCGAGGCGACATTGCTCACCGGCCTCTCGGTAAGCAATGTCGCCGACGCCCGTAAAGCCGGCGACGTTTTCCTCAAGAAGGGCGCGGGCGCGGCTTTGATCACGCTCGGCGAGGCGGGCGCGCTCTTCCACGACGGCGTTCATTCGATCCTGATCCCCGCCTTCCGCGCCGGGCCGGTCGTCGAAACGACCGGCGCGGGCGACGCCTTCAACGGCGGATTCGCGGCCGCGCTCGCCGACGGCGCCGCCCCGATCGAAGCGGCGCGTTTCGGCTGCGCCGTCGCCGGCCTTTCTGTGACAAAGGCGGGCACCGCGCCGTCGATGCCGAAGCGCGCCGAAGTCGATGCGCTGTTGGCGAGAGCGGGGTAGGCGAGTTGCGCTACGAATTGATGCTGCCGCATCAGATCAGGACTGCGATCGCGCAGGGCTGGCCGGTCGCGCTGCCGCTCGGCGTGCTGGAATATCATGGCGAGCACATGGCCGTCGGCATGGATACGCTGGCCGTTGTGAAAATCCTCGAAATGCTCGAACAGGAGATGGACCTCGTCATTCTGCCGGCGTTCTATTACGGGGCTGCGAGCTACGCGGTCGAGCCGCCGGAAGGCAATGGCTCCGTCCATGTCGACGCGGAGAAATTGCTGCCCGTCGCGCAAGAGATGTTCCGCGGTCTGTTGCGCGTCGGCTTTCGCAACATTCATGTCGTCATTCATCATCAGACGGAGAATTTCGCCGCCGGCATGCCGACCGATCTCGCCTTCAAATTCGCCGCGCGTCAGGCGATCTTCGCTTTTCTGGAGAGACAGCGCGGCGAAGGCTGGTGGGGCGGCGAGAAAATGGCGGATTATTACGCCCGGCAATCGGCGGGCGACGATCCTTTCAATTGGATCAAAGTTCATCCGCTGATGAGTCCGGAAACGATGGAGGGCTATCCGTTCGATCACGCCGGCGTCGGCGAGACCTCTTTGTTGATGGCGCTTTGTCCGGAGGGCGTCGATCTCGGGCGGCTGTCGGACGAGCGTTGGTACACACGCAGCGCGCGCCAATCTTCGGCTGAATTCGGCCGTCGCGGCCGCGATCTCGTCCTTGCTCGCCTGAGGCAGATTTTTCGCGCCCCTGCGCAATCGACAGCGCCCGAGCGGAAATAATTCGCGATCCGGAAAAAAGCGCCGAATCCGCATGATGATCAAGGCTTTGATTGACTTCGCGGAGGGCCGTTGCATACTAGCATGTGGTGTGATCTTTGATCACGATCGGCTGCTCGCTCGAGCGGCGAGGGCGGGAGGAGTCACAAAGGCGCCTCGCTGATCAGGGACAAAGCTCGCACGACAAACGAGAGTATCTAAGGGAGGACCGCCGTGAGAGTAGGCATTTACAATCAGCTTATGGCCATGCAGGCCAATCGCCGCCAAGTGCTCAAAGGCGGCGCCAGCGCGGCTGCGGCGCTCGCCGCCAGCGGACCCTTGGGCGGACTGACATCGTCAGCCGTCGCTCAAGACAGCGTCGTCGCGCAGATCATGAAAATCCCCGGCGCGGGCAATGGCTCGCCGACCGACGCCGACTGGCAGAAGGTCGGCGAACTCTGCCTCGGCCCGACCAAGGCGAACGTACAGCCGGGCGAGTTCAAGGGCGTCGAGTTCGCCTTTATGGGCCTGAACAACCAGAACTTGCACAATTTCCTGTTTCGCGGCTTCCTGAAGCCGTGGGAGGCCTATACCGGCGCGAGCATCAAATGGATCGACCTCGCCCAAGCCGATTACAATGCGCGTTTGCAGCAGACGATCGCCTCCGGCACCGTCGACTATCATATCATCGAGATGGGGGCGCCGTTCGAAGGCGATATGGGCGTGAAGGACCTGTTGTCCGAAATGCCGGACTGGGTCAAGAAACAGATCGATTTCGACGACTATGTCGATTACCTGAAGCCGCCGGTCGGCACCTGGAACGGCAAGATTCATCGCGTCACCATCGACAGCGATTGCCACACGATGAACAGACGGACCGACGTCTTTTCCGACGGCGATCTCGCCAAGCAATGGAACGAGTGGAAGGACAAGGCCGGACTGAACGAATGGGGCCCGCCGACGACCTGGCAGCAGGTGCAGCAGGTCACGAAGTTCTTGAAGGGCAAGAAGGTCAAAGGCAAGGAAGTCTGGGGCTTCCTCGATCAGCCCAAGCCTTGGGGCGGTTTCCAGTTCTATTTCACCGGCAGCCGCGCCACCGCCTATGTGAAATATCCCGGCGAGAAGAACTGGTTATTCGACGAGAACATGAAGCCGCTCGTCAACAATCCAGGCTGGGTGCGCGCGATCCAAGACATCGTCGACGCTCTGCCGTTCGAACCGCCGGATCAGATCAACGCCGATCCCGGCACGACCGCCTTCCAGCAGTTCCTCACCGGCACCGGCTCGCTCCTCGAATGGTGGGGCGATATCGGCACGGTCGCCAAGACGAGCGACACCGCGACGATCGGCGACATGCTCGATTTCGACATCCTGCCCGGCTCGGACGACGTCTATAATTTCCGTAAGAAGCAGTGGGAGAAGCTGCCGAGCGGGCCCAACCGGGCGCCGAATATGGCCTATCTCGGCTGGGGCATCTATGTGATGAAGTCGGTCGATTCCGATCCCAAACGCCATAAGGCTGCGTGGAGCGCGGCGGCCCATCTCGGCGGCAAGGACCTGTCGATGTGGACGGCGGCCTATCCGTCCGGGTTCCAGCCGTACCGCAAGAGCCACACCAATCTCGATCTCTGGGCGCTTGCCGGCTATGACAAGAAGTATATTGGCTCGTATATGGACTCGCAGTCGACCTCCTACAATCATCCGAACTCCGCGATCGAGCCGCGCATCCCCGGCATCTTCCAGTATTACAGCATCGCCGAGGATGAGCTGACGCGCGTCTTCGCCGGCAAAGAGACGGCGCAGCAGGGCGCGGACAATATCGCCGCGGCCTGGGAGAAGCTGACCGACAAGCTCGGCCGAGAGAACCAGGTGAAGTATTATCGCATCTCGATGGGCATCGCCTGACGGGCTAAATGGGATAAAGGCGCTCGCGGCCAGCCGGAAGGCTCGTCGCGGGCGCCGCCGCAGAAGGTCACAGAAGGTCTTTGACGATCTGCCGCGCAGTCGAGAGGAACGGGTAGGGACATTCGGTGGACGGCGGCAAGCTCGAAGCGCTGCAAACGAGTCGTTCGGACGAAAGCGCCGCATTGGGCCGCTGGCTGTTCCGGCTGGCCTCGGCGGCTCTGGTCTTCGTCGCGACGCTGCAGATTCTCAATGCCAGCGGCGCCGCCGATTTCGGCCTTACCGACTGGCGTCCATTCCTTTACGCGTTTCTGATCTGGAGCGTGACGCTCGGCGTGAGCCAAGTGCTGATCCGCGGCGAAGCCGGCCAGCAAGCGCTTTTCGTTCTCCCGGCGCTGCTCTTCACCCTCGCCATGGTGATCTTTCCGACTCTGTTCGGACTCTACATCGCTTTTACGAATTGGAATCTCAACGGCGCGTCGAACCATCATTTCAACGGCCTCGACAATCTGATCACGCTTTGGAACGATTCCTACTTCTGGAACGCGCTCGGCAACATGGTCTTTTATGTGCTGACCGTGCTCGTCCAGTATGCGATCGCCTTCGGACTGGCTTTGCTCCTCAATGCGGAAATTCGCGCGCGAAAGTTCTTCCGGGTGGCGTTTCTCCTTCCCTTCATGCTGAGCCCCGTCGCGGTGAGCTGGATGATCGGCAAGTCGATCATGGAGAACCGTTTCGGTCCGGCCGCCGCGCTGGCGCGCAATCTCGGCTGGGACAATCCGGCTTTCTTCACGTCGCCTTGGATCGCCCGGACCAGCATCGCCGTGATGGACGGCTGGGTCTGGATACCGTTTTTGATCATCATGCTGCTGGCCGGGCTGCAGGCCCTCCCCACCGAGGTGAAGGAGGCGGCCAAGGTCGACGGCGCCAGCGGCTGGCAGATGTTCAAGGCGATCACCTTTCCGCTGATGCTGCCGGTGAGCATGACGGCGATCGTCATCCGCATCATTTTCGAGCTGAAACTCGCCGACATCGTCATCAATGTCACCGCCGGCGGGCCAGGCGGGGCCACGGACACGGTTTCGAGCTATATCTATCGGGTCTATCGCGACCGCTCCGACGTTGGCTACGGCACGATGATCGCCGAGGTCTATTTGATCCTGATCATCATTTTCATCACGCTGCTGCTGAAGGCGACGAGCCGGTACATGCGCAAGATGGTCTAGCGAGGCTGCGGAGATGTCGAAAGGAGCCGCTTGAATTGACCGCTGACGTTGCGATTGGCAGGGCGAGCAAAGCTCGGGCCCAGGAGCGCGCCCCGTCGCGCGCCTGGGCGCGCATCGGCGGCCGCGCGCTGATTTACGCCGCGCTGATCGTCTGGACCTTCATCGCGCTGTTCCCCCTCTATTGGACGCTCACGACTTCGTTCAAGCTCGGCAAAGACGTCACCCAAGGCCATATGATTCCTTGGCTCGATTTCATGCCGAGCTGGAAAGGCTGGCAATCGCTCGGCCTGTCGCCGGATTCGATTTTCCAGAGCTGGCAGTCGCGTGACGAGTTTCTCAAGCGCTTCGTCAACAGCGTCATCGCTTCGCTCGGCGCGTCGGCGCTGGCTTTGGCGCTCGGCTCGATGGCGGCTTACGGCCTCAGCCGATTCAATTACCGCTTCGGCCGCTGGGGCAATAAGGACATTTCCTTCTTCTTCCTGTCGCAACTGATCCTGCCGCCGGTCGTCTTGGCCATGCCGTTCCTCGTCCTCTACAAGGAGCTGGCGCTGCTCGACACGAGAATCGGCCTTATTCTCGTCTACACGCTGATGGTGCTGCCGATCGTGATCTGGGTCATGCGCGACCAGTTCGACACGATACCGACCGAAATCGAGCAAGCCGCGCTGGTCGACGGCTGCTCGATCTGGGGCGCGTTCTTCCGCGTCGTCCTGCCGATCGCGCTGCCCGGCATGGTCGCCGCATTCATCCTGTCGATTGTCCTGTGCTGGAACGAGTATTTCTTCTCCTCGCTGCTCACCGGCTTTGACGCTCAGACGCTGCCCGTGATGGTGGCGAGCCAGACCGGCTCGCAAGGCATCAATTGGTGGTCGATGGCCGCGCTCTCCACGGCCGCGATCATGCCGCTCGTACTGATCGGCATTTTCCTCGAGCGCTACATTGTGATGGGGTTGACCGCCGGATCGGGGAAGTAGGTTTTGTCATTCCCGCGCAAGCGGGAATCCAGCGCTGTCTATCCTCAAGCGCGGAGGCTCCCTGTCATTCCCGCTTTCGCGCAGGGCTGTCCGGGGAAAGGCCTGCGCCTCGGTCCGGCGGTTTGGCTTGCTTTCAACACCGCGGCGCCACGCCGCCCGATCGCCGTCAACCCGCCATGGCGCCTCGAAGGTACGCGCAACACGATGTC
>JAJPHH010000066.1 GCA_021325385.1 Alphaproteobacteria bacterium
ACCGCCATCGCCGGCGGCGACCTGTCGCGCAAGATCACCGTCGACGTGCGCGGCGAAATCCTGCAGCTCAAGGAAACGCTGAACACGATGGTCGACCAGCTCAACCGCTTCGCCGGCGAGGTGACGCGCGTCGCGAGGGAGGTCGGCACCGAAGGACGGCTCGGCGGCCAAGCCAACGTGCCCGGCGTCGCCGGAACCTGGAAGGACTTGACCGACAGCGTCAACTCCATGGCCGGCAATCTCACGGCGCAGGTGCGCAACATCGCCGAAGTGACGACCGCGGTGGCGCGCGGCGACCTGTCGCGCAAGATCACCGTCGACGTGAAGGGCGAGATCCTCGAGCTGAAGAACACGATCAACACCATGGTCGATCAGCTCAACGCTTTCGCTTCCGAGGTGACCCGCGTCGCGCGCGAAGTCGGCACCGAGGGCAAGCTCGGCGGCCAGGCGGTGGTGACCGGCGTCGGCGGCACCTGGAAGGACCTGACCGACAACGTCAACTTCATGGCCTCGAACCTGACGGCCCAGGTCCGCAACATCGCCGAAGTCGCGACCGCGATCGCCAATGGCGACCTCTCGAAGAAGATCACCGTCGACGTCCGCGGCGAGATTCTGCTGCTGAAAGAGACGCTCAACACGATGGTCGAGCAATTGCGCTCGTTCGCGGCCGAAGTGACGCGCGTCGCGCGCGAAGTCGGCACGGACGGGCGGCTCGGCGGCCAGGCCAACGTGCTCGGCGTCGCCGGCACGTGGAAGGACCTGACCGACAACGTCAACCTGCTGGCGGCGAACCTGACGACGCAGGTTCGCAACATCGCCGAGGTGACGACCGCGGTGGCGCGCGGCGACCTGTCGCGCAAGATCACCGTCGACGTGAAGGGCGAAATTCTCGAGCTGAAGAACACGATCAACACGATGGTCGACCAGCTCAACGCTTTCGCCTCGGAAGTGACGCGCGTCGCGCGCGAAGTCGGCACCGAAGGCAAGCTCGGCGGCCAGGCGGTCGTGCCCGGCGTCGCCGGAACCTGGAAGGACTTGACCGACACGGTCAACGTCATGGCCGCCAACCTGACCGAGCAGGTACGCGGCATCGTCAAAGTGGTGACCGCGGTCGCCAATGGCGATCTCGCCCAGAACCTCACTGTCAAATCCAAGGGCGAAGTCGCAGCCTTGGCCGAGACGATCAACAACATGACCGGCACATTGGCGACGTTCGCCGACCAGGTGACGACGGTGGCGCGCGAAGTCGGCGTCGAAGGCCGGCTCGGCGGCCAGGCCAACGTTCCCGGCGCCGCCGGCACGTGGAAGGACCTGACCGGCAACGTCAACCTGCTCGCCGCCAACCTGACGACGCAAGTCCGCGCCATCGCGGAAGTGGCGACGGCGGTGACCAAGGGCGACCTGACCCGCTCGATCCAGGTCGATGCCCGCGGCGAAGTGGCCGAGCTCAAAGACAATATCAACACGATGATCGACAATTTGCGCTTGACCACCGAGCGCAACACCGAGCAGGACTGGCTGAAGACCAACCTCGCCCGCTTCACCAACATGTTGCAAGGCCAGCGCGACCTCGCCGCGGTCGGCGCGTTGCTGCTGACCGAATTGACCGCGCTGATCAACGCGCAGCAGGGCGTCATCTATCAGATCGACAGCGAAGATCCGCGCAGCCTCAAGCTGCTCTCTGCCTACGCGGACGGCGGCGCCGATGGCCATCCGGCCCAGATCAGAATCGGCGAACGCCTCATCGGGCAATGCGCGCTCGATAAGCGACGCCTGCTGGTGACCGACCTGCCGACGGACGTGCCGCCGATTTCTTCGGCGCTGTTCCAGACCAGGCCGAGGAACGTCATCGTTCTGCCGGTTCTGTTCGAAAATCAGGTCAAGGCGGTGATCGAGCTGGCTTCGGTCAACGCCTTCACCACGCTGCAGATCACCTTCCTCGAACAGCTGACCACCAATATCGGCATCGTCCTGAACAGTATCGAAGCGACGATGCAGACCGAAGGCTTCCTCAAACAATCGCAGCAGCTCGCCGGCGAATTGCAGGCGCAGCAGCGCGAGCTTCAGCAGACCAACGAACAGCTCGAGCAAAAAGCGCAGCAGCTCGCCGAGCGCAACGTCGAGGTCGAGCGAAAGAACCAGGAAATCGAACAAGCCCGCCGCGCCTTGGAGGAGAAGGCGACCGAGCTCGCGCTGACCTCGAAATACAAATCCGAATTCCTCGCCAACATGTCGCACGAACTGCGCACGCCGCTCAACTCGATCCTCATCCTTGGCCAGCAGCTCGCCGACAATCCCGACGCCAACCTCACGCCCAAACAGGTCGAATTCGCCCGCACCATTCATGCGGCCGGCACCGACCTCTTGAACCTGATCAGCGACATTCTCGATCTGTCGAAGATCGAGTCCGGAACGGTCACGGTCGACGCGGAGGAAATCTTCTTCGGCAACCTCATCGACATGGTCAGCCGCCCGTTCCGCCACGAGGCGGAGAACCGCAGACTGGCCTTCGAGACGACGCTCGACCCCGCGCTCGGGCGCAGCATCGTCACCGATTCCAAACGTCTCCAACAGGTGCTCAAAAATCTCCTGTCGAACGCCTTCAAATTCACCGCGCAAGGCGGCGTGAAGCTCAATGTTATGGCGGCGCGCGGCGGCTGGTCGCCGGATCATCCGGTGCTCAGCCAAGCCCAGGGCGTCGTCGCTTTCGAAGTGTCCGACACCGGCATCGGCATTCCGGCGGAGAAGCAGAAGCTGATTTTCGAGGCGTTCCAACAAGCCGATTCAAGCACCAGCCGCAAATATGGCGGCACCGGCCTTGGCCTGGCGATCAGCCGCGAATTGTCGCAATTGCTCGGCGGCGAGATCCATCTGCGCAGCGCGCCGGACGTCGGCAGCACGTTCACGCTCTACCTGCCGCTGAAATATGTCGGCCCGGCCAACGCCAGCCGCGCCGCCGCGCCGCCGCCGGCCATCGAGCCGACCAAGACCGCTCTGCGCGCCGCTCAGGAGCATGCGGTCGAGTTGATCGCCGACGATCGCCTGTCGATCGAGCCGGGCGACGCCATTCTGCTCATCGTCGAAGACGATCCGCATTATGCGCGGATCATGGCGGACCTTGCCCGCGACAAGGGCTTCAAGGTGCTCATCGCCCAGCGCGGCGTCGACGCGCTCGACCTCGCCAAGCAGTACCAGCCGACGGCGGTGTCGCTGGACGTGTTCCTGCCCGACATGCTGGGCTGGAACGTGCTCAGCCAGCTCAAGAAGAACCCGCTGACGCGACACATCCCCGTCCAGATCGCCACGCTTGACGAGGACCGCCAGCATGGCCTCGCCCGCGGCGCGTTCTCGTTCGTCACCAAGCCGACGACCAGCGAGGGCCTCGCCGAGGCGTTGTCGAGAATCCGCGAATTCTCGAAGCCGCGCCGCAAGCGCTTGCTCGTCGTCGAGGATAACGAGGCCGAGCAATTGAGCATCGGCGAGCTGCTCGGCCATGACGATATCGAGATCGTCAATTCCGCCCGCGGCGCAGACGCTCTCGAAGCGCTCGGCGACCAGTCTTTCGATTGCGTGGTTCTCGACCTGCGCCTGCCCGACATGTCCGGGTTCGAGGTTCTGGAGCGCATGCGGGCCGACGCCAGATTGGCCGACGTGCCGGTCGTCGTGTTCACCGGGAGGGAATTGTCGGCCGAGGAGGACGCGCAACTCCACGTCATGGCGCGCTCGATCGTCGTCAAGGGCGTCGAATCGCCGGAGCGCCTGCTCGACGAGACCGCCCTCTTCCTGCACCGCGTCGTCACCGACCTGCCCGCCGAGAAGCAAAAAATGCTCGAGCGGCTGAACAGCTCCGACGAGGACCTTGTCGGCCGCACGGTTCTGCTCGTCGACGACGACTCGCGCAACATCTTCGCGCTGAGCAGCCTATTGGAGCGTCGCGGCATGAAGGTCCTGACGACGACCTCCGGCCGCGAAGCGATCGAGCTGGTCGAGAACACGCCGAATCTGGCCATCGTGTTGATGGACATCATGATGCCGGAAATGGACGGCTACCAGACGATCGAACGAATTCGTCAAAATGCGGCCCATCGGCGTCTGCCGATCATCGCTCTGACGGCCAAGGCGATGAAGGGGGATCGCGAGAAGTGCCTCGAAGCGGGCGCGTCGGACTATCTCGCCAAGCCCGTCAATACCGAGCAACTTCTTACCGCCCTGCGGATGTGGCTCCATCGGTAGGCGAGCGAAACGATGACGCAGACGGACAAAGTCAACGTCCTTTTGGTCGACGATCAGCCGGCTAAGCTGATGTCGTACGAGGTGATCCTGCGCGACCTCGACGTGAATCTCCTCAAGGCTTCGTCTGGCCGCCAGGCGCTCGAACAATTGTTGAAGAACGACGTCGCCGTCGTCCTCATCGACGTTTGCATGCCGGAATTGGACGGATTTCAACTGGCGGCGATGATCCGGGAGCATCCGCGGTTCGAAAAGACCGCGATCATCTTCATCTCCGCCATCCTGATGTCCGACGTCGACCGGCTGCGCGGCTACGAGATGGGCGCGGTCGATTACGTTCCGGTGCCGGTCATCCCGGAAGTCCTGCGCGCCAAGGTGAAGATTTTCGCCGAGCTGCATCGCAAGACGCGGCAGCTCGAGCGCCTCAACGCCGAGCTCGAGCGGCGCGTCGCCGACCGTACGGCCGACCTCGCCTCCTCCAACGCCTTGCTGCTGCAGAGCGAAAAGCGGCGCACCATGGCCCTCGCCGCCGGCCAGATGGGCTCTTGGGATTACGACGTCGCGAAGGGCGATCTGAGATTCGACGAGGGCCAATGCCGGATCCTCGGGATTGACCCGGCCACGTTCCCGATCGCCGTCGACGGCGTTCGCAAACTGATCAATCCGGACGACTTCCGAAGCCTGCAAGCCGCTGTGAGGGCGCTGTCCAAGGACGATACGACCTTCCAGGCCGAATTCCGGATCCGGCGGCCGGACGGCGAGTTGCGCTGGTGCATGGGGACGGCGACGGCGGCGTTCGACGACAGAGGCCGGATCGTCAGAATCGGCGGGATCATCGTCGACATAACCGAGCGCAAACAGGCGGAAGAGCGCCAGTCGCTGCTCGCCCGCGAGGTCGACCACCGGGCGAGAAACGCGCTGGCGATCATTCAAGCGATCGTTCGCCTGACCCGGGCCAGCTCGATCAGCGACTATAAGAGCACGGTCGAAGGCCGCATCATGGCCCTGGCGCGAGCGCATACGCTTCTGTCGGAATCGAGATGGCGCGGCGCCGATTTCGACATGCTCGTCAACGACGAACTCGCCCCCTACCGAGCCGAGCACGGCGACCGCATTGTCGCGATCGGCCCGCCCGTCTCCCTGCAGCCGATCACGGCGCAGACCTTGGCCTTATCCTTACACGAACTGGCGACCAATGCGGCGAAATACGGCGCGTTGTCCAACAACGAGGGCGCGCTGACAGTGACTTGGGAATTGCGCGCCGGACGCCTGGCGGTGCTGTGGCGGGAGAGCGGGGTCCGCCTGAGCGAACCCTTCGCCTCGCAAGGCTTCGGCCTCAAATTGATCTCGACCAGCGTCGAGCAGCAGCTCGGCGGCAAGGCGAATTTCGAATGGACGCCGGGCGGGTTGCGCTGCGACATCGTGGTGCCGCTGCGCGAAGCGGCGATCGCCTCGACCCGGCTCTCTCAGCGGGCGAAGGACGGCCCTGCTGAAAGCCCGCCGGCGGCGAAAAAATTCATCGATTTGCGGGTCCTGCTCGTCGAAGACGAAGCGCTGGTCGCGATGATGATGCAGGACGTTCTCGAAGACCTTGGCTGCGTCGTCTTCGGTCCCCATAGAACCCTTTCGTCGGCCGCCGAGGCGGCGAAGGAGGAAAACGTCGATCTGGCCCTGCTCGACATCAATCTCGGCCAGGAGCTTGTCTATCCCGCGGCGGAGATCCTCGCCGATCGCGGCGTCCAATTCGTGTTTCTGACCGGCTACGACAACGAGCATGTCGATCCAAGATTCAGATACGCGCCGGTTCTCCAGAAGCCGTTCGACCGCGAAGCCCTGCAGCGGGTGCTGATGGAGTCGAGCGCCGGCGCGGACGAGCCATCGCCTCGCCTATCGGCGAAGGCTTGACCGGCTCGCTAGTCTAAACCTGTCATTCCCGCGCAAGCGCATAGGCGTTAAAAAGTTCTTGGACCATGGGTTGGTCCGTGATTCAAGGTGGGATGACTCACGAATCGCTTTTGAATGGCGACTGGGG
>JAJPHH010000201.1 GCA_021325385.1 Alphaproteobacteria bacterium
GCGGCCATGATCGCGCTCCCTGCCGAATCACTGCGCCCACCGAATCACGTCCCTTCCGTCAATTCAAAAATCCACCAAACCGCCGTTAACCTGACTTCCGAGCCGTGGACAGCACCCGCCTGCTCCTTGATATAAACATATCTTTATGTCATTAAGTCGGGCACCCAGCGGAGCGCAGCCTGATGACCATGTCCATGCCCCTCGACGCGCTTTTCAATGAGGCTCTGGCCCCCGCGGACGGCGCGGATGTCCGCGCCGCCCTCGCTGCGGCCGCCCGCGAGCGCATCCTCGTCATTGACGGCGCGATGGGCACGCAAATCCAGGGGCTCGGCTTCGAGGAGGCGCATTTCCGCGGCGACCGTTTCGCGAATTGCGATTGCCTGCTGCGCGGCAATAACGACCTTCTGACCCTGACCCAGCCCGACGCGGTCGAGGCGATCCACCTCGCCTACGCGCTGGCCGGGGCGGACATTATCGAGACGAACACCTTCTCTTCGACCTCGATCGCCCAGGCCGACTATCAGATGCAGGAGGCTGTCTACGAACTGAATCGCGACGGCGCGCGGCTCGCCAAGCGGGCGGTTCTCAAAGCGCAGGGCCAAGACGGCCGCCGCCGCTTCGTCGCCGGCGCCCTCGGGCCGACCAACCGCACCGCGTCGATCTCGCCCGACGTCAATAATCCGGGCTTCCGCGCCGTCACGTTCGACGATCTGCGCCTCGCCTATGCCGAGCAGGTGCGCGGCCTGATCGACGGCGGCGCCGACCTCATCCTGATCGAGACCATTTTCGACACGCTCAACGCCAAGGCGGCGATTTTCGCCGCCCGGGAAGTCTTCGCCGAGAAGGGCGTCGACCTGCCGCTGATGATTTCCGGCACGATCACCGATCTTTCCGGCCGCACCCTTTCGGGCCAGACGCCGACCGCGTTCTGGCACTCGGTGCGCCACGCCGCGCCCCTCTCGATCGGCCTCAATTGCGCGCTCGGCGCGAGCGCGATGCGCCCGCACCTTGCCGAGATCGCCGAGATCGCCGACACGCTGGTCTGCGCCTATCCGAACGCTGGCTTGCCCAACGCCTTCGGCCAGTACGACGAGAGTCCGGAGACGATGGCCGCTCAACTCGAGAGCTTCGCGGCGGACGGGCTCGTCAACATTGTCGGCGGCTGCTGCGGCTCGACGCCCGAACACATCAAGGCGATCGCGGAAGCCGTGCGCGGCAAGGCGCCGCGCGCTGTTCCGCAACCGCCGACCTACATGCGCCTTTCCGGCCTGGAGCCGTTCACGCTCACGCCTGACATTCCCTTCGTCAATATCGGCGAGCGGACCAACGTCACCGGCTCGGCCAAATTCCGCAAGTTGATCACGGCCGGCGACTTCGCCGGCGCGCTCGCCGTGGCGCGCGATCAGGTCGCCAATGGCGCGCAGGTCATCGACGTCAATATGGACGAGGGCTTGATCGACGGCGAGAAGGCGATGGCCGAGTTCCTGAACCTGGTCGCCGCCGAGCCCGACATCGCCCGCGTGCCGGTGATGATCGATTCGTCCAAATTCTCGGTCATCGAGGCCGGCCTCAAATGCGTGCAGGGCAAGCCGCTGGTCAATTCGATTTCGATGAAGGAGGGCGAAGAGGCTTTCCTCGTGCAAGCCCGGCGCGTGCGCGCCTATGGCGCCGCCGTCGTCGTGATGGCCTTCGACGAGCAGGGTCAAGCCGATACGCTGGAGCGGAAGGTCGCAATCTGCCAACGCGCCCATAAGCTGCTCACCGAAAAGGTCGGCTTCCCGCCCGAGGACATCGTTTTCGATCCGAACATTTTCGCGATCGCGACCGGCATCGAGGAGCACGACGCCTACGGCGTCGCCTTTATCGAGGCGGCGCGGCGAATTCGCGCGAGCCTGCCGCATGTGCACGTTTCGGGGGGCGTCTCGAACCTTTCCTTCTCGTTCCGCGGCAACGAGCCGGTGCGCGAGGCGATGCACGCGGTCTTTCTGTACCATGCGATCCAAGCCGGCATGGATATGGGCATCGTCAATGCCGGCCAGCTCGCGGTGTACGAATCGATCGAGCCCGAATTGCGCGAGGCTTGCGAGGACGTGGTGCTCAATCGCCGCAAGGACGCGACCGAGCGGCTTCTCGCCTTGGCCGAACGCTACAAGGGCGCGGGCAAGGCCGCGCGCGAGCAGGACTTGTCATGGCGCGACGCGCCCGTCGAGAAACGCCTCGAACATGCGCTGGTCAACGGCATTACCGATTTCATCGACGCCGACACGGACGAGGCGCGCCTCGGCGCGGCGCGCGCCCTCGACGTGATCGAAGGTCCGCTTATGGCCGGCATGAACGTGGTCGGCGACCTCTTCGGCTCGGGCAAGATGTTTCTGCCGCAAGTGGTCAAGTCCGCCCGGGTCATGAAGCAAGCGGTGGCGCGGCTCCTCCCGTTCATGGAGGCCGAGAAAGCGAGCGGCGGGACCGAGCGCCAGAGCGCCGGCCGCGTTTTGCTAGCCACCGTCAAGGGCGACGTGCACGATATCGGCAAGAACATTGTCGGCGTCGTCCTCGCCTGCAACAATTACGAAGTGATCGATCTCGGCGTGATGACGCCTTCGACCAAGATCCTCGAAACCGCGCGCGAGAGAAAGGTCGATATTGTCGGCCTTTCCGGCCTGATCACGCCCTCGCTGGACGAAATGGCCCATGTCGCCGCGGAGATGGAGCGCGAAGGCTTCGACCTGCCGCTGCTGATCGGCGGCGCGACGACGAGCCGCGTCCATACCGCGGTGAAGATCCATCCGCGCTACAAGCGCGGTCAGGCGGTTTACGTGGTCGACGCCAGCCGCGCCGTCGGCGTTGTCTCGTCCCTCCTCTCGCCGGAAGCGCGCGCCAGCTATATCGAGACCATGCGCGCCGAGTACCGGAAAGTCGCCGACGCGCATGCGCGCAGCGAAGCCGAGAAGCAGCGCCTGAGCCTCGCCAAGGCGCGCGAGGCCGGCTTCAAGGCCGATTGGGCGAGCTACGAGCCGCCGGTCCCGACTTTCCTCGGAACGCGCTTGTTCCAGGACTACGATCTTGCCGAGCTCGCGCGCTATATTGATTGGACGCCGTTCTTCCAGACCTGGGACTTGAAGGGCCGCTATCCGGCGATTCTCCAGGACGAGAAACAGGGCGAGGCGGCGCGGCAATTATTCGAAGACGCGCAAGCGATGCTGGCGCGGATCATCGAAGGCCAATGGTTCAAGCCGAAAGCGGTGATCGGTTTCTGGCCGGCCGGCGCCGTCGACGACGATATCCGCCTGTTCACCGACGAGACGAGGGCGCGCGAGCGCGCGACCTTCTTCACCTTGCGCCAGCAATTGACCAAGCGCGACGGCCGGCCGACGCTCGCTCTGTCTGATTTCGTCGCGCCGGTCTCGAGCGGCAAGCGCGATTATGTCGGCGGCTTTGTCGTCACCGCCGGTATCGAAGAGGAAGCGATCGCCGACCGTTTCGCTCGGGCCAACGACGATTATTCCTCGATCCTGATCAAAGCGCTGGCCGACCGTTTCGCCGAAGCTTTCGCCGAGGCGATGCACCAACGCGTGCGTCGCGAATTTTGGGCCTATGCGCCTGACGAGGCGTTCGCGCCGGACGAACTGATCGGCGAGCCCTATCGCGGCATCCGCCCCGCCCCCGGCTATCCGGCCCAGCCCGATCACACCGAGAAGGCGACGCTGTTCCGCTTGCTCGACGCCGAGCGCCGCATCGGCGTCAAGCTGACCGAAAGCTACGCGATGTGGCCGGGCTCGTCCGTCTCCGGCCTCTACATCGCCCATCCCGAGGCGCGTTATTTCGGCGTCGCCAAGGTCGAGCGCGACCAGGTCGAGGACTATGCGCGGCGCAAGGGCATGGATGTCCGCGATGTCGAACGCTGGCTCGGACCGATCTTGAATTATACGCGCGAGCCCGAAGAGGCGGCGGCGTAGCCGCGCGCGACGCGGTCCGGCGCGCCGAGCGCCGCGGTCGGTTGGTCCATCATCGTGTCCGGCCGCGCGCGGCGGACTTGGCCTCGAGCATGGCGATCTGATGATTGGCGGTCTTGAGCTCGCCCTGCAAGACGCGGAAAACTTTCTCATAAAGCTCGGCGTAGACATCGATCCAAATCCGCTCAGGCTCGACGACATGAAACCGGCGTTCGAGCCCGGCCACGGCATGGTCGAGATCAGGCCAAAGGCCGGCCGCGAGGCCGCCAAGCAGGGCCGCGCCGAGGGCGGTCGATTCCGCCTCGTCCATGGCCAGGATCGGCTCGCCCAGCACGCTCGCCTTGATCGACAGAAACAGCGGATTGCGCGAGCTGCCGCCGATGACGCGGATTTCGCTGGCGCGTCCGACGCCGGGCAGCGCCGCGATTGCCTCGCTCATCCGCCGCATCTGCAGCGCCAAGCCTTCCAGCGTCGCGCGGTAGAGCGAGGCGCGATTGGCCTCGGCCCTCAGGCCGACGAAAGCGCCGCGCGCCTCCGCGTCCGGCTCCGGCGCGCCGGCATAAGCGAGATGGGGCAGGAACACGGCGCCGCCGGCGCCGGGCGGAACGGCGCGCGCCTCGGCGATCAGCGCGTCATGGGCCGCGCCGCCGAACAGCGAGCGCAGCCACTCGACCGCGCCGCCGGAACTATAGATCGCGCCGCCTAGGTAGAAGAGATCGCGGTTCGTCGCGATCGCGCCTTGGATCAAGCCGTGCGCATCGACGCGCGCGTCGATCAGCGGCCTATCCGTCGCGCGCAAGATCGCCTCGGCCGTGCCCATACTGTCGAGCAGCGCGCCGGGCCGCGCCGCCCCCGCCGCGAACAAGCCGCAGAGATGATCATGGCCGCCGACGCCGACGATCGGCGGCTTGGCGAAGCCGAGCGCGGCGGCGAGATCGGATCGTACCGGACCGAGCGGCGCGCCGTTCGGTTTCAGCGGGGCGTACAAACGGGCGTCCAAGCCCAACGCTTCGAGGATTTCCGCCGACCATGTCCGCGCCCTCAGGTCGAGCGCCAGCGTGCGCGAGGCGAGGGTGAAGTCCGTCGCCGCGACGCCGCTGAGGCGGAAGGCGATCCAGTCGGCGACATTCAAAACACGCCGCGCGCGGCTGAAAGCTTCGGGCCAATGCTCGCGCATCCACCAGAGCTTGCAGAGACCGAGGGTCGGATCGAGCCGATGACCGGTGAGTTCGAACAGCCGGGCGGCGCCGATCCGCGCTTCGATCGCTTTCGCCGCCTGCTCGGTGCGGCGATCGAACCAGGCGATGGCCGGCGCGGCGGCGCGGCCGTCGGCATCGACAAGCACCGCGGTCTCGCCGACGCTGGCGACGGCGAGGCCGGCGACCGGCGCGCCGGAGGGCAGCTTGTTCACAATCTCGCGAAGGCAGGTCTCGACGGCCGCGAACAGCGCGTCGGGATCGTAATCGACGCCGCTTTCGCCCCAAGGCCGGCTCGGCGTCGGCCGGCTCGCCGTCGCCAGGTGCCGCCCGTCCGCCGTGAAGGCGAGGACCCGAATCGATTGCGTGCCGACATCGACGCCAAGAAGGACAGGTCCGTCGGTCGCGCTCCGCTCCGCCATCGTCTCGCTTCGCTCCTCCCGCCGCGCTCTGTCGACGCCCGGCATTCTTTGTCTGCGCCGCTCGCTTGGCAAGCCGCCGAACCGATCGGCTTCGCCGCCTGCGTCGCCCGGCGGGACGCGCCCGCCGCTTTGACGCCGCACTTCGTTGCTGATTATGTGGCTCGAGTGACAGGAACGAGGGGCTCATGGCGCTGAAATCCCTGGTCGCGCTGACCGCTTTAGCCGCCCTATGGGCCGGCGGCGGAGCCCAGGCGCAAAGCGCTGCGACGCCCGCCCCGCCGAGCCTGCCGTCGCTCGCCTTGGACCCTGAAGCCCCTTCGCCCTGGGCCGGATTCTATGTCGGCAGCGAGATCACCGCGGCTTTCGCCAAGGGCTCGAAGCCGGGCTTTGGCGGCGCGGCTTTCGCCGGCTACAATCGCGAGTTGCCGAACAATCTCGTGATCGGCGTTCAGGGCTCGGCCGGCTACGAGCCCTTCCTGTTCGCCAGCGGCCCCGCTCGCGGCTTCAATTTCGCCGAGGCCAGCGCCAAAGTCGGCTACGATATGGGCCGGTTCATGCCTTATGTCACCGCCGGCGTGGTCTTCGCCAAGTCCAGCGCTTTCGGCGTGCCCGCCTATACCGGCGCCGCCAATTCGATGAACGCGCTGTTCGCGCCCGGCGGCGACCTGCGCGCTTTCGGCGTGGTCGGCGCAGGCTTCGATTACGCGATCACCAACAATCTCAGCTTCGGCGTCGAGGTTCGCGCGGGGGCCGGTCGCGGCCCGCTCGCGCCCTGATCGTCGTACCCCGGTAAACGCGTTTCGCGCATGGCGGTTCTGCCGAGCTTTGCTGTTGCCGAGTCGTTGGACCGCCCGCTATAGGTCGCCGGTTCGCTCCTTCTGTTGGACCCTATGCCGCCTCTCAATCGCCGAGCGCTGCTCGTCGCCGTGATCAGCGCTTCGGCAACGCGTTGGACCATGCCCGCCTTTGCGCAGCAGAACCCGCCCCCCGCCGCCGGCCCGGCCGCCGCGCCGCATTTCGGCTATGACGACGTCGTCAAGAAGGCGCGCGATCTGGCCGCAGCGCCGTTCGATTCGCGCATTCCGCCGCTGCCCGACGGCCTCGCCCATCTCGATTTCGACGCTTGGCGCGACATTCGCTTTCGTCCTGAGAAGGCCTTCTTCGCCGATAGCGGCGGCCCGTTCCGGCTGCAACTGTTCCATCTCGGCCATCTTTACAAGCGGCCGGTGACGATCAACATCCTGCGCGACGGCATTCCGGCGCCGATCCCCTACGCCGCCAATCTTTTCGATTACGGCCGCAACAAGCTTGACCCCAACCTGCCGATCAATCTCGGCTTTGCCGGCTTTCGCCTGCACTACCCGCTGAATTCGCCGAAAGTCATGGACGAGGTGATCGCCTTTCTCGGCGCGAGCTATTTCCGCTTTCTCGGCCGCGCCCAACGCTACGGCCTGTCGGCGCGCAGCCTCGGCGTCAACACCGCCGTCGGCCAGACCGAGGAGTTTCCGTTCTTCCGCGAATTCTGGATCGAGACGCCCGAGCGCGACGCGCAGCGCGCCGTGATCTACGGCCTGCTCGACAGCGAATCGGCGACCGGCGCGTTTCGCTTCGAAGTCTATCCGGCGCAGGAGACGACCGTCGAAGTCACGGCCACGGTGTTCGCGCGGCGCGAAATCCAGACGCTCAACATCGCGCCGCTCTCCTCGATGTTCCTGCTCGGCAAGAACGATCACCGCATCGCCGACGATTTTCGCAACGAATTGCACGATTCCGACGGGCTGCTCATCCATAGCGGCTCGGGCGA